>JBHJHH010000037.1:0-17943 GCA_050331015.1 Geminicoccaceae bacterium
AACGCCACCGGCAACGCCATCGTCATCCCGTTCGACCAGCGCGTGCGCCAGGGCGCCAGGATCGAGATCATCGCGCGCGACAGCGGCGCCCGCTTTGCCGTCATCGTCGACGAGCTGGATGATTTCGGCGGCTGGCTCAAGCTGGAAACCACCGACCTTGCCACCGGCAACGCGCGCGCCTTCCAGCTCGGCCCGATCGACTGAGCCCGCCATCGCCGCTGGCCCGCTGCGCGCGTCGATCGTGCGGCGCCGGCGGCGCACCGCGACGTTTGCGGGCGCCCTAGAGCCCGGCGGTCAGCCGGCGATAGGCGTCCTCGTCGAACGCCTTCAGCGTCTGGGTGCGGATATTGCCGCCCTGGCCGAGCGTGAGCGCCACTTCGGCCGCCGCGTCATCGCTCGGCAGATCATAGGTCACGATCAGGTCATGCGCGCCCATGGTCATGTATAGCGAGCGCACCGCGCCGCCCTTGCTTTCGACCAGGGCCTTGAATGCGTCATAGCGCGCCCCGGACTGCTTGACGTCCTTGATGCCCTGCTCGGTCCAGGTCGCCAGCGTGATGAATGTCGGCATGCTCCAGCCTCCCTTTATTGCTTAGTTCAGTTCTTGCTCATAACACGCCCACGCGCGCACGGCGCGTGAAAACACGGGGACGTGTTGGACGGCCGAGGCGACCAGTTTGCAAGATTCTGTGGCGGCGCCTAGTGTGAACGGTATCGGCGGCGACATTCCTCGCCGCATTTGCTGTGGGGACTCCTCTTAATACCCAGCGAAAAAACTCAAAGTGCTACGCAGCTTCAGGGGCTTGTCTGGCAACCTGAGTTTCTGTACCGGCTGTGCGAGCGAATCCGCGAGGAAATACAAGGCCGTCCGCACAGTCGGGTGCGCCCACCTCCACCGTATACCGCACGAATGTAAAGGCTCACGCCACTGCATAAGCCCGACTAGCGAGCCATAACGCCAATTACTTGGGTCTATCTTGATTATAGCCAGGCTAATCGCGTATATTCTTTATCTCCGGATTCTCACGCTTGATGATTTCTTCGCGCTGCTCATCAGCCATCGCCTCAAGCGCATTCAAGTCTGCCTCTGTAATTTCAAGTTCATCAGCCGCGCTCACCTGGTCTGGATCAAAATCTGTAGCTGCCGTGCTACCAAAGAGCCCACCCACCCAAGAAAAAATTCCTCCCGACGAGGCAGACTCACTCGGAGTGTCTGCAAGTCTTTGGTCGACAACCGCCAAGTTCGCTTGAGCCTTTAACTTGTCCGCCTCGGAAATTTGCCTCTCTCGCACGGCCGGAATACTGGTTACTATTTCGGCTCTAGCCGACTCACCGTCAGCTGAAAAAGTTCTCTCTACCCACCAATGTGGGCCAAAGGTCCGAACAGCGTAGTACATCTGCGCAGCGCGCGAAGGATCCACACCATCTGTCAACATAGCATAGTAGAATGCTTTGTGTGTTGAATGAGCCGTTCTCTTTTCTTCGCCTCCTTTCGTATCACAGTAAAAATCATGAATCACGGATGCATTCAAGTAACTAGCTTCTGCGCCTTTATTATAAGCCCCCATTGGAGCTCCATATACAGTCCAAAGGAGTCTTGGTATACTGGCGCCGTTTATCTCTGCCCCTTCAGGCACAATCCATTGTAGGCCATCCGGGTCCGTAAAAGTAAATCTACGAAGAGTCTTGAACTCTCCAGGTCTGCCCGGTAAGCTCTCAAGCTGGACGGTATTAGGATCAAACTCGCCATAATAGTATGTTTCCGCTACACTACTGATGCTCAAGCAACAGCCAACACCAAACACGACAAATAGTTCGCGCCACATTGAAGACCTCCCCCCAATCTCCACGAAAAGTACAATCGCCCTCGACGCTATGAAATCTAGGCGTTTGACTAAAGCAATTAGACCAACGTATTAATCACAAAGAGCTAGCATCCTGCGGCAGGCTCATGCTGCTTCAAAAAGCGGAGATACCTAGGGAAATGGAGTTGTCCAGAGGGTAACTTTTAATGGCAAAACCACTATGTGAGATAGAGAGGCCGTCGCATAATCTTTTGATAACGATCGAGCAAGAAAGAAGACTCTCGAATATGCTATTTCTACTCCATCTTGAGCGCGGCGAGGAACGCCTCTTGCGGGATGTCGATCTTGCCGATCGAGCGCATGCGCTTCTTGCCGGCTTTCTGCTTTTCCAAAAGCTTGCGTTTGCGGGTGACGTCGCCGCCATAGCATTTGGCGAGCACGTCCTTGCGGAACGCCTTGACCGTCTCGCGGGCGACGATGCGCCCGCCGATCGCCGCTTGGATGGCGACCTGGTACATCTGCCGCGGGATCAGCTCTTTCAGGCGCTCGCAGAGCGCGCGGCCGCGGCTTTCGGCGGCCGAGCGGTGCACCAGTAACGCCAGCGCGTCGACTGGCTCGCTATTGATTAGGATCGCCAGCTTGACCAGGTCGGATTCGTCGTAGCCTTCGAGCTGATAGTCGAAGCTAGCATAACCGCGCGAGTAGGACTTGAGCCGGTCATAGAAATCGTAGACGACTTCATTGAGCGGCAGGCGATAGACCAGCATGGCGCGGTTGCCGACATAAGTCAGCTCGAGCTGGACGCCGCGTTTTTCCGTGCACAGCGACAGGACGGCGCCCAAGTATTCGTCCGGCACCAGGATGGTCGCGCGGATCCAGGGCTCTTCGATGTGATCGATCTTGGAGACATCCGGCATGTCGGCCGGGTTGTGCATTTCGATCAGCTCGCCGTCGGTCATGTAGACCTTGTAGACCACGCTGGGGGCGGTCAGGACGAGGTCGAGGTCGAATTCGCGTGACAGGCGTTCTTGGACGATTTCCAGATGGAGCAGCCCCAGAAAGCCGCAGCGAAAGCCGAAGCCGAGCGCGGCCGAGGTCTCCGGTTCGTATTCGAAACTGGCATCATTGAGGCGCAGCTTGCCGAGCGCGTCGCGCAAATCGTCGAAATCGCCGGTATCGACCGGAAACATGCCGCAAAAGACCACCGGCTGCGACGGCCGGAAGCCGGCCAGCGGCGCATCAGCCTGGCGTTTTTCCTCGGTGATGGTGTCGCCGACGCGGGTGTCGGCCAGGTCCTTCACGCCGGCATTGATGAAGCCGATATCGCCCGGCGTCAGCTCATCGGTGGCGACCGGTTTGGGGGAGAACGTGCCGACGCGCAAGACATCGTGCACCGCGCCGGTGCCCATCATGCGCACGCGCATGCCGCGCTTCAGCCGGCCCTCGCGCACGCGCACGAGCGTGACCACGCCGAGATAGGTGTCGTACCAGCTATCCACCAACAGCGCTTTCAGCGGCGCGTCGGGATCGCCTTTGGGTGGCGGCAGGCGCTTGACGATGGCCTCGAGCACGTCCGGCACGCCAACGCCGGTCTTGGCCGAAATCATCAGGGCATCGTCGGCATCGAGACCCAGAATATCCTCGATCTGCTCCTTGATGCGCTCCGGCTCGGCCGCCGGCAGATCGATCTTGTTGAGCACCGGGATGATTTCGTGATCGGCGTCGATCGCCTGATAGGCATTGGCCAACGTCTGCGCCTCGACGCCCTGGGTGGCATCGATCAGCAGCAGCGAGCCCTCGCAGGCGCGCAGCGAGCGGCTGACCTCGTAGGCGAAATCGACATGGCCCGGCGTGTCGACCAGATTGAAGACATAACTCTCGCCGTCCTGGGCTTGGTAGGTCAGCCGCACGGTCTGGGCCTTGATGGTGATGCCGCGCTCGCGCTCGATATCCATGCTGTCCAGCACCTGCGCGGTCATCTCGCGGGCATCCAGACCGCCGCACAGCTCGATGATGCGATCGGCCAGGGTCGATTTGCCGTGGTCGATATGGGCGATAATGGAGAAATTGCGGATATGCGCGGTATCGGCCATGGACGTCGGCGTTCCAACAGGTGACTGGCGCCGGCGAGCCCAGCGCTGCCGGTGATCCAGGGTCTAGGCGTGATAAGCCGGTTTGCGCGCCGCTGAAAGGCCGTTTGCACCGCCCGTTCAGCCGGCGCTGACCTACGCCCGCAAGGTCGCGCCTGTGGCCTTGCTGACCGCGGCGACGATGCGCTGCACGACCGGCTCGATGTCGCTGTCTTCGAGCGTCTTGGTGTCCGATTGCAAGGTCACCGACAACGCGATCGAGCTGTGGCCCGGCTCGACACCCTTGCCGGCATAGACATCGAACACGGTGACCTCACGGATCAGGTTCTTGTCGGCCGTGCGCACCGCCTTGAGCAAGGCCTCGGCGCTGACGTGATCGGCGACGATGAAGGCGAAATCACGCTCGACCGCCGGGAACGGCGAGACCTGCAAGGGCGGGCGCGCGCGCGAGCCGATCTTGGCCTTGGCCTTGGGCAGCGCATCGAGAAACACTTCAAAACCGATCATCGGCGCGCCCAGATCGAGCTTGCGCCCGGCGATCGGATGGATCTCGCCGAAATGCGCCAGCACCGCCTGCGGCCCGAGCTTGAGCCGGCCGCTGCGCCCCGGATGGTAGTGCGACGGGGTCTCGGTATCGATCTGCACGGCATCGATCTTGACGCCGGCGGCCTCGAGCGCGCTGAGCGCATCGGCCTTAGCATCGAGGGCATCGACCAGCCGGCCATCGGCGCCCCAATGGCGCGGCGCCGCCGTTCCGTAACGCACCCCGCCAGCGACCCATTCCTGCTCGCCGGCCTGATCGCCGGTGAAACGCGGGCCGAGCTCGAACAGCGCCCCGCGCGCCTCGCCGTTCTTGCGATTGGCCTCGGCGGCGAGCAGCAGGTTGGGCAGCAGCGACGGCCGCATGACCGACAGTTCCGAGCTGATCGGATTGGCGAGCCGCGCCGGCACGCCGCCGAAGGCTTTGGCCAGATCCTCGCGCGTGAACGACCAGGTGACCGCCTCGTTGAGACCCGCTTCGGCGAGCTTGCGCCGGACCATGCGCCGCCGGGTCTGCTCGGGCGTGATCACCGTGCGCGCCACGGTTTCGGTGCGCGTCACCGGCACTGGCGGGATCTTGTCATAGCCGTGCAGGCGGGCGATTTCCTCGACCACGTCGGTCTCGTGGCTGATGTCGCGGCGCCAGCTCGGCGGCGTGACCATGAAGCCGTCGTCATGGCCGGTGACGGTGAAACCGAGCGCGCTCAGATGCTGCTCGATCTCGCTGTCTTCAAGCGTGATACCAGCAATACGCTGCAAGTGACTGGTGCGGAACAAAAAGGGCGTCGGTCCTTGCGGGATCGAGCCGGCCACGACGATGTCGCCGGCCTCGCCGCCGCACAGCTCGAGGATCAGCTTCGAGGCCAGCTCGACGCCGGGCAGGACGAAATGCGGATCGACGCCGCGCTCGAAGCGGGTACGCGCATCGCTGTCGATGCCGAGCCGGCGACCGGTGCGCGCCACCCGCTCGGGATCGAACAAAGCCACCTCGAGGATGACCTCGGTGGTGCCGTCGTCGCAACCGGTGCTCTCGCCACCCATGATGCCGCCCAGCGAGATCGGGCCGGTGTCATCAGAGATGACCGTGTCGTCCGGGCTGATGGCATAGGTCTTGCCATCCAGCGCCAGCAGCTGTTCGCCGCTCTGGCCGAGCCGCAGGCTGATATGGCCGGCGAGCTTGCCGGCATCGAACACATGCAGCGGCCGGCCGTGCGAGATGGTCACCAGGTTGGTGATGTCGACCAGGCGCGAGATCGGCCGCAGGCCGATGGCGCTCAGGCGGTTTTGCAGCCAGGCCGGGCTCGGCCCGTTGCGCACGCCACGAAACGGCCTGGCGACGAACAACGGACAGGCCGCCCTGTCGCTGTCCGGAAACGCCAGGGTGACGTTGAGATCGCGCTTGAAACTCGACGGCACGGCGTCGATCGGCCGGCTCTTGAGGCGGCCCAGGCCGGCCGCGGCCAGCTCGCGGGCGATGCCGGTGATGCCGAAGCAATCCGCCCGGTTCGGCGTCAGATCGACGTCGATCACCGGCCCTTCCAGACCGAGCGCCGCGGCCGCCGGCGTGCCGATCGCCGGATCGCCGTCCAGATCGATGATGCCGGTGTGATCCTCGCCGAGCTTCAGCTCACGCGCCGAACAGAGCATGCCCTGGCTGTCGACGCCGCGAATCGCGGTCTTCTTCAAGACCATGCCGTTGACCGGGATGGTCGAGCCTTCCGGCGCGAAAATGCCCTTCAGGCCCGGGCGGACATTGGGCGCGCCGCAGACCACTTCGAAGGTGCCGTGCCTGGTCTCGACCGTGCACAGGTTGAGCTTGTCGGCGTTGGGGTGCTGGCGCACCGCGGTGATCTCGGCGACGGAAAACGGCGCCAGCTCGGCCGTCGGGTCGTGCACCGCGTCGACCTCGAGGCCCAGCCGCGTCAGGGTCTCGGCGATGCGGTCGATATCCGCCTCGGTGTCGAGGTGCTCTTTCAGCCAGGGCAGCGTGAATTTCATCGCGACAGGCCACCATATGTCGTCGGGATGTCGAGCGGCAGGAAGCCGTAATGGCGCAGCCAGCGCAGATCGCCATCGAAGAAGGTGCGCAGATCGGGGATGCCGTATTTCAGCATGGCCACCCGGTCGATGCCCATGCCGAAGGCAAAGCCCTGGTAGATCTCGGGATCGAGGCCGACATTGCGCAGCACGTTCGGATGCACCATGCCGCAGCCCAGGATTTCCAGCCAGTCATCGCCCTCGCCCAGGCGGAGCTGACCGCCGGAGCGATCGCAGCCGATGTCCATCTCGGCGCTGGGCTCGGTGAACGGGAAGAAGCTCGGGCGAAAGCGCACGCCGATGTCGTCGCGCTCGAAAAAGGCGTGCACGAAATCGATCAGGCAGCCCTTGAGGTGGCCGAAATGGGTGCGCTGGTCGATCAGCAGGCCCTCGACCTGGTGGAACATAGGCGTGTGCGTCATGTCGCTGTCGCAGCGATAGGTGCGCCCCGGAGCGATGATCCGGTGCGGCGGCTTTTCGCTGAGCATGGTGCGGATCTGCACCGGCGAGGTATGCGTACGCAACACAAGCGGTGAACTGTCACCAGATGGGTGTTTTGTCACCGCGTGTGGTGAATTGTCACCAGATGGGTGTTTTGTCACCGCCTGTAGCGCGTTGTCACCAGATGGTGACATTGTCTCGTCGTGAGGCGTTCGGTCAGGCGCGTTTGGCGCCAAATAGAACGTGTCGTGCATCTGCCGCGCCGGGTGGTTCTCGGGAATGTTCAGCGCGGTGAAGTTATTGAAATCGTTCTCGATATCCGGGCCTTCGGCGACCGCGAAGCCCATATCGGCGAAGATCGCGATGATCTCGTCGGTGACCTGGCTGACCGGGTGCAGCCGGCCGCTGTCGCGTGGTCTGGCGGGCAGGCCGACATCGATCCGCTCGGCCTGAAGTTTTTCTTCTAAGGCCTTGTTTTCCAGTATTTCCTTGCGGGCGGCCAAGGCATCGGATACGGCCTGTTTGGCCTCGTTGAACAGCTGGCCGAGCGCGCGCCGCTCGTCCGGATCGGCCTGGCCGAGGCTCTTGGTCAGCGCCGTGATCCGGCCCTTTTTGCCCAAGGCCGAGACGCGCACGGCCTCAATGGCGGCGATATCGTCGGCCTGCTCGATCTCGGCGAGGATGGCATCACGCACTTGCGCCACTTCATCCGTCATCGATAGGCCTTGCATGACTGCCCTTCCAATCCTCGTGAAAACGGCGGAAACCTAAGGCTGCGGTGTAGCTGGCTGACCTATGACATCAAGCAAAAAGGGGCCGACCGGCGACCCCTTCTAGCCCTGGATCACAACGCTGCCAGCCGCAGGCGGTTCAGGCCTGCAAGGCACCGCGTGCCTGGGCGACCAACACGTTAAAGCCTTGCGGGTCGCGCACGGCCAGATCGGCCAACACCTTGCGGTCGACCTCGATGCCGGCTTCCTTCAGGCCGTGCATGAACTCGCCATAACGCAGGCCCTGCTCGCGCGCGGCGGCGTTGATGCGCTGGATCCACAAGGCGCGGAAATCACGCTTCCTAACCTTGCGATCGCGATAGGCATATTGCTGCGCCTTCTCGACCGCCTGCTTGGCAACGCGAATCGTGTTCTTGCGGCGAGCGGTATAGCCCGAGGCCTGGCTGAGGACTTTCTTGTGGCGGGCGTGCGCGGTGACGCCTCTCTTAACGCGAGCCATGACTGCTCAATTCCCTATGTGCTTGTATGCGCGCGGTTTTCAGCCGTTCGGCAACAGCCTACGAATCATCGCCTCGTCGGCCTTGGCGACCATCGCCGGCTTGCGGTGGCGGACCTTCTGGTTCTGCGTCTTCTGCGTCAGACAGTGGCGATGATAGGCGTGATTGCGCTTGATCTTGCCACTTCCGGTGAACCCGAACCGCTTCGCCGCCGCGCGGTTGGTCTTCATCTTCGACATCATCGGCTCCGAAATCTTGCGCGCGACCTGGTAGACGACGAGCGCTTGCACATGGGGCCCGTCCGGCGCGGTCGCAAGGCTATAGCGAAGGCCGCCACGCGGTGCAACCACCGTTACCGCTGTGTTTTTCTGCCCCGTTCAGCCGGTTTTGCCGAGCACCAGCGTCGGCCAGGGCGCGCGCTCGTGGCGGGCGATCAGCCTGAGGCCGACGATCTCGTGGGCGCGCATGACGGCCTCGACCTGGGTATCCAACAGGCCCGCCAGCAGCGCATAGCCGTCCGGTGCCAGATGCTCGGCCAGATCGGGCGCCAGCGCGATCAGCGGATCGGCCAGGATATTGGCGAAAACCAACGCATAGGGCGCATGCTCGGCGATGCGGGCGTGCTCATAGCCCTCGGCCGTACGGCACAAGATGCGATCGTCGACGCGATTGCGCGTGGCGTTCTCGGCCGCCACCCGCATGGCGATCGGATCGTTGTCGCTGGCAATGATACGCGCATCCGGCAGAGCCTTGGCGGCGGCAATCGCCAGGATGCCGGAGCCGGTGCCGATATCGAGCACGGTCTTGGGCGCAAACCCCTGGGCCAGCAGATGGTCCAGCACCTCGAGGCAGCCGGCGGTGGTGGCGTGTTCACCTGAGCCGAAGGCCAGGCCGGCATCGAGCATGATCGCGAGGCTGTTCGCCGGCAGGGCGCCGTCATACGTGCTGGCATGGATGAAAAAGCGGCCGATCGAAAGCGGCGGAAAGCTGCCGGCGGTGGCCGCCAGCCAGTCCTGGGCCGGCAGCGCCGCAAGCGAGATTTCCGGTTCTGCCAGACCGCTTTGCGCCGCGATGCCGGCGATGCGGGCCTGCAGATCGAGCAGCCCGTCACCGGCCTGGGCCAGGACCTCGACCCGCCAGTAGGCGGCATCGATCTCATCCGCCGCGCTCGGCTGCTCGAACACCGAGACGCTCAAACACAGCTCGTCCAGCCCGTCCATGAACGGCTGGGCGCAGGCGGCCGGCACGGTGAAGCTCAGACAAAACAGATCATCGCCGGCGCTGGCGCGAAACGGCTTCAGGGCCATGTCAGGCGGCCTCGATGAAGCTGGCGAGCACGCGCTTGCGGCCGCTTTTCTCGAATGCGATGTCGATCTTGTCGCCGGTGATGCCCTCGATGCGGCCATAGCCGAATTTCTGGTGGAAAATGCGCTGGCCGAGTGCGAAGCCGCTCGCCGGCGCGGCCGAGTCGAGCCGCTGCGCACGGCCCTCGATGAGCAACCCGTCGCGCTGGCTCCGCCGTGCGCTGAAGGCGGCCACCTTGGCGCTCGGCTGCACGCTGTCGAACCAGCCCGACGGCTCGCTTTCGCTGCGCGGGCTGCGGTGCAGGACGTCGATGTGCTCGGCCGGCAGTTCCTCGATGAAGCGCGAGGGGATCGAGCTGCTCCACTGGCCGTAAAAGCGGCGATTGCTGGCAAACGAGATCGTGCAGCGCCGGCGTGCGCGGGTGATGCCGACATAAGCCAGCCGCCGCTCTTCCTCCAACGCCGCATTGCCGCCCTCATCGAGCGCGCGCTGGTTGGGAAACAGGCCCTCCTCCCAGCCGGCGAGGAAGACGCCGTCGAACTCCAGGCCTTTGGCGGCATGCAAGGTCATGACCACGACCATGTCGGCTTCCGGATCCGAGGCGTTGTCCATAACCAGGCTGACATGTTCGAGAAAGCCGCCCAGCGTTTCGAATTCATCCAGCGCGAGGGCCAGCTCCTTCAGATTGTCCAGCCGGGTCGGCGCATCGGGCGATTTGTCGTTGCGCCACATATCGGTGTAGCCGCTTTCCTCGAGCACGCGCTCGCACAACGCGCGGGGCGTCAGCTCGGGCGCTTCGTGCCGCCAGCGCTCGATGTTCTCGGTGAACAGTCGCAAGGCGTTGCGCGCCCGCCCGCTGAGTTCGTCGGTGGCGCATAACGCCCGAGCGGCCATGAACTGCGACAGCTCCTGCGCGCGGGCATGGCGCGCGATGGTCTGGGTGCTCGCCTCACCGAGGCCGCGCTTGGGCGTGTTGACGATGCGCTCAAAGGCCAGATCATCATCAAAACTGTTGATCAGACGCAGATAGGCAATCGCGTCGCGAATTTCCGCGCGCTCGTAGAAGCGCAGCCCGCCGACAACACGATACGGCATACCGATCTGGATGAAGCGTTCCTCGAAGGCGCGCGTCTGGTGGCCGGCGCGCACGAGCACGGCCGTGTCGGACAGCGCGCCGCCGGCGTCGCGATGGGCGGCGATGCGCTCGCTGACGAAACGGGCTTCTTCCTGATCGTCCCACAAGCCCGCAATGGCCACGCGTTCACCCTGGGCGCCCTCGGTCCACAAGGTCTTGCCCATGCGCGCGGCATTGTTGGCAATCAGGCCGCCGGCGGCACCAAGTATATGCCCGCTCGAGCGATAATTGCGCTCCAGACGAATGACCTGCGCACCGGGGAAATCGCGCTCGAAGCGCAGGATATTGCCAACCTCGGCGCCGCGCCAGGAATAGATCGACTGATCGTCGTCACCGACACACGTGATGTTCTTGTAGCTTTGCGCTAGCAGACGCAGCCACAGATACTGTGCGACATTGGTGTCCTGGTACTCATCGACCAGCACGGCGCGAAAACGTTGCTGGTAGTCGCGCAGAATGTCCGCATGCGCAGCGAACAGGCTCAGATTGTGCAGCAGGAGATCACCGAAATCGCAGGCATTGAGCGACAGCAGGCGCTCCTGATAGCGGCCATACAACTCACACGAGCGGCCGATGGCGAAATCGCCGATCTCGGAGGCAGGCACCTTGCCCGGCGTGTAGCCGCGATCTTTCCAGCGCTGGATGATGCCGAGCAACTGTCTGGCCGGCCAGCGTTTTTCGTCGATATCGGCAGCGCGCAGCACCTGTTTGAGCAGACGGATCTGATCGTCGGTGTCGATGATCGTGAAGCTCGATTGCAGACCCACCAGCTCGGCATGGCGGCGCAGGATGCGCGCCCCGATGCTGTGAAACGTGCCCAGCCACAAGCCCTGGGCATTGCGCTGCATGATCTGCTCGACCCGCGCGACCATCTCGCGCGCGGCCTTGTTGGTAAAGGTCACCGCCAGGAGCTGGCTCGGATAGATGCCGCGCGTCATGAGCATGTGCGCCAGCCGCGTGGTCAGCACGCGCGTCTTGCCGGTGCCGGCACCGGCCAGGATGAGCAATGGCCCGTCCTCGGCCAGGACGGCGGCGCGCTGCTCCGGGTTCAGGCCCTGCAGGTATGGCGCCTCGACCGGCAGATGCTCGTCAAGCGGGACGCTGCCCTCGCTCATGGTGGCTTTCGATCTCCCCAAGCGGACGAACCGGCCGCGTGCGGCGCTCAGTCATCACCGCGTTCGATGGCGCGCGCGTGCAACAGGGCCTGGTTGTAGACCAGCAGCACGTCGCGGTGGTTCAGCCTGCCGACCACTCTAGGCGGCTTGCGGGTATCGACAACCGGCAACTGCGTTTCGCCACTGCTCTCGAACAGCTGCAGCGCGCGCATCAGGTTATCGTCGACGCGCAAGGACGCGCGCGGCCGGCGCGCCAGCTCACCGGCATTGCGCGGCGGCTTCTCGATACCCGCGCCACTGGTCGCCTGCAGGAAATCATCGAAGGCGATCGTGCCGACGAACGTCCCCTCCGGATCGCTGACATAGACCGGTGCCAGCGAGCGGCGCAGGCGTTCACCGACCTCATGCAGGCTGGTGTCTTTCGCTACCGCCTGGTGGTCGGTGCGCATGACGTCGATCACGCGCCGGTGCTGAATCAGGGCGCGATCGCGCGAGCGTGACAGGCTGATGCCACGCAGCTCGAGCATGTAGGTGAACACCGAATGGCCGAACACTTCCTTGCTGAGCACCGCGGCCACCGCCGTGCTGACCATCAGGGCGAAGGCGACACCGTAATTGCTGGTCAGCTCGAAGATCATGATGGTCGTCGAGATCGGCGCGCCGAGCACGCTGCCGGCAACCGCACCCATGCCGATCAGGGCATAGGTCGCCGGGCTCGAGGCCAGCGCCGGGAAGATCCCGCCGGCAACAATGCCGAACGCGCCACCGACCATGGCGCCGACGAACAAGGCCGGGCTGAACCAGCCGCCGCCGAACAGCGAGCCGAGACACAGACAGCTCGCAGCCGCCTTGAGGATCGCCAGGACGATGAGCAGGTGCAGGGCATAGTGGCCGTGCAGGGCGTTGTCGGTCGCCTCATAGCCGACGCCGAGGATTTCCGGATAGGAGATCGCCAGCAGCCCGACCACAAGGCCGGCCAGCACCGGCCGAAGCACTTTTGGTGTTGCCAGCCGGTCATGCGCTTGCTGCACCAGGCCGACGCCGCGCATCATGCCAACGGCCACGCCGCCGCACAGCAGGCCGAGCAAGAGGAACGCCGGCATTTCCCAGAAACTGGTGATGCCGGTCTCGCTGACGACAAAGGCGACGTCCTCACCGAAATGGATGCGCGAGATCATCGTGCCCATGACCGAGGCGAGCACGACCGGCGAGAACGCGCCCAGGCCATAATGGCCGACGACGACCTCGAGCGCGAAGAACACGCCGGCGATCGGCGCGTTGAACGCCGCGGCCACGCCGGCCGCCGTGCCGCAGCCCAACAGCGTGCGGGTCAGCGGAGCGTTCAGATCGACATAGCGGGCGACATAAGAGCCGATGGCGGCGCCAAGGTGCACGATCGGCCCTTCGCGCCCGACCGAGGCCCCGCAGGCGATGCTGCCGGCGCTGAGCGCGGTCGCGGCCAGGCTGTTGCGCAACGACATGCGCCCGCTGTGCAAAGCGGCCGCTTCGATGACATCGGGCACGCCGGCCGGTACCTTGCCGGGCAGGACGTACGCCACGATGATGCCGACGAGCAGGCCGCCCAGGGTGGGCACGAGCACGATCTGCCAGGCGGGCAAGGCGCGCGCGATGGTCGCGAGCTGCTCGCCGCCGTCACCGAACAGGAAAAACTGCAGCTCGGCAATGACCAGACGAAAGCCGATCGAGCCATAGCCCGCCGCCAGGCCGACACCGATCGCCAGGACCGACAGGATGACCTGATCGTTGGTGCGCAACCGCTGCCAGAATTCGCTCAGCCAGTTCATAGGCGCAAGCGTTGTCACGGCCGATGATGACAGTGCAATGGCATTTCGCGCGCGTATGCAGGCCGCGCGGCGGTCGAACGGTCGGATTGGTGATGTCGGAAGTTGGCTCCCCGGGTAGGATTCGAACCTACGACCGATCGGTTAACAGCCGATTGCTCTACCGCTGAGCTACCGAGGAACAGCCCGTCTGGGGCGGTGGGGATAGCAAAACGCCATGATTTTGCAAGTCCCGGAAAACCGTGCCGCCACGCACGGCCTTGGCGCCTCACCGCAGGCTGCCGCCCGTTCGAGGGCGACCGCTTGCTGGAGGCCGGGGGCGGAATCGAACCGCCGATCGAGGATTTGCAGTCCCCTGCATTACCACTTTGCTACCCGGCCGCTTGGCGCGGAGGCTGGCTATACGCGTAAGCGGTTGAGCGGTCAACGACAAGCGGCAGCGCAACCGGGCAAAAAGGCGCGCGGCCAATGCATTGTCTTGACCGGTCTGGGCCCTTAAGAAACCGAGGCTGTGGGGTGTCGGCAGCGACGCCTGAGCCGACAACGCATGAGGATCGCCATGGAGACCGCGAAGGCACGCATCAATATGGTGCAAAACCAGCTTCGCCCCAACCGGATCGACGATCCGGCCGTGCTCGAGGCCATGGGCGAGATCCCGCGCGAGGCGTTTTTGCCCAAGACCATGGCCAGCGTCGCCTATATCGACGAGGACCTGCCGATCGCCGGCGGCGGCAACCTGATCGAGCCGCTCGCCTTTGCCCGCATGGTCCAGGCCGCCGAGCTGAAGCCCTCGGATACCGTGCTGGTCGTCGGCTGCACGACCGGATACTGCGCTGCCGTGATCAACCGCCTGGCCCAGGCGGTCATCGATCTGGAACCGGCCAGCGTCGAGATCGAATCGGTCAATGCCGTCTATGATCGTCTCGGCATCGACAGCATTGTGGTCATTCCGAGCGAGGATCTCAGCCAGGGCCTCGCGGATCAGGCGCCGTTCGATGCCATCTTTGTGTGCGGCGAGATCGCAGCACCGAGCCCGGCCTGGATCGAACAATTGGCCGAGGGCGGCCGGCTGTGCGCGGTGGTCGCCAATAGCCGCGTGGGTCGCGTGACGGTGTTCCGCAAATCGGGCGGCCACGTTGGTAGTAGTATCATTGCGGATGCTGCTATACCGCCACTGCCCTTACCGGAAAAAGCCCCGGCGTTTGACTTTTAAGTTGTAAAATCAGCCCTAAACCCACGTTATCAGGCCAACATCCGGGATTGCCTCGCCGGCGCGACCGCCTGTACGGGTGGTAGCGCGCGGCGACTTGCATTAATGGGGGAATTTCGTCAAGATGAGCGCCACCATGGGTAGAAAATCCCTACTTGTTTCGGCAGCACTTGTCAGCCTGTGGGCCTGCCCATTGGTCGCGCACGGGGAAACCCTTGAGGAAGCGCTGGCCCTGGCCTACACGAGCAACCCTGACCTGCAGGCGCAGCGTTCGGCCTTGCGCGCCACCGACGAAGGCGTCGCCCGGGCGGTAGGCGGCTGGCGACCGCGCGTCAGCGTCGATGGCACCTATCGGGCGCAGAACACCGAGACCAATCTCGGGTCGGACAGCCGCGTGCCGACCAATACCGGCGTTTTCCTCGAGCAACCGGTCTACCAGGGCGGACAGGTCGCCGCCGAGGTCAGCCGCGCCGAGCAGGTCGTGCTCGGCCAACGCGCGCGCCTGCAAAGTGCCGAACAATCCGTGCTACTCGATGCCGTCACGGCCTACACCAACGTGCTCGCCGATCGTGCCGTGCTCAACCTGTCGATCAACAACGAAGAGCGTCTGGACCGCCAGTTGCAGGCCACCCGCGATCGCTTCGAGGTCGGCGAGGTGACCCGCACCGACGTCTCCCAGGCCGAAGCGCGCCTGTCCGGTGCCAGTGCCGAACGCATCGCCTCGGAAGGCGATTTGGAAGCCTCGATCGCCACCTATCGCGCTGTGATCGGCAAGCAGCCGGCCGATCTGGTCGTGCCCGGTCCGATGCAGGCCCTGCCGGACAGCGAGCCCGAGGCGCGCATCCTGGCCGAAGAGGAAAACCCGGCCATCCAGGCGGCCGCCTTTGACGTCGCCGCCGCCCGCCAGGATGTGGAGATCGCCCTGGCCGGCCTGCGCCCGCGCCTGTCCCTCGAGGGCGAGCTCAGCTATGGCACAGACCCGACCTCGCTCATCGATGACCAGAACACCGCCGCGGTCGGCGCGCGCGTGAGCGTACCCCTGTACCAGGGCGGTAGCGAATACGCTTTCGTTCGCCAGTCGAAACAGATCCTCTTGCAACGGCGCCAGGAGCTGGATGCCGTGCGCCGCGAGGTCAACGAAGAGGTCACCGCCGCCTGGGAAGCGTTGGATGCCGCATCCGCGCGCATCCGGTCGTTCCGCGCGCAGGTCGAGGCCAACCGTGTCGCGCTCGAGGGTGTGCGCCAGGAAGCGCTGGTCGGTGCGCGTACGGTGTTGGATGTCCTGGACGCGGAACAGGAGTTGTTTGAAGCTGAAGTCGATCTGGTGCGGGCAACCCGCGATCAGATCAATGCGAGTTACCGTTTGAAAGCGGCTGTGGGTCAATTGACGGTCGAAGATCTCAACCTGCCGGTCGATGCCTTCGATGTGCAGGAATACTATGACGAGAACCGCGATCGTTTGTTCGGGCTGGGCCAGCCGGTATCGGATACCTTGCCGAAGCCGACGGCGCAGCCGTGAGAACCGGTCCGCAGATGCGGGCGTTTGCGTGGTGGTGCAATGAGCGAACCGAAGCCGAACCAGGAGCCGTCGATGGAGGAAATCCTCTCCTCGATCCGGCGGATCATCGCCGAAGAGGAGCAGGATCTACCGAGCGGCAAGGATGACCCACTGGCCGGCGCCTTCGACGAGGCCGGCGGCGATGGCGATGACGACGTCCTCGATCTGACCCAGCCGGTCGATCCGCCGGCTCCGGAGACGCCGCGCGGCCCGGCTGAGCCCGGCTTCCCGCCGCAGCCGGCGCGCGCGGACCTGGCAGCACCACCGTTCGAAACCGGTGCGCCGGAAGCGCCCCCGAACGGCCCGCGCTTCACTCGTTTGGGCGAGCCGCCGGCTGCCCCGGATGACGCGTTCGCCACGGATCAGCCCGAGTTCACCGCCGAGACACGCGCGGACGACCAAACCGGGGCGGAGCAGCCGTCGGCAGATCACAGGGCAGATCCGGAAGCGCAGGGCCAAGGCGTGGACGATCCGGCGCCGCAGGTCGATCAGGCCGCCGTCGCTGCCGCCGCGGCCGCGGCCGTGCGCGCATTCGAGCCGCCACAGCCCCAGCGCCCCGCCACGAGCCAGGCCGCTGCGCCGACAGGTCGGCCGAGCATGCCGGCGTCAAGCGACCAGCCCTCCCCTCGAGATGTAAAGGACGACCCGATGCCTTCCGCCAAGACCGGTCTTGTCTCCGACACGGCAGCCAGCGCCTCGACCGGCGCCTTTGCCAAGCTGACCAGCACGCTGACGCCGGAAGAAACCGACACGGCGATCTCCGATGGCAAGACGGTCGAAGCGCTCGTGCGGGAAATGCTCGAGCCGATGCTGAAGGACTGGCTCGACCAGAACCTGCCCGAGATCGTCGAGCGTCTGGTCGAAAAGGAGATCAGCAAGATCGCGCGGCGCGCCGAAGTGCTCTGACGCCCGGGCCGGCCTTGCAGCCGGCCTTTCCCATACCGAGCCTGACAAGCGGGTGTCGCCGGTGCGGCGCCCGCTTCGTTATCAGCCACCCGCCGATTGGTCGCCCAGCAGGCAAACCGGCGTACGCGCCGCCGCCCGCGGCCTTGCCTGCACCGCGCGCTTCACCTATAGCCTGACGCCCGGCGCCCCGCGCGCGCAGGCATCGCTGCGCCGCACCGAGGCGCGATCATCGAACGTGCAGCATCCCGAAGTGGTTCGCTCCATGCTGGACAAGACCTACGTCCCGTCCGACGTCGAGGCGCGCATCTATCAGCGCTGGCAGGCGGCCGATGCGTTCGCGCCGCGTGGCGATGGTCAGCCCTATTGCATCATGATGCCGCCGCCGAACGTGACCGGCAGCCTACATATGGGCCATGCCCTGAACCACACCGTGCAGGACGTGCTGAGCCGCTTCAAGCGCATGCAAGGCTACCGCACGCTCTGGCAGCCGGGCACCGATCACGCCGGCATCGCCACGCAGATGGTCGTCGAACGCCAGCTCGCCGCCGAAGGTCTCGATCGCCGCGACATGGGCCGCGAGGCCTTTCTCGAGCGTGTCTGGGCCTGGAAAGCGCAAAGCGGCGGCATGATCGTCAACCAGCTTCACCGCCTGGGCACCTCGCCGGACTGGCCGCGCGAGCGGTTCACCATGGTCGAGGGCCTGTCCAGGGCCGTGCTCGAAGCGTTCGTGCGCCTGTACAAGGACGGCCTGATCTACCGCGACAAGCGCCT
>JBHJHH010000038.1:0-11162 GCA_050331015.1 Geminicoccaceae bacterium
CAATGGCGCCGGCTGGAGCCTGCAGCTCGAGCGCGGCAAGGGCAGCCCCTATCCGGCCAACTATTCGCGCTGGCTCGAGCAGAAGCAAAAGCGCCTCGAGCAGGAAGAGCGTGGCGAGGACGCCCGCCGGCGCACGCTCGAGCGCGAGCTGGAGTGGATCCGCCAGAGCCCGCGTGCGCGCCAGGCCAAATCCAAGGCGCGTATCAAGGCCTATGAGGAGCTGGCGGCGCAGGCCGCCGAGGCCCAGGTCGGCCAGGCGCAGATCACCATTCCGGCCGGTCCGCGCCTGGGTGACGACGTCATCATTGCCGAGCATGTCGCCAAGGGCTTCGGCGAGCGCCTGCTGATCGACGATCTGAGTTTCCGCCTGCCGCCTGGCGGAATCGTCGGCGTGATCGGCCCGAACGGTGCCGGCAAGACCACCTTGTTTCGCATGATCATGGGGACAGAAACGCCCGATGGCGGCACGTTCAAGCTCGGCCAGACCGTGAAGCTCGGCTATGTCGACCAATCGCGCGACGATCTCGACGGCAAGAAGACCGTGTGGGAGGAAATCTCCGACGGCAAGGACATGATCGAGCTCGGCAAGCGCGAAATCCCATCACGCGCTTATGTCTCCGCCTTCAACTTCAAGGGCCCCGACCAGCAAAAGCGTGTCGGCCAGCTCTCCGGCGGTGAGCGCAACCGCGTGCATCTCGCCAAGCTGCTCAAGACCGGCGCCAATGTCATCCTGCTCGACGAGCCGACCAACGATCTCGACGTCGACACGCCGCGTGCGCTGGAAGATGCCCTGCTCAATTTCGCCGGCTGCGCCGTGATCATCAGCCATGACCGCTGGTTCCTCGATCGCATTGCGACACACATCCTGGCCTTCGAGGGCGACAGCCATGTCGAATGGTTCGAGGGCAATTTCGAGGCGTATGAGGAGGACAAGCGCCGCCGTCTGGGCGCGGATGCCACCGAACCGCATCGCATCAAATACAAGCCGATCCGCGCAGCATGAGTAAAGCGCGCACGCCGCTGCCGCTGGGTGAGCCGGTCGAGGACTGGTCACCGCGGCCGTGGCCGCCGCGCAGCCCGATGCACGGGCGCTATGCGTCGCTCGTGCCGTTCGATCTCGAGGCGCATGTGCCAGCGCTGTTCGAGGCCTATGCCGAGGATCACAGCGGGCGGATCTGGACCTATCTGCCGCAAGGCCCGTTCGCCGACGAGGCCGGCTTTCGCGCCTGGGCCGAAGCGACCTGCCTGAGCGACGATCCGCTGATGTACACGATCATCGACAGGTCGAGCGTACGGCCGCTCGGCATGGCAGCGCTGATGCGCATCGTACCGGCCCATGGCGTCATCGAGATCGGCCACATCAACATCGCCCCGGCCATGCAGCGCACGCGCGCGTCAACCGAGGCGATTTATCTGATGCTCAAACGCTGTTTCGACGAGCTCGGCTATCGCCGCGTCGAGTGGAAATGCCATGCCGAGCACGCAGTCTCGCGCCGCGCCGCCCAGCGCTACGGCTTAACCTTCGAGGGCGTTTTCCGTCAGCACATGGTCATCAAAAGCCGTAACCGCGACACGGCCTGGTTTGCCATGCTGGATGACGACTGGCCGCGCATCCGCGCCGCGTTCGATGCTTGGCTCGATCCAGGCAACTTTGACAACGACGGCGGCCAGCGACGCTCGCTGGCGGCGCTCATCAGCGCTTAAGCCGCATCCAGCTCGGCGACGCGTTCGCGCAGCAGATCGAGCAGGCCGTCGAAACCCTGCCGGTTGATCACGCTCGCGAACTCGTCGCGCTGGGTGATGACCAGCGAGATGCCTTCGCCGATGACGTCGATCAGCTTGTAGGTGCCGTCGGTCTCGCGCAGGCGCCATTCCACCGTGTAGACCTCCGGGCTGGCGGCATCGGCAACACGCGTGGTGACGACGACATCGCGATCATCGACCACCTGGGCGCCAGTGATTTCATACGATGCGGCGTTGAAGCTGTCGAACTGCGCGGCCAGGCTGGCGGTGGCGAATTCGCGGAACAGCTCGACATATTCGTTTTGTTGTTCGGGCGAGATCTGCCGCCAGTAGCGGCCGAGCACGAGACGGGCGACCAGCGGCATGTCGGCGACCTCTTCCAGCTTGTCGGCCAGTTCGGCCGCCTTCACCTCGCGGGCGATGTTCGGGTCCTCGAGCGTGTCGAGCACTTCCTGGCTGACCTGTTCGACAAAGCCGCGCGCGTCATCGGCGTTCGGCGTGGCGATCGCCGGCGCGGCGCCCACGAGCGCAATGGCAAACAACAGGCTGGTGATGCGGGCGAGCAGGACAGACGGCATGAGGCAATTTCCGTAACAAAAGACTAATTGTTGGCCGGATCGGCAAAAGGATCATTCGCTGGGTCGGCATATGGGTCGCCCGCACCGCCAGCGCCAGGATCGCTATACGGATCACTGCCGGGATCGCTCGGTGCCGTGCCCGGGCTGAACAGGGAGCCGCCGGCGCCGTTGGCGATTTCGTTGGCGCGGAACTGATTGTAGAGCGTGCGCGTGGTGGCGTAATAATCCAGCGATTCGTTCTTGAGGCGGTCGATTTCCTCGGTGTTGCGCGCGCGAAAGCCGACCAGATCGAGGCCGCGGCGGGCAATCGCGGTTTCGATCGCTGCATCGGTGAAAATGAACGTGAACGGATCGGCCAGGCCATCGACCACGGCGCCGACGGTGTCGCGCGGATTGGACGGACCGAGCAGCGGCCAGACCAGGTAGGGTCCGGAGTTGACGCCCCAGACGGCCAGTGTCTGGCCGAAATCCTCGCGATGATAGGGGTGACCGGCCAGGGTGGCGATGTCGATCAGGCCGCCCAGGCCGATGAAGGTGTTGGTGGCAAAGCGCGTCAGCGTGACGCCGGCGCGATCGAAATCGCCCTGCAGCGCGCTGTTCAGGAAGTTCACCGGCTCGCCCAGATTGTTCAGGAAGTTGCGGATTGCCGTGCGACCGGGGCGGGGCACGATGCGGCGATAGCCGACCGACACCGGGCGCAAAATAACGGTATCGAAGCCGTTGTTGAAACTGAAAAACGCACGGTTGACGGGTTCTATGGGGTCGTTCACTTCCTGCGCGAGACTTGGCGGCGCCAGCATCAGGCTCGCAGCGAGCAGGCAGGGCAGGGCGACCAGGCGCGGCCGGACGCGAAAGCGAAGCGATTTCAACACCAAGTCTCTCCGAATGCGGTTTCCGAGCGCGCGGTTTTGTCCATACAACCTGCACGACACGCTGGGAAGTGTGCAGCTGTATGGGGTTTGCCACATCAGATGGTCGCACCTTTGGCTATGTCATGTGGAGCTGACGAGTTGATTGCCGACCGTAACCGTGTCACATGAATACACAGCGAATTTTTCGAAATTGTGTCTTGATGAAGGGAGCTCGTCATGGAAGCGCTCTGCTCCGATCTCGCTGAAGACCTGCGTCCACGGCTCTGCGAGCTCCTGGGTAACGACAGCTTGTTGTATCACCGCCTCGTCCGCGCCTTCGAAAGCGACCGCGATGCCGACGTCAATGCCGCGCTGAGCTCGCTGCGCATGTATCCGCGCGAAACGCAGCACGCCGTCGAAGAGATCGTGCTCGAATGGTTGCTGGCTTTTCACGAGCGCTGTCTGCCGGCCGATCGCTACGGTAAACCTTAAGGTGTGCTAGGGGTCAAACGCGCGCCCGCGCCGGACGAGGATCTGCAGCGCGCCCTTGCCTATCCCTATGAACGCCCGAACGGCGCTTTCGTTTACCATGACGGCGAGCTGCTTCCGCTGCATGCCTTCGATGCCGACGCGCGCACACCTGTGCTCGCGATCGGCTCGAATGCCGCGCCCTTACAGCTCGCGCGCAAGTTTGCCGGCCACGCTGAGCCGCTGCCGGTGACTACGGCTGTCCTGGCCGATCACGCCGCGGTCTATGCCGCGCACATCACCAGCTATGGCGCCGTGCCGGCGACGCTTGGCGCCAGCCCGAGGGCACGGGCCCGCGTGCACATCACTTGGCTCAATGCGGCACAGCTTGACATCATGCACCGCAGCGAAGGGCTCGGCGCGCGCTACGGCTTCTATCGCTGGCCGGACGCACCGCTTCGTCACGTTCAGGCGAGCGACACCCCGCTTCATCTGTATCTGGCCTTGAGCGGCCAGTTCAGCGAGCGTTCGGCGCCCCTGGCGCTGGCTGCCTTGCGCGCGCGTGGCTGCCGATTGGCCAAGCGCGCCATGCCGGAGATGCTCGATACGGTGCGGGCGCTGGCCGCGCCGGAGAATGCCGATGTGCCGGCATTCGTGCGCCGCTTGCGCGCTGAGCCGGCCTTTCGCCAGCGTGTCTCGGCGATGCTCGCCGAGACGGCCGACGTGCCGCTGCAAACGCCTGCGCTCGAGCGGCTGGCCTAGAAGGACGAGCCCGGCTGGCTTAGGAACGCCAGTTCCTCAGGCGTGCTCGCACGGCCGAGGGCCGTGTTGCGGTGGGGAAAGCGGCCGAACCGCACAATGATGTCGCGATGACGCTCGGCATAGGCAAGCACCTCATCGTCGTTGAGCTGGGCGAACAGGGCGCAGGCGCTGTCCTGGTCGACGATATCCTCGCTGTGCTCTAGCGGCAGATAGAGAAACATGCGCTCGTCTTTGCCAAGTGCCGTGTCCAGGCCGGCTCCGATGGCACGCTTGGTCACATCGCGTGCCTGCGCATCGCTGGCATAGGCGCGCGCCTGGCCGCGGAACAGGTTGCGCGGCGCCTGGTCGAGCAAGATGACCAGAGCCAGCGCACCGCGCGCACTTTGCTGCCAGTGATCGAGCCTGCCGGCGATGGCGCGATCGTGCAGCGGGCGCAAAATGTCGTGACACGCGCCATCGAACGCCGCGTCGGACTCGAACCATTTCGGCTTGCTGTCATCGGCGAACCAGAAGGTCAGCACACGCTCGATTTCGGCGTTGGTCATGCGGCAGCCCTCGCGTGATCGGACAAGGTGTAGACCATCACCGGCTCGCGGCGGCCGCGCAGCGCGTGGGCGCCAATGGCGACGGCATCGCTGAGGCCCGCGGCGTTGACGGTAATGGCGCTGGTCAAGATGGCTACCTTGGCATCAGGCTGCAGCTCCTTGCCGAGCGCTTCCAGGCGATTGGCGGCGTTCACGGAATCACCGATAATGGTGTAGTTGATGCGCGTTTCCGTGCCGATATTGCCGACCAGCGCCTGACCGGTATGGACGCCGATCCGCACCCGCAGATCGGCATGCTGCGGATCGTCCTCGACCGCCTGCCGTATGGCGCGCGCGGCGCGCAGGGCACGGGTGGCGTGATCGGGCTGATCGGCCGGTGCGTTCCAGAACGCCATGACGGAATCGCCGATATACTTGTCGATCGTGCCGCCTTCGGCCTCGATGCAGGTGGTAAGCACTTCGAAATGGTGGTTGAGCATCTGCGCTGTCGCCGCAGCGTCGAGGTTTTCGCTTTGGCGCGTGAAGCCGACCAGGTCGGTGAACATGATGGTCAGCTCGCGGGTCTCCGAGTGCAACTGCTCATGGCCGTTGACGCTGACCAGATGGCGCACGAGTGCCGGCGGGACATAGGTCTGGAAGGCGCGCAGGGCATCGACCATGGCATTGAAGGTCTTTGATGCGCTGTCGAACTCGCGCACCTTGGAACCGGGCAACGCGACGAAGCGATCGAATTCGAAGCGGCGAACATGGCGGGCTGCATTGGCGAGCCGTTCGACCGGCCGCGCCAGGAGGTGACCCATGAAGTAAGCCACGATCATGGCGAGCGCGATGGCCAGGACCGAGGCGATCATGGTCCGGACAATTTGCACGATCTCGGTGTCGACGCTGCTGCGCGGAAAGTGGCTGCCGATCAGGAGCGGTACATCGCCGAAGCCTTCGAGCGCTTGATAGAAAAAGACGTAGACCGGGCCGTTGCGGCGGTCGCTGCTGTGGCCGAACGGGATCCATAGCAGGTCGCGATCCTGCCAGCCCGCGGCCCAGATCTGCGCCAGGACCGGGTCGTCGACCTGCGCGATGGTCGGCAAGGTCTGGCCATCGGGATAGTCCGGTATACCGGCAGTGAGGCTCGGATGGGCGAGCACGCGGTCGTTGTTGTAGAGGATGAACGGCACCTGCTCGGGCTGCGTGGCCAGGCGATCGATGAAGGCCGATACCTTGGTCACGCTGATGCCTACGGCGATTAGGCCGATCAGGTCATCACCGCGATACATCGGCAGGCGGACATTGACGAAGGCATCGCGCAGCTTCTCGTCCCGCACGGGTGCGCCCCAAAAGGCTTCGCGCGTGCCGCGTTCACGGGCATCATCGAGCAGGCTGTGAAACGCGCGGTTACGCCGCGTGCGCCAGTCGAGTTCCTCGTAAACGATCTCTTCGCCCTGGCGCACCGCGGCGTACTCGTAACCATTAATCATCAAGACCGAGACACCGCTGAACTGCCCGACGGCTGCGACCATGGTCACCAGGATCGGCTCAAGGGCACGATCCTGCAGGAACTCGGCCGGGTTCTTCTCGATGCTCTTGCCGAGGCGCTCCATGCCCGCCAAGGCTGAGCCCAGAAAGCTGTCGATATTGGTGTCCAGCTTTTCGAACATCAACGCGGTGCGGTCCGCCAGCAGCGAGCTGGTGTTGTCGCGGGCGAGTGTCAGGGTCTGCCAGGCGACCCAGCCTGCGGTCAGACCGGTCAACAGGCCAATGGCCAGCGTCAGCGCCGTCGCAAGGCGCATGCGCGGCACAAAACGGTCGATCATTCGCCGCACGCTGGACAGGCTCATGGCATCCACCCTGTCGAAGTCGGCACAGACTACGCGGCTCCACGGTGGCGAACAAGACGCCCGCTCGGGCGTTGCCGCTTGCAGCCAGCCTGCTATGGACGTGGCACAACGCAAGTCATGCCTTTGTGAGGACGACGATGATCCCGCGCTACAGCCGCGATGTGATGGCCGAAATCTGGCGGCCCGAGAGCAAGCTCGGCATCTGGCTCGATGTCGAGCTGGCCGCCGCCGAAGCCATGGCCGATCTGGGCTATGTGCCGGGTGCGCCGATCAAGCGCCTGCGGGCGGCCTGCGATGACGCGCGCGAGCGGATCATCGATCCGGAGCGCATCGACGAGATCGAGCAGACCACCAAGCACGACGTCATTGCCTTTCTCACCCATGTCGAAGACGTCGTCGGCGAGGACGCGCGTTTTCTCCATCTGGGGCTGACCAGCTCGGATCTGCTGGACACCACCTTGGCCGTGCAGCTCACCCGCGCGACCAATATCCTGCTCGATGACCTGGACGCACTGCTGGCGGCGCTCGAGCGGCGCGCCTTCGAGCACAAAGACACGGTGTGCATCGGCCGGTCGCACGGCATTCACGCGGAGCCGACCACGTTCGGCCTCAAGCTCGCCTCGCACTACGCCGAGTTCCTGCGGGCACGTGACCGGGTTGCCCATGCGCGCCACGAGATCGCCACATGCGCCATGTCCGGCGCCGTCGGCACCTTTGCCAACATCGACCCGGACGTGGAACAGCGTGTCGCCGATCGCCTGGGCCTGGTCGCCGAACCGGTCTCGACGCAGGTCATCCCGCGCGATCGCCATGCCATGTATTTCGCCACGCTCGGCGTCGTCGCCAGCTCGATCGAGCGGCTCGCGGTCGAGATCCGCCATCTGCAACGCACCGAAGTGCGTGAAGTCGAGGAGTATTTCTCTGCCGGGCAGAAGGGCAGCTCGGCCATGCCGCACAAGCGCAACCCGGTCCTGAGCGAAAACCTCACCGGTCTTGCCCGCATGGTGCGCGCCTATGTTCAGCCGGCGTTGGAGAACGTCGTGCTCTGGCATGAGCGTGACATCAGCCACAGCTCGGTCGAGCGCATGATCGGTCCGGATGCGACGGTGACGCTCGATTTCGCGCTCGCCCGGCTGACCGGCATGATCGACAAGCTGGTGATCGATCAAGAGCGCATGACCGCCAATCTGGAGAGCACGCACGGGCTGGTGTTCTCCCAGCGCGTGCTGCTGGCACTGACTGAAAGCGGCATGCCGCGCCAAAGCGCTTATGCCATCGTCCAGCGCAACGCCATGGCAGCCTGGGCGGAGGGTAGGCCGCTGCTCAGCCTGCTCAAGGCCGATCCCGAGGTCACAGCGCACCTTGCCGCCGACGAACTGGCCTCGTTGTTCGATCTCGACTACCACACCAGGCAAGTCGATGTGATTTTCCAGCGGGTGTTCGGCCGTGCCTCGTAAACTTCTGGTTTCTGTCCTGGTTTTCCTGGCCGTCGGCGCCGGCCCAGCTCTGGCCGCGACCTTGATCGAGGCGACCTGGCATGGCCAGCCGGTACGCCTGGTGGTCGACAAGGACAGCCGGCGCACCTTGCTCGAGCGCGGTGATGAGCGCTTCCTGTTCGACTACCGTGCCGGCAGCGTCCAGGCGCTGCACAGCGGTGAAGCCATGCGCCCCGGCATCCATGACGACGGCCGACCCGCGCGCGCCTTCAACTTCAAGAAATGGTCGAAAAGCGGCTATCCGGTCGCCGGCTTTGGCGGCGCCTACTATGTGCTGACCATCGACGAGCGCATTTGCGGGGAAGCCCTGGTCGGTGTGTGGATGGGCAAGTTCACGCAAGGCGGCATGGATGCGCTGGCCTGGCTGGAAGGCCTCGATACCGCGCGCGGCGCGGCCCTGCCGGTCGACGATCGCGCTTGCGGCCCGCTGCCGTTTTCCATGTTCACCAGCGCCGGCTGGCCGCTGCAGATGGGCAGCGGCAGCACATCCTACTTCCGAACCACACACATGGATTTCGGCTACGCGCCCAGACCAGGCGAACTCGGTGAGCCGGCTGCTGATCCAAGCTGAGCTGCCGCGTTTTCAGTACCAACAGGTTAGAATTTCAAGCAGAACGGCCGCAATGTTGCGGATCGAGCACGTTTTCTTGTGTTCCAACAGTACAATTGTCACGTGCGCCCGCTACTTTACGATATGGTCAAGAACTGACCACGCCTTTCGACTATTCTCGTGGAGGGGATTCAGTGATGCAGCGTCTTGTGCTGGCCGTGTCGGCCATCGCTTTGATCAGTCCGGCTGCGCTCGCTCAAGACGCGACGCCGGCAACGTCCGCGGTCCAGGCGGGTGGTGCCGCCACGGAACTGGCCAATTACCGTGTGCTGTTCGGTTTCGATTCGGCTGAACTGACCCCTGCGGCGCAGGACGTCATCAGCGAGGCCGCTGGCAGCTTCCGGGCCGCCGGCGCCGATGCCGTGACCATTGTCGGTCACACCGACACGAGCGGCAACCCGGCCTACAATCTGGCTTTGTCAGAGCGTCGCGCCAATGCCGTCAGCGACGCGCTGATCTCCGCCGGTGTGCCGGCCGGGGCCATCGAGATCGACGCCCTGGGTGAGCGCGATCTGCTGGTGGAAACCGGCGATCAGGTGCCGGAGAGCATGAACCGCCGCGTCGACATCCAGTTCTTGCAGCCCGCCGCCGAAGTCCCGGCCGTGGCGGCCGCGGCGCCGGTCGCGGCCGCAGCAGCGCCAGCATTCAAGCGCCTGCGCGCGGGTCTCGGCCCCTATTACGGCTTCGATCTCGGGCCGGACCAGCACATGGTCGGCCTCAACCTGTTTGCCGATTACTTCTTCACCGAGAACTTTTCGCTCGGTGTCGAGCAGGCCGGTGCCTGGAACTTCGCCAATGGCCGCGATGAAAATGGCGAGGACAACGACGACGGCCTGATCGGTCGCTCGGTCGCCAGCGCCGACTATCACCTCGGCGGCTGGCTGCCCTATGTCGGCGCCAATATCGGCTACATCTATGGTGAAGGCCTCGAGGACGACCTGATCTACGGCCCGGAAATCGGCCTGGATCTGGGCTTCCTCAGCGGCAAGCTGGCCTATGACTTCCGTGCCGACGAGGATGCCGAGGACGGCGTCATCTCGGCAACGCTCGGCGGCAGCTATCGCTGGTAGACCTTTAACGCCAGACAGCCCCGGGCCGAGGTGGTCCGGGGCGCGCTGATCACTTTGGCGATTGCATCGCGCCGCGCGTTTCCAGATAGCGGCCGAGCCAGCCGGTATCGTAGTCGAATGCCTGCACGGCCTCGTGGCCGAGCAGCTCGAGCAGGAGCGGGATGCTGTTCGGCACGCCGCTAATCACGTATTCGCCCAGCGCCCGGCGCGTACGGCGGATGCACTCGTCACGATCATCGCCGTGCACGACCAGCTTGGCGATCAGGCTGTCGTAATAGGGCGGCACGGCATAGCCGGCATAGAGCGCGCTGTCGACACGCACGCCGATGCCACCTGGCGGGTGATAGGCGCTGACCGTGCCGGCTGAGGGCACCAGCGTGGCCGGGTCTTCGGCCGTGATGCGGCACTCGATGGCATGGCCCTGCAAGCGAATATCGCTCTGGCGCAGGCCGAGCGGCGCGCCGGTGGCGACCTTGATCTGCTCACGCACCAGATCGATGCCGGTGACCAGCTCCGTGACCGGGTGCTCGACCTGGAGGCGCGTGTTCATCTCGATGAAATAGAACGCGCCGTCGGCATAGAGAAACTCGACCGTCCCGACGCCGCGATAGCCGAGCTTGTGCATGGCGGCGACGACCCGTTCGCCGAGCGCCATGCGCCCGTCGCGATCGAGCACCGCGGATGGCGCTTCCTCGATGACCTTTTGGTGGCGGCGCTGCAGCGAGCAGTCGCGCTCGAACAGGTGCACGCACTGGCCATGGCCGTCGGCGAGCACCTGCACCTCGATATGGCGCGGCCGATCGAGGAATTTCTCGATATAGACGCGATCGTCGCCGAAGCCGCTCTTGGCTTCCCGGCGCGCCAGCTTGAGGGCCTCGAGCAGGCCACTGGGATCGCGCACCACATGCATACCACGGCCGCCGCCGCCGGCGACCGCCTTGATCAGCACCGGATAGCCGATGTCCTCGGCGATGCGCATGGCGGCCCGCTCGGAGTTGATCGCTTCATCGGTACCGGGCACCACCGGCAGACCGGCTTCGGCAGCAGCGCGCTTGGCGGCGATCTTGTCGCCCATGACCCGGATGTGCTCGGGCGTCGGGCCGATGAAGATATGGCCGTGCTCTTCGACCATCTGGGCGAAATCGGCGTTCTCGGCGAGGAAGCCATAGCCCGGATGGATGGCATCGGCGCCGGTGATCTCGGCGGC
>JBHJHH010000039.1:0-33923 GCA_050331015.1 Geminicoccaceae bacterium
TAGGCGCTGGCGGCGTTGTCGGCAACCTCGACTTGGATGCCCGGGGCGAGGTCGAGCCGTCGTGCCGCCGAGGCCTGGTTGGCGGCCAGTTCGACCAGGCCCACACTGTTGGCGTACCAGAAAAGCCCGCCCGGCGCGGCGTCGGCGAAGACGCGCGCATGCGCAATCGTCGTGCCGTTGACGCACAGGCGGGCATCGTCGGTGAGGTTGCTGGCACGAATGCCGGTCATGGCATTGCCATAGGCATCGATATAGACAATGCACGCGAGATCATCCGACACGTGGTCGCCCGGGCGATTGTGGGGCGTCGCGGCGACCGGATCGCCGCGTGCCAGGCTGGCCGCCGCCGGTGCGAACAGATCGCGACCGTGGAAGCTCACGGACAGGTCGGCCTGCTGCGAGGTGATCGCCTGGACATGGCAGCGCTTGGCCTGCTTGCAGACATGCGCCAGGAGGCCGTTGTCCGGTCCGACGAACCAGCGGCCGTCCGCCTGGATCATTAACGGTGCGCGTTCGCTGCCGACGCCGGGATCGACCACGGCGACAAAGACCGTGTCCGCGGGGAACCAGGGCGCATAGGCAGCGAGCAGCGGGCTGGCGAGATCGGGCCGGAACGCCGGCAGGTCGGCGAACAGATCGACCACCGCAATGCCCGGCGCCAGTAGGTGCAAGGTGGCGTGCATCTGGCCGACATAGGGGCTGCCGACGCCGAAATCGGTGGCCAGCACGATCACGGGCCGACGCCGATCGTACAGGCCTGGAGCCACCAGTGCGGTTGCTGGCCACGCAGGCTGTCGGCGCCGGCGCGAGCGGCGTAGTCGCTGGTGAACAGGCCGAAACAGGTGGCGCCGCTACCCGACATGCGCGCCAGACGGCAGCCGGGCAGCGCGGCCAAACCGTCGCGCACACGGGCGACCGTCGGTTCCAGCTCAATTGCCGGCAGCTCCAGATCGTTGCTGCTTTGCCGCAGGCGCTTGATCCAGGCATCGGCGTTGCCATCAGGCGGCACGGCCGCGCCAGCGCCGCTGTAGCGCTGATGCAAAGTGCGAAACACCGCCTTGGTCGACAGCGCGAGGCCGGGATGGGCGAGGATCGCGGGGAACCTGGGCAGGGCGATCGGCGTGATCGTCTCGCCGATGCCGCCCATGCGCAGGCTGCGGCTGTGCAGGCAGGCGGGAATGTCCGCGCCGAGTTCGAGGCCGATTTCCGCCAGCGTCGCCAATGGCAGATCGAGTTGCCACAAGCGGTTCAAGCCGCGCAGCGTTGCCGCGGCATCGGCCGAGCCGCCACCCAGACCGGCCGCCACTGGCAGGTTCTTGTCCAGCATGATTTGAGCGCCCTGCGCCGTGTTGGCGTGGTCGGCCAGCCGTCGTGCGGCGCGCAGAACGAGATTGTCCGGTTCGCCTTCGAGCGCCTTTGCGGTCAGCCCGGTGATGCCCAGGCTCAGCTCGTCGCTGGCCAGAAAGCGCAGGTGATCGCCGAAATCGGCGAAGGCGACGACGCTGTCCAGCTCGTGATAGCCGTCCTCACGCCGGCCGACGACGCGCAGGTCAAGATTGACCTTCGCCCGCGCCACCTCGCGCACCGTGTGCGCGTCAAAGCTGCTCATCGTCGTTCGGCGGGCTCAGGCCATCGGCGAGCTTGGCTTCGATCAGCGGCACCTCTTTCTCGGCCGGCTCAAGCGACAAGGCCCGCTCCCACTGGAAGCGCGCTTCGCGCGTGCGTCCGACCTGCCAGTAGGCGTCGCCCAAGTGATCGTTGATCACCGGATCGCCCGGCTGCAGCTCGACGGCCCGCTCGAGATAGCTCACCGCCTTGTCGAACTCGCCGAGCCGGTAATAGACCCAGCCGAGACTGTCGACTATGAAGCCGTCTTCCGGACGCAGATCGACGGCCAGCGTGAGCATATCCAGCGCGCGTTCCAGGTTGAGCCCCTGATCGACCCAGCTATAGCCAAGATAGTTGAGCACGAAGGGCTGATCCGGTTCGAGCTCAAGGGCTCTGAGGAAGTCCGCCTCGGCCTCGGGCCAGCGCTCGGTGCGCTCATAGGTGATGCCGCGGAAATAGAGCAGGCGCCAGTGGCGGGTCTCGAGTTCCGGCACCTTGCCGATGGCTTCGCTGTAGGGCGGCTCGGCCTCGGCGTAGCGCTCATGGCGGCGATACAGGTTGCCGAGATCGATGAGCGGATCGATGCGCTCGGGATTGGAGCCGGCCAGCTGGCGAAAGGCGTCGGCTGCCTGATCGACCTCGCCCATGGCATCGAGGACTTCGCCGCGCAGCTTTTGCGCCTGCCACCATTGCGGCGCGCTTTCGGGCACGGTCTCCAGCGCGGTCAAGGCCGCCTGGTAGTTCTCCAAGCGAGCGTAGATCTCGCCGATCAGCAGCGTCGACTCCGCGTTCTCCGGCGCTAGATAGCGGGCGAGACTGGCAAAGAACAGGCCCTGCATGCCGCCATTGCGAACACCCAGACCTTCAGCCAGGCCGAGCATGGCGTCGGCCGTGCCCGCCTGCGGTGTCGCAAACGGCAAGGCCACGCGCTCACCGCGATTCAGGCGGGCAAGCTGCTCGCGGACGATGTCATCGTCATACAGGGCCAGATGCTGCTCGAGCCGCTCGCGCGCCTCTTCCGGCCGTCCGGCATCGATCAGGACACGGGCGAACAGCTGCATGATCCGCGCCGGCGCGCCGGCGCCGTCGCCGGTCATCACGGCATCGAGATCGATCAGCGCCTCGTCCGGACGGCTATCCAGCGCCGCCAGCGCGGCGCGATGGAACCGCCGCATGGTGTCGAGCGCGCCGTCGTCGCTGCCTTCCAGCAGGGCCCGTGCGGCCTCGGCGTCGCCTTGGCCATAGGTCGCCCAGGCACGGACGAACGGCAGGAGCAGGCTGCCCAGGCCGGGCGCATCGAGCTGGTCCGCCTGTTGCAGGGCCTCTTCAAAGCGACCGTCACGGATCGCTGCGATGGCGAGCAGCAGTCGTGGCTCGCCGAAATCGCTGCCGGCCTCGAGCAGGTTTTCTGCTTGGGCGACCGCCGCGTCGACATCGCCGGATGCGACGTTGAGGAAGAACAGACGCTGCTCGAGCTCGTCATTGTTCGGGCGCATGGCCGCAGCCGTGCGAAAGGCCTCCGCGGCGGCGTCGATCTCGCCGGTCTTGAGCGCGAACTCGCCGGCGAGATAGGCCCCGAAGACGGACTCATCGGCCGTGCCGAGCAAGGTCGCGCTGTCGATTTCGCGAACCGTCGTCTGACTTGCCGCCGGGACGCTGGCGAAACCGGCCGCCATCAGCGCCATGACGCCACAGAAGACTCGCGTTCGGCGCCAGGGCGGGCTTGACGTCGCAGTCGGCTGGCGCCAAGACACTGCGCACTTTTCCCAATCAGTCACGCTAGCAGAGCTCCCGGGAGCGACACATCATGCGCGTTTCATCGAAGAACGACCCGACCGCACGCGCTCCGCCGCAAAAAGACAAGGAGTACAAGGGCAAGAAGGTCAAGCCGCTACTCTATGTCGGAAGCTATGTCGGTCATGGCCGCTACATGGCGGCGCAGGACGAGGGCGGCAAGCTTATCCTCGATGCCGACAAGCGGCCGATCCCCTACGCCGACATCTGAGCGCTGCGCGTCCGGGGCGTTGAATGCCAATGAATAGCGGTTGAACCGGCGCCGCTAAGGGTCGATTGTTGCGCACTTTTTGCGATGTGAGGGTAACGCCATGAGCGATGTCGGCGGTGTCAGCGCCGATCAGTTGCGCTCGTTCGTTGAACGCATCGAGCGGCTCGAGGACGAAAAGCAGGAGGTCCAAGAGCAGATCAAGGACGTCTATGCCGAGGCCAAGGGCGAAGGATTCGACGTCAAGATCATGCGCTCGGTCATCCGCTTACGCAAAATGAAGCCGCATGATCGCAGCGAGCAGGAAGAACTGCTCGATCTCTACAAATCCGCGCTCGGCATGCTCTAGGCAGCACAGCCAGGGCAGCTTCGCACCGATCTGTTGCATTGCGTGTTTCGTTTTTGTTGGCGCTCACCTATCGTCCGGCGCATTAGAGGGTGCTTGCGCGTCGGAGGCCTCGGTAATGCCCGAGCAGGCGCGCAATGATGCTAGCTTGTATGTGGTTGTTTGCCGGCGGATTGAGCCTTGATCTCCCCAGAGCTGATTGATCTGCGCGCGGCTGGCGCGCGCGTGTTCCGTTTCCCTTATGTCTTTCCCGGCCCGTGCGCAGGTGTGCGATGAGCGTGCTGCAGGCCGCCGAGCGCATCCAACCGGGCGACACCAGCGCGCCTGAGCTGTCGGTCGTCGTGCCGACCTTCAACGAGCACGACAATATCGAGCCGTTGCTCGACAAGCTGGCGGCTGCCCTGCGCGGCATTCGCTATGAGGTCATTTTCGTCGACGACGACAGCACTGATGGCACCTGGCAGCTGGTCAACAGGCTGGCCCAGCGCTTGCAGAATGTCCGGCTCGTGCACCGCATCGGCCGGCGCGGGCTGTCTTCCGCCTGTATCGAAGGCATGCTCGCCAGTTCCGCGCCGTACATGGCGGTGATGGATGCTGATTTGCAGCACGACGAGACCATTCTGCCGACCATGTTGGCCCAACTAAAGCGCGACGATCTCGACATCATCGTCGGGTCGCGCTTTGTCGAGGGCGGCTCGACCGGCGATTTCCATCCGATCCGCAAGCTGATGAGCGAGTTTGCCACCGGCCTGGCCAAGGTGATAACCCGCTCGAACCTGCGCGATCCGATGTCCGGCTTTTTCCTGCTGCGCCGCAGCTTTTTCGAACCGACCGCGCGCCGGCTGAGCGGGCAGGGCTTCAAGATCCTGCTGGATTTGTTTGCCTCCAGCGAGAAGCCGGTCAACTTCGCTGAAGTTCCCTACACATTCCGCTTGCGCCAGGCGGGCGAAAGCAAATTGGATACGCTGGTTATGCTGGAATATGCCCAGTTGCTTGCCGACAAGACGATCGGTCGTTATGTGCCGATCCGCTTCATCATGTTCGTCAGCGTCGGGCTGCTCGGCGTTATCGTTCACCTCGCCATCCTCGGAGTGCTGCACAAGACCCTTGACTACGGCTTTTATTGGTCACAAGTCGCAGCGACCATTGGCGCGATGACCTTCAACTTTAATCTCAACAACCTGTTCACTTATCGCGACCGTCGCCTCAAGGGGCGCGCCCTGATCATGGGCCATCTGAGCTTCTTCGCCATTTGCAGTATTGGTGCGATTGCCAACTTCCAGATTGCCGAACTCCTGTTCGAGCATGGCATTTTCTGGGCGTTGGCCGGTTTCCTCGGTGCCGTCGTCGGCTCGGTGTGGAACTATGCCGTCAGCTCGGCCTTCACCTGGCGCACCAAGCCGTCGCCGACCTGATCCGGGCCGGATTTCTCGAACCGCACAGCCGGTGGCCTCGCCATGGCGTACGTCCGCGCATCACACCTTTGCGCATTGGGCATGGCACTTGCTTGACAGGTCCGTCTCCCTGCCGCCATGGCATAGGCGAGGGAGCTAAGAAACACGAAAGGAACCTGCATCGTGTGCCAGAAGACAGTTGGGGCGCTGGTTGTTGTGGCTGGCCTGAGCGCGGCCGGCCTGGTCCAGGCGGCGGATGTGCGCATTGCCACCGAGGGCGCCTATCCCCCGTGGAACAGCGTCGATACCGCCGGCAATCTGATCGGCTTCGAAATCGAGCTGGCCAATAACCTGTGCGAGCGCATGGGTGTCGAGTGCGAGATCGTTGCCCAGGACTGGGATGGCATCATTCCGGCCCTCACCGCCGGCAAATACGATGTCATCATGGCCGGCATGTCGATCACCGAGGAGCGGGAAGAGGTCATCAGCTTCACCCAGGCTTACGCCAACACGCCGGTGTCCTTCGGCACCATGGAGAGCACGGACCTGGCCGGCCTCGCGCTCGACATCGAGACGATCAATTTCGCCGAGGTCGATGAGGCCGAGCAGGCTGCCATTGATGCGATCAGTGCGGCGCTGGCCGGCAAGACGGTGGGCGTCCAGACGGCAACCACCCACGAGAACCTTGTGACCAGCGTTTTCGCCAATGCCGATGTGCGCAGCTACGACACCCAGGACAACATGGCGCTCGATCTCGCCAGCGGGCGTGTCGACGCCATTGTCTCCGAGCTGAGCTTCATCGAGGATTACCAGGCGCGCGCCGGTGAGGGCGCCGGCATGGTCGCGTTCGGCCCGCCGCTGTATGGCGGTGTGCTGGGGCGCGGTGTTGGCGCCGGCCTGCGCCATGAGGACACCGAGCTGCGCGCGCAGCTGAGCGAGGCGATCGCGGCGGCGATCGCGGACGGGACGGTCAAGACCCTGTCCGAGCAGTGGTTCGGCTACGACGTCACGCCGAAGTAAGGCGCGGCCCGGGCTTCGGCCCGGGCCATGATCCCATCTGTCGGGAGGGATGCCGGCCATGCTGAGTGCCCTCGCTTGGGGCGATGCCGGTTGGGGTGACGAAATGCTGCGCGCCGCGTTCATGACCCTGGCGGTCGCGGTCAGCTCCTTTCTTCTCGGCATCGTGCTCGGCACGCTGGGGGCAGCGGCCAAGCTGTCGTCGCTGGCACCCTTGCGCTGGCTGGGCGAAGTCTACACCGTCCTGGTGCGCGGCATCCCGGAACTGCTGATCATCTATCTGTTGTTTTTCGGCGGCAGCATGGCGGTCATGAGCCTGGCGCGCGGCCTGTTCGGCTATGATGGCTATGTCGAGCTGAACGCGTTCACGACCGGCACGGTGGCCATCGGCACGATTTCGGGCGCGTATGCCACCGAAGTCATCCGTGGCGCGATCTTGAGCGTCCCGGTCGGGCAGATTGAAGCGGCGCGTGCATGCGGCATGTCCGGGCCGTTGCTGGCGAAGCGGATCATGCTGCCACAAGTCACGCGCTATGCCCTGCCGGGTCTGGGCAATGTCTGGCAGAATACGCTGAAGAATACCGCGCTGATCTCTGTGACCGGTCTTGTCGAAATCATGCGCCAATCGCATATCGCCGCCGGCTCGACACGTCAGCCGTTTTTGTTTTTCACGATCGCCGCAATCCTCTTCTTGATCCTGACGAGCATGTCCAACGTGGTCTTCCACCGACTGGAGACACGCGCCGCGGTGGGCACGCAGCGGTGACGCCGCGGCACGCGCTTGGTGGCGCGCTGTCATGAACTGGCAGTTGATGCTCGACAGCATCTGGCCGCTGCTCGGCGGCCTGCCGGTGACCATCGAGCTTGTCGTGCTGTCTTTGGCGCTTGGCTTCGCGCTCGCCATCGGCCTGGCGTTGATGCGGCTGAGCGACGTCGCGATCCTGTCTGCCCTGGCCTATGGCTTTTCCTTTGTATTCCGCGGGACGCCGCTGCTCGTGCAGATCTTCCTGGTCTATTACGGCTTCGGGCAGTTCGAGGCCGTTCGAGACAGCGTGGTCTGGCCGGTCTTGCGCGAGCCGTTCGGCTGCGCCGTGATCGCCCTGACCCTGAACACGGCCGCCTACACGTCAGAAATCATTCGCGGCGGCCTGCAGGCCGTACCGCTTGGCCAGATCGAGGCGGCGCGCGCGTGCGGCATGTCGCCGGCGCTGGTTTTCCGGCGCATCAGCTTCCCTCAGGCCCTGCGCTACGCCTTGCCGGCTTACGGCAACGAAATCATCTTGATGGTCAAGGCGACGTCTCTGGCTTCGACAATCACGCTCCTCGAAGTCACCGGCATCGCGCGAAAAATGATTGCGCAGACCTTCGCGCCCCTGGAGATTTTCATTGTTGCCGGTGCGATTTACCTGCTGCTCAACTTTATCGTCACACAACTGGTCAATCATCTCGAGGCGCGCCTGTCGCCCTTGGCCCGCAACGCGCATTGACGAGCTGGTTCAACAGGCAGTGCGGTTTCATGGCGGCCGTCGACCGAGCGCTTACGTCGACAAAACTCCGCTGAAGGCAAGCTTCAAGGCAGCCGATACACAACGCCGCCTGCAAGCTACGGCGCGCGGTTCGAGCTTTGCCCCAAGCCGCCGGTCCTGTGGACTTCGTCTCATCCGCTCGCAGCGAACCGTGGCGCACCGCTGCGGGCACGGCCGGTCGCTCGGATGCCGCGGTCGTGTTGGGCATAGGTCCTGGTCGGTTGGCGATGATCAATGCTGTTGCTGCGGCTGGTTGCTTCCTGGCATGGGGTCGCCGTGCGCGCGAAGAACACTCGCCAGCTTGGGGTGTGCTGGAGCGCGATGATCTTGTGTTGCGGGTTTCACGGAGTTCATGTTCATCGCGCCCTGGTTGCGGCGCCAGTCTGCCAGCCACGGCAGCAGCCTGTCCGGCGGCATCGGCCTGGCGATCAGATAACCTTGCGCGCGCGTACAGCCGAGATCTCGCAGGGCGTCAAGATCGGCCCGGCGTTCGATTCCCTCACCGACGACGGCAATGTCGAGTGCGTTTGCGAGACCGGTAATCCCGGTGACGAGGGCCTGGTTGATCGGGTCGGTTGCCAGATTGGCGGTGAGCAGCCGATCCATCTTGATGCAGCTTATCGGCAGCGAGCGCAGACGTGCCAGGGAAACGCTGCCGCTGCCGAAGTCGTCGACCGTCACGTCAACGCCCAGATCGCGCAGCGCCTCAAGTGTCGGCAACAGCCGGCGTTCGCGCGCAAATGCGCCCTCCGGTACCTCGATGGCGATCGTCTCGGCGCTGACCTCGTGCTCGCGGAGCATGTCATCAACCAATGCCGCCAGCGCCGGATCCCCCAGCGTTCGGGGCGCAAAGTTCAAGGACAGCTTCGGGCAGATCAGACCCTGCGCCGCCCAACGCTGGTAGCATGCGAGGCCGTGGCCGATGGCCCAGCGGGTCAGATCGAAAATGAGCCGGCTGTTCTCGGCGACCTGCAGGAAGCCGGCGGGCGTGATCAGCCCGCGGCTGGGGTGACGCCAGCGCAAGAGCGCTTCGACACCCGCGAAGCCGAGCGTGTTCAGGTCGATGAACGGCTGGAAGTGCAGGGCGAGCTCATCGTTGGCCAATGCCCGCGCCAGGTCGTGCTCGATCTCCGCGCGACTGGAGACATCGGCCTGCAACTCGCCATCGAACAGGCGCCAGCCGCCACGGCCGGCGGATTTAGCTGCATAGAGCGCAAGATCGGCGTTGGCGAGCAGCTGTTCGGCACTACCCGGATCGTTCGGGTAGACGGTGATGCCGATGCTGGTGCCCGAGCGGATCAGGGCATTGCCGTAGGTGAACGGTCTGCTCAGCGCGTCGACGATGCGTTCGGCCAGTCTCTCGGTGGCGTGGTCATCCATCAGGTCGTTGATCAAGATGGCGAATTCGTCGCCGCCAAGGCGTGCGACCAGGTCACCTTTGCGCACCTTGTCGCGCAACCGGCGCGCGGTTTCAATCAGGAGATGGTCGCCGGCTTCGTGGCCGAGCGTGTCGTTGACGTCCTTGAAATTGTCGAGATCGAGGAACATCACCGCCAGGTGGCTGCCCGAGCGTGCGGCCCGCGCGCGCTCGTTCTCCAGCGACTGCAAGAAGTGCTTGCGATTGGGCAGCCCGGTCAGCGTGTCGTGCAGCGCAAGATGCGCCATCCGCGCTTCAGCCTCTTTGCGCTGACTGATGTCGCTCAGCGTGCCGACCAGGCGGCGCGGGCGATTGTCCGGCATGCGTTCGGCGACCCGGCCGCGGAGCTCGACCCAGATCCACTGGCCATCGCGCCGCCTGACGCGGAACTCGCATGTCAGCGACTCGCACGAGCCTTTCAGGTGGTCGCGCACGGCCGCCGCGGTCGCTCTGCGGTCGTCTTTGTGCATGCGCCTGACCCAGCTCGAGAGGTGGGGGCGCAGCGTGCCCGGCTCGTAGCCCAGAAGCGCTTCAGCGCGCGGACTGAAGTAAACGTCGCCACTGTGAAGATCGTAGTCATACAGCCCCTCGCGCGCGCCCTCGAGCGCAAAGCTCAAGCGCCGGGCGTCGCGCTTGAGACGGAGTTCCTGCTGCTTGCGCTCACTGATGTCGATCATGATGCCGAAAATGGCATCGACCCCACCGGTATCGGTGACCCGCGGGCGCCCGCGCATCACCACATGGCGCAGTTCGCCGTCAGCACGACGCAAGGCGCATTCCAGATCGAAGGGCTCGCGCGTTGCAATGGCTGCCTCCATGGCGTCGCGCAGCCGCGCCCGATCCTCGCCCACCAGCATGGCGCGGGCATGATCGAAACTCGGTTGCGGCCCGCGCGGATCGAGCCCGTGGATTTGGCAGACCTGATCGGACCAGGTCAGTTGGCGCGTGTCGAGATCGAGGCGCCAGTAGCCCAGCCGGCCCATGTCACCGGCATCAGCGAGCAGTCGGTTTTGATCCTCCAGACGTTGCTCGGCCTCGACCCGGGCACGGACGTCGCGAATCATGGCGGCAAAGCAGGTCTTCTCGCCGTCCCGGTAGCGGCCCAGCGCGAGCTCGATGACAATCGCGCTGCCATCTTTGGCTTGCGCACGCAAACGTCGGGCCCGCCCCAGAACATTGGGCATCGCGCCTTGTCGACAGGCTTTTAGATAACCGCTGTGGCGGACACGCGCGTCGGCCGGCAGCAGACAGCCGAGCTCCTTGCCGAGCACTTCATCCGTTGTGTAGCCGAACAGCGTTTCCGCGGCCGCATTGAAGCCCTGGATGGCGCCGGTCTCATCGGCAAGAACGATGGCGTCAGCGGCGTTGTCAAAGATCGCCTGCAAGCGTGCCTCGCGGCGGACGAGTTCGGCACGAAGACGCTCCCGCTCCGTGATGTCGCGCGAAATGCCGTGATAGCCGAGGAAACGGCCGGCCGAATCGACCTGCGGCATACCTGAGACGCTGAGCACACGCTCGCCGCCATGGTTCGCCGCCAGCGTGAAGACGAAATCCACAAAAGGTTCGTGACGGTCCAAAACCGCCTTGTGCGCCTGCCAGAAGGGTGTCGCAGCGTCTGCATCGCCGGCCAGGGCCCAGCGCGTCTTGCCCAAAAGGGCAGCGCGCCGCAATGACGTGTTGTGCTCCTCGAAGCGCAGGTCGACCAGCCGGTGATCGGCATCGGTCTGCCAAAGCCAGCCGCCGGCGCGCAGCACCAGCGTTTCGATCAGATCGGATGTCTTGTCGCTCTCGGCCGTGGACTGCTCAGGTACCGTGATGAGCAGCCAAGACGCGGCATCAAGATTGACAAGCCATGTGATCTCGGCGGCTTGCGGCATGACGTCGGGCGCGAGCGATGCGACCCGGGCTGTCGCCGCGGCGCCGGTTGCGGCTGCCAGCCGGCGAAGCTGCAGACAGGCATTCTCACCGAGGACGCGCTCTGGCGATGCCGTCACAACCTCGTCATCGCCGAAGCACTCCATCGTCAAGCCGCTGGCGCGGCATCGTTCGCGCCAGGGCGTATTGACCAGATGCCAGGTAAAGCGCTCGCTCTGGCAGCGCACGACGGCGGCAGGCCAGGGCATGGCGTCGATAAGCGCTGCCGTGACATCGCGCGCTTGTGGCTGGCATACACGGCCACCTGTCATCCTGCACTTCCCAGCACGGCTGATGGCCCGCCGCTTTGGGCCGACAGTCCAAAAAGGGCTGACCGGGAGCGATCAGCCCAGGCAGGATCGGCCAAACCTCTTACTTTTCCGTTAAGCTCGGAACTTTTTCGGTTGCGCCCGGGCAAGCGGGCCATGGCTATGCCGCGACGGCGCGCTCGATCGCGCCGCGTCATGTCAGCGACACCGCTTTAAGGGGATTTTAACGCCTGCCTGCTAGCCTGGCGCGGATTGACGAAAGGTTAGGGTTATTCGCGTGCAGCTATGGCGACGTGGCGTAACTGTGGTGATGGCGCTGGTTGCGTCAGCAGTGATCTATGCCGGCCTCGTCCATGTGCCCTGGCAAAGCGATCTGCGCCTGTTCTGGCCTCAGCCTGACAACGCGCAGACGGCGTATCTGCAGGCCTACCGGACCGGCGCTGATCATCCGAACCGGCTCTATCTCGCTTTTGAAGGCGGCAGCCCGACGGCTCGCTGGCAAGCGGCGCGGCGCGCCCACGCATTCTTGGCCAGCCGGTCCGATGTCGCTTTCGTCGCGAGCGGACCGGCTGAACTCGATCCGGCGAACCTGGCGCCGCTCTATGATCGCCGCTCGCTCTTGGCCGACACCGACGCGCGCGATCCCGAGCGGATCATGCGCACGTTGACCGATCCCGCAACGCGCCGCCTGGAGGCGGCTATCGTCGGCGACGACAGGGCGCTCGCCGATCTGCTGGGGCTGTTTGCCGGCTGGCTGGATCGTCAGCTGGCGTTGAGCGAAACTGGCCGTGTCAGCGCGGAGGGTGTCTGGCGCGATCCCCAGGGTGAGCGCACGCTCTTGGTGGTCGAGCGACAGGCGGGCGCGCTTACCGTGCGCTCAGCCTGGCTGACGGACGTCCGGGCCGGCCTCGACGAGATCGCCGCTGACGTCGGCGTTGCCGTGCGCCTGGCCGGCTATGCGGTCTTGCATGATGAGATCACCCGCGACGCGCACCGGCGCGCCTGGCTCGGTGTGATGGGCACAATCGTTGTGGTTGTGCTTGGCGCGCTCGCCATGCTGCGCTCATGGGCCAAGGGGGCACGCATCGCCGGCGTGGTTGCGTTTTCCAGCCTGAGCGCTGCAGGTCTGGTGATGTTGCCGCTGGGCGAGGTGAACCTGTTCGTCCTGGCTGCAGCGGCGCCGTGGTCGCTCGTGCTAAGCGGCTTCTCAGCGATCCTCATCGATTGGCTACGCGCTGCGCCGGGCTCGCCGCATGCGGCGCGCAGCATGGTTCGAGCCCTGGCCTGGCTGATAAGCCTCGCCACGCCTTGCGCCGTGTTGGCCGCGCAGCTCCTGGCCGTACCGGTGACCAGGGACGTGATTGCCCTTTGCCTGCTGGCACTTTGCTGCACCGTGCTCGTTGAGGCCATGATGGGACCTGCGACGGCACGCAAGGTGCCGGAAGCGCACGCTCATGCGCGGTTGCCCGCCGACGCCGAGGGACTGAGGGCCGCGTCCGCTGCTCTTTGCTTGCTCGCCGTCGCGGTGGCTTGTTGCCCGTTACAAGGCGGCAGCGCATCGGGTTCGCTCGCGGCGCGCAGCGAACGCGCCGATCTGGCCACGCTGCGATCCGATCTCGGCCAAACCATGACGGGGCCGCGCCTGGTCCTTTTCGACGGCAACCTCGATCGTCTGCTTGTTAGGCTCGAAAAACTCGATGCCGCGCTCGCGCTCGAGCAGAGCATGGCTGGGCTGGCGAGCTACCACATGCCGGCCTGGCGACCGCCAAGCCTGTCGCTGCAACGCGCGCGACTTGTGGCCTTGCCCGAGCGTGAGGTCCTGTATCGCAGCCTGTTCACCGCCTGCGGCCGGCTGAACGCCGAAAAGCGCGATGTCGGCCGCTGCGGCATCCGCTACTTCGCCGACTTCATCAATGAAACGCCGCGCGCGCGGGCGCTCGGCGCGCTCGCCCCGAGCGAACTCATGCTATGGATGCCGTCCCCCGCCCTGATGCCTTTGGCCAATCGGATCGATCGTGTGGACGGCACCTGGCGCGCTCGGGTGGACCTGGTTGGCGTTGCCGCCGGCGGGCTGGCGCGCCTCGTTGACCGGCTCGAGCCGGGCGTTGCGCAAGGACTTATGGCCATCGATCCGGCCAGTCTCGAAACCGCCGCGCGTGAGGCCGACCGGCGCCAGGCCTGGGTGACGCCTTTGGTTCTGGCCGCTTTCGGCCTTGGCGGTGCGCTCCTCAGCCTGAGCCTGTGGCCACTGCTGCCGGCAGCCGTCTGTGCAGCGTTCGCCGTGGCGGCGCAAGGGATGGCTTTTCCAACCAGCGCGCCTGGAATGGTTTTTGTGGGGCTCGGGGCGAGCCTGGCGCTCACCGCTGTCGGCCATGCCAGGCTGCGCCTTCCCGCGCATGCCGGGATCGCACCGCGCTCGATCATGCGGCTCGCGCTGGTCAGCCTGGTTGGGCTCGGCGCGGCACAAAGCGTGACGATGTTCTTGAGCATGTCGGCCGGTTCGGCAGCCCCGCCGACCGTAGAGCTAATGGCGCCGGTCGTCGTCATGGTCGCGGCGCTGGCTGCCCTCGGTGGCCCGGCCGGCAGCCCGCCGGGACTTCAGCTCAGCGCACGTATCGCCTGGCCGAGGCCTTCCAGGTTGAGCGGATACATGCGGGCGCTGATCAGACGGTGCAGAATACCGATCGAGGTGTGATAGCCCCAGACCTGGGGCGGTTGCGGGTTGAGCCAGACAGCCTTGGGAAAGGTCGCATAGAGGCGTTGCAGCCAGACTTGGCCGGGCTCGTCGTTCCAATACTCGTTGGCGCCGCCGATGTGGACGATCTCGTAGGGGCTCATGGTGGCGTCGCCGACAATGATCACCTTGTAATCGCTCGTATAGGTGTGCAGTAGATCAAAGGTTGGGATACGCTCGTCGAAGCGGCGGTGATTGTCACGCCAGACAAAATCATACAGGCAATTGTGGAAATAGTAATATTCGAGATGCTTGAACTCGCTGCGCGCGGCCGAGAATAGCTCTTCCACCTGGCGAACGTGGTCATCCATTGAGCCGCCGACATCAAAAAACATCAGCACTTTGACGGCATTGTGCCGCTCGGGTCTCATGTGCACGTCGAGCAGCCCGGCATTGCGCGCGGTTGAGCCGATCGTCGCTTCGAGATCGAGCTCTTCACTGGCGCCTTCGCGGGCAAAGCGGCGCAGCTTGCGCAAGGCCATTTTGATCGAGCGGGTGCCGAGCTCGCGGCTGCTGTCGAGGTCGCGAAAATCGCGCTTGTCCCAGACCTTGACCGCGTGGCGGTGGCGCGAGCGGTCCTGTCCGATGCGCACGCCTTCAGGATTGTAACCATAGGCGCCAAATGGCGAGGTGCCGCCGGTGCCGATCCATTTGCTGCCGCCCCGGTGGCGTTCTTCCTGGTTCGCCAGACGATCGCGTAAGGCGTCCATCAGCTTGTCGAAGCCGCCAAGGGCCTCGATCTCGGCTTTCTCCGCCGCGCTCAAGCTGCGCTCGAAGGCGGCGCGCAGCCAGTCGTCCGGGATCTCGGCAAAGACCTCGTCGAGGGCCTCGACGCCCTTGAAATAGGCAGCAAAGGCGCGATCGAAGCGATCGTAGTGGCTCTCGTCTTTGACCAGGGCCGCGCGGGCGAGGAGATAGAAGTCATCGACGCTGCCATGGGCCAGTCCGGCATCGAGGGCGCGCAGCAGATCGAGCCATTCGCGGATCGTCGCCGGCACCCGGTGTTCGCGCACGGTCATGAAGAAATCGACGAGCATGGCGGTCGCTCAGCGCCCGCCCTTGCGCAGGGCCAGAAACAGATAGCCATAGGCATCCGGCGCGGCCGCGAAAATGGCCGCCTCGGCCCGAAGGTCGGCCACGACATCGACCATGCGCGGCTCATCCGCCAGCGCCTCGGCGTGGCGCTCGATCATGGTGTAGTAGGCCTGCCAGGCCGCTTGCGGCAGTGGCGCGTGCGCTTTGACTTCGAAGCCGGCGGCCTCGGCGCTGGTCACGAGCGCGGCTTCGTTCGAGATCTGCGGGTAGCTTGCATGCCAAAAGGCCCTGGCTGCGTCCGGCACATCGGCCTGCCACCAGACCGCCTCGGACACGACGAGGAAGCCGCCCGGTTTCAGCCAGGGACGCCAGAGCGCCAGGCCACGATCGAAGCCGACATTGTAGACCGCCCCCTCGCACCAGATCAGATCGACGCTTTCGGGCCGGATATCCATGCTGGCCATGTCGGCACAGCGCGTGGTGATGCGTGCCGCCAGACCGGTCTCGGCCGCGCGCCGGTCCAATTGCGCCAGGAAGGGCGGCGCCAGATCGACGGCGGTGATCTGTGCCGTCGGCAAAGCGCGCGCCAGCACCAGGGTCGAGCGGCCGGTGCCGCAGCCCAGATCGAGAACAGTCGCCTCGGCCGGCAGATCGGCTGCGATGACGTCGAGCATGGCGCGCGTCGTGGCGTCATCACCCGGCGCCTGGTAAGGCAGATCGGTGAAGAAGCCAATCAGGTCCGCGATGGCGGCGATCATCGCGCTTCCCGGCGCGACATGAACGCGAGGCGCTCGAACAGATGCACGTCCTGTTCGTTCTTCAGTAGGGCACCATGCAGGACAGGCAGCAGGCGCTTGTGATCGCGCTCGCGCAAGACCTCGGGATCGATATCCTCGGCGACCAGCAGCTTCAGCCAGTCGAGCAGTTCCGACGTGCTTGGCCGTTTCTTCAAGCCCGGCAGCTCGCGCAGGCCGAAAAAGACGTCAAGAGCATAGTGCAGCAATCGCGGCTTCAGGCGCTCGAAATGGACGTCGACAATCGCCTGCAAGGTCTCCCGATTGGGAAAGCTGATATAGTGAAAGAAGCATCGGCGCAAGAAAGCGTCAGGCAGTTCTTTCTCGTTATTGGATGTTATCATGACGATCGGGCGATGGCGTGCGCGGATACGCTCGCGCGTTTCGTAGACATCGAACTCCATGCGATCGAGTTCCTGCAGGAGATCATTTGGAAACTCGATATCGGCCTTGTCGATTTCGTCGATCAACAGGACCGCCCGCTGCTCGGCCTCGAACGCCTGCCAGATCTTGCCCTTGACGATGTAATTGCTGACCGTGTCGACGCCGGCGATGCCGAGCTGGCTGTCGCGCAGGCGTGAGACCGCATCATACTCATACAGACCGTGCTGGGCCTTGGTCGTCGACTTGATGTGCCATTGGTACAGCGGCAGAGCGAGGGCGCGCGCGACCTCTTCGGCGAGCATGGTCTTGCCGGTGCCGGGCTCGCCCTTGATGAGCAGCGGCTTTTCCAGGGCGATCGCGGCATTGACCGCGAGCATGAGATCGTCGGTGGCGACGTAACGGTCGGTGCCGGTAAAGCGCATCATGTTACCCGTGCTGCGGTGGCTGGCGTTCGAGCTAGCACTGAGCGTGCCAGACGACAACCAGGTGGCCGCGCTCCCGACCTTGCGCGCCGCAACGGCTAGAGCGGATTGCGGTTCATGCCGGTGATCTTGCGCCCGCGGATGATGCACTGATAGTCGAACTGCTGGCTGCGCAGGGTGACGAAGTAACCACCGTCGTTGCGCAGCGTGCGGCTCAGGCGCACGCGCGTGTCATCGTCTCGCTGGGCGCGCTTGAGGCAGACCTCCTCGGCCGCTTTCTGCCCGCTCGAGGCCGTGCGCTCATCGGCGTGACCGGTCGCCGGAACCAGCAGGGCGAACGCGATCAGGGACAGGGCTAGCGTCGGCATGGGCAGGCTCCGTGTCGATCAGGCCGGTCACCTAGGCATCGGTCATCGCGGCAATCGCCTCGGCCTGGGCGACGACTCGCTCAGCCATGACGACGTGCAGGTTCTCGATCAGCTTGCCGTCGAGCACGACCACGCCCTGGCCTCGCGCCGTGGCCTCACGGTGCGCCTCGATGATCTTGCGCGCGTGCTCGACCTCGGCCTCGCTCGGGGCGAACGCCTGGTTGGCGGCGTCGATCTGCTTGGGATGGATCAGGGTCTTGCCGTCCATGCCGAGCTCGCGGCCCTGGGTGCAGGACGCGGCAAAGCCGTCAGCGTCATTGAGATCGAGATAGACGCCATCGACGATCGCCAGGCCGGCGGCGCGGGCGGCCAGCAGGCACAAGCCCAGCGAGGTGATCATCGGCAGGCGCATCGCCGTGTGGGCGCAGTTGAGCTCGCGCGCCAGATCGGATGTGCCCATGACGAAGCCGCCCATGCGCGCGCTGGCGCCGGCGATCTCCTTGGCATGCAGCATGCCGCGCGCCGTTTCCATCATGCACCAGATCTTCAGCTCGGCCGGTGCGCCGGCGGCATCGAGAAGGCGCTCGCTCTGGCGCACCATGTCGGCGCTGTCGACCTTGGGCAGCAGGACCGCATCGGCACCGGCGGTGGCAGCCGCCTCCAGATCGGCATAACCCCAGGGCGTCGACAGCGCGTTGACCCGGATGAGCAACTCGCGCTGGCCATAGCCTCCGGCCTGGACCGCGGCGCAGACCTGCTCGCGGGCGACATCCTTGGCGTCCGGGGCAACGGCGTCTTCCAGATCGAGAATCAGACCGTCAGCGGCCAGGGTCTTGGCTTTTTCCAGCGCGCGCGCATTCGAGCCGGGCATGTAGAGGACGCTGCGGCGTGGACGATTGGCGACGGTCATGGCGGCACTCCCGATCAAACGAAGCGATTATCTGGCGACAGCCTCGGCAGGGCTTTAGCAGCCGGCTCGGGCGCAGACCAGATGCTGCACGCGCAAAAAAGGTCGCGATCAGCGTGTGCGCGAGAGCCCGTTCGCCGCGAGATTGGCCAGATAGGTCGCCCAGATGGTCGCCTGGTCGCGGCCGAGACGGTAGAGATAGCGCCAGGAATAGATGCCGGTGTCGTGCAGATCGTCGAAGCGGATGCGCACAGCGTAGTTGCCGACCGGCTCGACGCCGATGATGGCGACATCCTGCTTGCCGCCGACGATCTGTTTCTGGCTGGGCGTGTGGCCCTGGACTTCCGCCGACGGGCTCTCCACCCGCAACAGCTCGGCCGGGTAGCTGTAGGACTGGCCGTCGTCGAAATCGATCTCGAGGCGCCGGTCGGCCTGCTTCACGCGGATCTCGAGCGGCCAGACATCGCCGACGTCCTTGTCCTTGTCCTCGCTGACAACCGGCATGGTCAGCGCTTTTCTTCCGGCGTGGCGCGCACGGCCTCGGGAATGGCGTCGGCCTCGTCGATCACGCGCGCCTCATCCGGCAACATGATCGGAATGCCGTCGCGGATCGGATAGGCGAGGCCGGCCTGTTCGCTGACCAGCTCGTTCCTCTCACGATCATAGCTGAGCGGGCCCTTGCTCACCGGGCAGATCAGCAGATCGAGCAGCTTGGGATCGACGGGAGCGGCCATGGCTTCAACTGTCCTTTTCTTGGGCGTTGGCCCGCGCTGACGGCGGGCGATGACGGGCTAATGTGTGGAGATATCCGAAGCGGCGCCCTCGGCAGCGCCCATTTCCAAAAGCGCGATCAGCGTGCGCGCCCGCCGTCCGGCGTCTTCCGCCTCGAGCAATGCCTGCTTTTCGCTGGGCTCGAACGGACAGATCATCGAAAGCGAGGTCACCAGCCCCGGCAGCGGCGCCTGGTTGATGGCGTCCCAGTCGGCGCGGATGTCTTTCGCTTCGAAATACCGGCGCACGGCCGAGATCAGCGGCATGCGCAGATGATCCTCGGGCTCTTTCGGGTCGATGTCCTCGGCAAAGCCGGCATAGCTGGCGATGATCTGCCGGTAGGGCGTGGTCACGTCGAGCTCCTGCACGACGCGAAAGCGGCTGAGGCCGGTCAGGGTGATCAGATAGCGGCCGTCGGCGGTTTCTTCGAAGCTGGTGATTTTGCCGGCGCAGCCGACATCGTAGATCGCCGGCCGGCCACGGGCGTCGTCGACGCCGGTCGACTGGATCATGCCGATGACCTGTTCGGTCTGCATGGCATGCCGGGTCATCTCCAGATAGCGCGGCTCGAAAATGTTCAGCGGCAGGTTGCCACCCGGCAGCAGAAGGGCACCGGTCAGCGGGAAAATCGGAAAGCGGCCGGGCAGGCCGCTGCCGCTGGTTTCGCTTGCGCTCATGAGAACAGGACGGTCGACAACTTGCGCCGGCCCTTGACGGTCTCCGGATGCGCCGGGCCAAGCGCCTCGAAAAAGCGAATCAAGGTCTTGCGCGCCTGATCGTCGTTCCATTCACGATCGGCTTTGACGATGTGCATGAGCTCATCCATGGCGGTTTCCACCTGACCGCGCAGGAACATGGCCATCGCCAGCTCGTGGCGTGCGGCGTGATCGTCCGGCGTGCCGTCCAGCCGCGCCAGAAGCAAAGCCGGATCGCGGAGCGTGCCTGCGCTCTTGGCGATCTCGAGCGAGGCGCGGGCACTGTCAATATCGACGTGGTTTTTCTTGTCCGCCGGCACGGCATCAAGCAGGCGGCTGGCCTCATCCATGCGGCTGCCGGCGATCAGGCAGCGGGCGAGACCGCCGATGACCTGCGGGTCCTCCGGGCTTTCCTCGTACAGGGTCTGAAACATCTGCGTGGCCAGCTCGTACTGGCCTTGCGCTTCGGCCGCCTTGGCGTCGGCCACCGTGAAACCATCGGCCTCGGCCTGGATCGGCCCGCCGACCAGCTGCTCGATCAGCTTGCGGATCTGGCTTTCCGGCTGGGCGCCGGCGAAAGCGGTCACCGGCTGGCCGCCGAGGAACGCGAACACGGTCGGGATCGACTGCACGCGCAGCTGAGCGGCCAGCTCCTGGTTCTCGTCGACATTGATTTTGACCAGCTGGATCTTGCCCTTGAACTCGTTGACGAGTTTTTCCAGGACCGGCGTGAGCTGCTTGCACGGGCCGCACCAGGGCGCCCAGAAATCGACCAGCACCGGGACCTTCTGCGAGCCCTTGATGACATCCTCGGCAAAGGTCTCGATCGAGCCGTCCTTGATCGGGCCGGTCGCGGCGGGCTTCGGCTTGGTGCCAGATCCGAAGAGAGAAACCATGGTCGTCCTTCTTGCAAACTTGCGGGTTACATGGATGGCTTGGTCTATGGATACAAGCGTTCATGCACGCCACAAAACAGCCCTTCTTTGCGCTTGCATCGCGCAGGCGCGTCGTCTACATACCCGCCCACCTCAAAACGGTCACGGACCGTTCGTCATCCGGAGCGCGGGCGTAGCTCAGGGGTAGAGCACAACCTTGCCAAGGTTGGGGTCGTGAGTTCGAATCTCATCGCCCGCTCCAAATGGCCTCCTCATTGCAAGCAACGAAGCCGGCGATGCGGTCAGCCCCAGGTCGCATGGTGCGCGAGGCCGCCAAGCTGGCATGGAAGTTTTCGCCAGACCTTTGCCAGGCGCGAACCGTTGTGGCCCGATGTGCTAACGTGACTGGAGTCGGCATCCACCACCCGCGTTTTTGTCGCGCTCGATGCCGATCGGCTCATTGGCTGTGCCGCCGACGCGCAGCGTGACGCGACGCTGCGGGCGCGCGGCTTCGATGCCGAGCTCGGCGCGCTTTATGTCCTGAACGCGCACCAGCGCACTGGGATCGGGGCGCGCTTGTTGCAGACCGTTGCGGCGGATCTGTCCAACGGGGCTATCGCGCCGGGGGCACTGTGGGTGTTGCGCGACACTGCCAGGGCCAGCGCCTTCTGCGCACGACGTGGCGCCGTCCTGGTCGATGGGGCGTAGCCAACAGAAACGCCAGCCAGCCTTCATCGAAGTCGCCTTTGGCTGGGCTGACTTGCACGCCCTATGCGCCCGAGGCTGAAGCTGGCCTCGCTGCATGTCGACAGGATTGCCTCAGATCAGATCGACAACGCGCGCGCGAAGACACGAAAAAAGCCTCGGGATCGCTCCCGAGGCCTTTGTTCGCGATGAAAACGCGTGGCGCTCAGCGTTTGGAGAACTGGAAGCTCCGGCGCGCCTTGGCCTTGCCGTACTTCTTGCGCTCGACCGCGCGGGCATCGCGGGTCAGGAAGCCGCCGACCTTCAGCACCGGGCGCAGGTTCGGGTCATACAGGTTGAGCGCACGGGAAATGCCGTGGCGCAGCGCACCGGCCTGACCGGACAGGCCGCCGCCGGACACCGTGGCGAAGACGTCGTAATTGCCCAGGCCGTTGATGGCGACAAACGGCTGGTTGACGATCATGCGCAGCACCGGGCGGGCGAAATAGCCGTCCAGGTTCTTGCCGTTGATGCTGTACTTGCCGCTGCCGGCCTTGATCCACACGCGCGCGACCGCATCCTTGCGTCGACCGGTGGCATAGGCGCGGCCCAGGGCTTCGAGTTTCGGCTTGGGCGCTTCGACCGGCTCGTCCTGGGTCGGCACCGCGGTGCTCTTGCCGGCGAGCTTGTTCAGGTCCTCAAGCGAATGGACGACCGACTCAGCCATGGGCCGCAGCCTCCTTGATCGTGTTCTTGCGGTTCAGCGCGGCGATGTCGAGCGCTTCCGGCGATTGCGCCTGGTGCGGATGCTCCGGGCCGGCATAGACGTGCAGCTTGCGCATGACCTGGGTGCCCAAGGGGCCCTTCGGGATCATGCGGCGCACGGCGGCCTCGATGACGCGCTCGGGGTACTTGCCACCCAGAACCTTGTCGGCCGTGGTTTCCTTGATGCCGCCGGGATAGCCGGTGTGACGGTAGTAGAACTTGTTCGGCGCCTTGTTGCCCTTGAGGGCAATCTTCTCGGCATTGACCACGACGATGTGATCGCCGGTGTCCATGTGCGGCGTGAACATGGCCTTGTGCTTGCCGCGCAGCCGGTTGGCCACGATGCTGGCGAGACGGCCGAGGACGAGGCCTTCGGCGTCGATGACGAACCAGCGCCGCTCAATCTCGGCGGGCTTGGCAGAATAAGTCTTCATGGCGGAGCGATCCGCTTTCCAGGTGATCGACAGGTCGTCTTAGGGAAAGCTGTTCACCAGACGAACAACGGCGCGCGCAGCACTGGCTGCCGTGCGAGTGGGCGGGGTATAGGCACACGGCCGGATTGTGTCAACGCCGATCGAGCGCGCCAGGCCGGCTTTGTCGTCCAACGCGCCGGACGCTCAGATTAGCCGGTGGCCGCCGTCGACATCGAGCACGCTGCCGGAGATATAGGCGTTTTGCATCAAGCTCAGGCAGGCGAGCGCGATATCCTCTGGCTGGCCGACCCGCCGGCTCGGCAGGCGCTCGCCCAGCTTGACGAACATCGCGTTGCGTTCCTCGCGCGGCATGTCGGCATAGGCCGGCGTATCGACCAGCCCGGGCGCCACGACATTGACGCGGATCGGCGCCAGCTCGATGGCCATGGACCGCGCCAGCGCCTCGAGCGCTCCGTTGGCCGCGGCCATGGCATGCAGGCCGGGAAACGGTTTGCGCGCGGCGATGCCGGAGACCAGCGTGATCGACTGGCGGACCTGCGTGCGGGCGGCCTCGCAGCAGGCATAGGCGCCCCAGAACTTGGTTTCGAACACGGCCTTGGCCGCGCGCACGCCGAGCATGCCAAACGGGCCCGAGCGAGACATGCCGGCGCTGTAGACCAGATGTGCAAAGGGTGGACAGGCATCGAAAAAAGCGCGTACGGCATCGGCATCGGTGACGTCGAGCGGTCGCGCCTGGACGCCGCTGCCAAGTTCGCGGGCGACTTTGCGCAAGCGATCGGCGGAGCGGGCGGCAATGATGACCTCCATGCCGGCTGCCTTCGCGGATGCGGCAACGGCCTTGCCGATCCCCGATCCGCCGCCAATGACCACGACCCGCTCGACCATGGGCACGATCCTGCCGCCTTCGTGATGGGTTTTCGCTCAAGGTCGAGCTTTGCCGGTGCGGTCGCCTCGTGCAAGTGGGCGAAGGTGCAGCCGCGACCGCGGGTATGGCTGACCTCACCGGCCTGTGCGCCCGATCGCACGGGCTGATTGCTTGAAGGAGACCACGATGACGCCGCGCCTGCGCGCCTGGCTGCTGACCACGCTGGGTGTGCTCTTGCTTTCCCCGGACTCGCTGGTCGTCCGCCTGCTCGGCAGCGACAGCGCGACCATCCTGTTCTGGCGCGGCTTTGGGCTGTTTGCGCTCCTGCTGGCCGGCGCGCTGGTGCTGGCACGCTACGAAAAGGCCGATCTCTTCCGGCCGACGCGCAGCGTCCTCGTGCATATCGTCATCATCGGCGTGGCCGGCAGCATCTGCCAGAACGCCTTTGTCCACAGTCTGAACATGACCAAGGCGGCCAATGTGCTCATCCTGGTTGCCGCCACGCCGCTGGCCGGCGCGCTGGTCGCCTGAGTCTGGCGCGGCGAACGGCCCTACAGGCGCACCTGGATCGCCATCGCCGCGGCCATGTGCGGCGTCACGCTCACCGTTGCCGGCGAGGTGCGCCTCGGGGCCGGCCAGGGCGAGCTGGTCGCGATGATCGTGCCGATTGCGCTGGCAACGGCCTTTACCGCCTCACGCGACCTGAGCATCGGCGAAGTCTGGCTCGGCTATGCCCTGGCCGGCCTGCTGACCGCCACGGTGCAGCTCGGTGCGGCCGCGCCCTTCTCGCTGAGCTATGCGGACGTCTGGCTGATGCTGCTCATGGTCACCGTCGTCGGCGGCATGTCGTTCATGCTGATCGGCATCGGACCGCGCCATTTGCGCCCGGCCGAGGTCGGCCTGCTCATGCTGCTCGAGACCACGTTCGGCCCGTTGTGGGTCTGGGTCGGCATCGGCGAGGTGCCCAGTGCGCTCGCCTTCGTTGGCGGCGCCATCGTTCTGGCGACCCTGGTGCTCTACAGCCTGAGCGCGTTGCGCGCGGAAAGGGCGCGCGTGCCACCGATCGAGGCGGTACGGGTCACCCCTTAAGACGAATAGCCGCCATGCCCCAAGGCGACATGGACCGGCCTTGCCATGACGCTGTCGATGGTTTCTGTTATTGCAGTGCAGCATAAACGCGCCACCCGACAGAGCGCGCCCATCGATGGTATGTTGAATCGCCCGACATTGGAGTTCCAAGATCATGCACGGATTGTCGTCGCTCGGCTGGAAGCGTCAGGAAGAGGCCTCGGAAAAGCCATGCGTGCAGCGCCTGGCCGATGTCCTGCAGCACGCCGGCTGCTGCGAGATCCGGCTGTTTGACAGCGCCGACAGCCAGGTCCCCATGGCGCGCTTCGAGCTGTATGGCAGCGATGAGATGAGCCTGGAAGAGCTGCTGCGTCAGGCGCTGGACGAGGTCAGCGCGCGCCGTCGCAAGGCCGCCTGAACAGCGTTCTCGCGCGCGACCGCGCCGGCTAGCTCGAGGTGGCGATGATGCGCCGCTGGATGCGGGGCGCGATGCTGCCTGCCTGCTCGATATAGTCCATCACCTGGGCGGCCATGAGCCGGGCCGCGGCCGGATCGATCGCCATGGGCAGGCCTTCGAACATGGCGTAGCCGTCGCCGCCGCCAGCCAGATAGTCATTGGTCGCCATGGCGTACGTCGCCGCCGGATCGAGCGGTGCGTCGCCGATCAGGACGCTGAGGACGCGCTCGCCGGGCGGGCGTGACGGATCGTATTCCAGTGTCAGATTGGCCACCTGCGGGAAGCGGCCGGCGCCGTCCTCGAGCTGCGACAGGCCGTTTTCCAGCGCGGCCAGCACGACCGAGCCGGGCACCTCGATCACCACCGTCTTGTTGCCGAACGGCAGCTCGCTGAGAATGTCGCCGCGGGTCAGGTCCGAGCCGGCCGGGTACAGCCGGTCGGCGCGAATGCCGCCGCCATTGGTCAGGGCGAAATCCGCACCGGTCGCCGCGAGCATGGCATCGGCGACCAGATTGCCGAACGTGCTCTCGCCGCTGCGCACGGTCTGGCGCCGGCTGTCGAGCTCGATCTCGGTCGTGCCGATGACCTCGTCCAGCTCGTCGCTGAGCTGGGCGGCGTAGAGGTCCATGGATTTCTGCACGGCAGCGTCTTCCGGCACACCAGCGGTGTGGATCATCTGCCAGGCCGGCCGGATGGTCAGGGCGCCCTCGTCATCGCGGCCGAGCTCGAGCTGAATGACGCCGACATGCACGGCCTGCGCGCCGCTCTTGTGCACCAGGCTGTCGGCATCGGCGGCAAACGTCATCGGCGCGTGGTCATGACCGCCCAGCACCAGATCGATGCCCTCAACCCCGGCCACCTGGCGATCGACCGCCACCGGCAGATGGGTCAGGGCGATGATCAACTCGACACCCTGGCCCTCCAGCGCGGCGACCATCTCGCTGGCGGTGACCACCGGATCGGCGAAGTGCACATCCGGGCCCGGGCTGGCGATCTCCGCGGTATCCGGCGTGGTCAGGCCGATGAAGCCGACCTTCACATCACCGACCTCCCGGATGAGGTAGGGCTCGGTGAGCGGGAAGGGCGCGTCGTGCAGGGTGACATTGCTGGAAACGAGGGCGAACTCGGCCTCGCGCAGCCGGTCTTGCGCCACTTCCGGGCCGAAATCGAACTCGTGATTGCCGAGCGTGGCGATATCGAGGCCGACCAGATTGTTCAGCGCCACGATGTGCGCGCCCTGATCCAGGCTCGAGAGCAGCGAGGGCGACAGGAAATCGCCGGCATTGGTGGCGATCACCGTGCCGCCGCCGGCGCGGACGTTCTCGAGCACCGTGGCGTAGCGGGCAAAGCCGCCGGCACCGTCCTTGCCATCGAACTGGTCGAAATCGTTGACGTGCACAAGGGTCAGGGTCTCGGCCTGGGCTGCCGACGCGGCCAGCAGCCAGCCGGTGCAAACCCACACGGCCAGGTAGCCGATCGAAACGCTGGATGTCCGCCTCGCTGTCATCGCCGATCCCTTAGAACCCCATGCCATGGACTACTTTTGTCATGGCGCAGCAACTGTGACAGCTGCAATCGCTCAAAGTGGCGCGTCTAGCGGTCATCCAGCTCGCGCGGGCGCACGAAGGCGACCAGCTTGCCGCCATGGGTGGCCGCCGTCGGCCAGTCCAGGTTGTCCTCGATCTGATAGACCGCCAGGGCGGCGGTGGGGAACTTGGCCAAAAGCCGATCCAGCGTGCCGTTGCTCGAGCGCCTGGCCAGCTGTTCGGCGTAGGTTTCCAGCCCCGGATTGTGGCCGATCATCATGACGCTCGGGACATCGCCGGCCACATCGGCGAGCACGCCGGCGAGCGCGTGCGGCTCGCCCGGGTAGATCGCATCGACGGTTACGACCGTCGCATCGGGAAAGCTCTCTGCCATGGCCGCCCAGGTCTGCTGCGCGCGCTTGGCCGGGGAAACCAGGACCAGCGCCGGCGACCAGCCCTGTTTTTTCATATAAGCCGCCATCTTGGGTGCGGCTTTGCGTCCTCTCTGCGCCAACGGCCGGTCGATATCGGCTAGATCCGGATCGTCCCAGCTCGACTTGGCATGGCGCAACAGCATGAGCGTTTTCATCACCGCAGGCTCTCTTTAAGGTAGTCGCCGTCGGCTATCGCCCACCACATCGTCACAAATCCATCAAGTGCGAAGCTTAACGACAGCTAAATTAAGCCCGAACGGCGTCAAAGGGGGAACAGTATGACCAGTGAAACCGAACCAGCAGTGAGCACGCAGGCCCTGGCCGAGGCACCGGCCATGTCGACCCCGACCCAGCCGGCGGTGACCATGGACACGCCCGAGCGCTTCATCAACCGTGAGCTCTCCTGGTTGGGTTTCAACGAGCGCGTGCTCGAAGAGGCCGACAACAAGAACCATCCTCTGCTCGAGCGCCTGCGCTTCATCTCCATTTCGGGCAGCAATCTCGATGAATTCATGATGGTCCGTTATGCCGGTCTGAAAGCGCAGGAGCGCGCCGAAATCGAGGACCTGACCCCGGAAGGCCTGACGCCGACCCAGCAGATCGAGCGCACCGCCGCCAAGGTGCACGATCTGTCTTTGCGCCAGGACGAGGCCTGGGATCGCATCAAGACCGAGCTTGCCGAGGTTGGCATCCGCTCGATCAACGGCAGCGATTTGCGCAGCGACGAGGCCACCTGGCTCGATCGCGAGTTCGAGAACGACATTTTCCCGGTGCTCACGCCGATCGCCGCCGATCCGCCCAATCCCTTTCCGTTCATCCCCAATCTCGGCTTCACCGTGCTGCTCAATCTGACCCGCGAGCGCGACGGCAAGCGGCTGCATGGCCTGATCCAGATCCCCAAGCAACTCGGCCGCTTCATCCGCTTGCCGGGCAGCAGCGACGACATCCGCTTCATCGCCATCGAGAAGGTCATCAGCCATTACCTGAACCGGCTGTTCCCCGGCTTCGAGATCGGTGAAGTCGGCTATTTCCGCGTGATCCGCGACAGCGATCTGGAAATCGAGGAAGAAGCCGAAGACCTGGTGCGCTCGTTCTTGAGCGCCTTGCAGCAGCGCCGCCGCGGCCGGGTCATCCGCCTCGTGGTCAATCACGAGATGAGCGAGCACAATCTCAGCTATCTGAAACAGAACCTCGGCATCGGCGACAGCGATGTCTACCGCCATGACGGTCCGATGGCTCTGGGCGATCTCGGCAAGCTGATCGTCAAGGACCGGCCGGATTTGCTGTTCACGCCCTACACGGCACGCTTTCCCGAGCGCATCGCCGAGCACGGCAATGACTGCTTTGCCGCCATTCGCGCCAAGGACATCGTCGTTCACCACCCCTACGAGACCTTCGATGTCGTGGTGAACTTCCTCGATCAGGCGGCCCAGGACCCGGACGTCGTTTCGATCAAGCAGACGCTCTATCGCACCAGCAATGACAGCCCGATCGTCGCCGCCTTGTGCCGTGCGGCCGAGGCCGGCAAGTCGGTCACCGCGCTGGTCGAGCTGAAGGCGCGTTTCGATGAAGAGGCCAATATTCGCTGGGCGCGAGATCTGGAAAAAGCCGGCGTGCAGGTGGTCTACGGTTTCATCGAGCTGAAGACACATGCCAAGCTGTGCATGGTCGTTCGCCGCGAGGGCGAAGACATGCGCACTTACATGCAGTTCGGTACCGGCAATTACCACCCGATCACGGCGAAGATTTACACCGATCTGTCCTATTTCACTTGCGATCCGGCGCTCGGTGCCGACGCCGCCAAGGCGTTCAACTACATGACCGGCTATATCGAACCGGTCGGCATGAAAAAGCTCGCCATTGCGCCGATGTATCTGCGCGAGACCGTCTATCGCCACATCGACGGCGAGATCGCCAATGCCAAGGCCGGCAAGCCCGCGGCGATCTGGGCGAAGATGAACTCGCTGGTCGACGCGCCGATGATCGACAAGCTGTACGAGGCCTCCCAGGCCGGCGTGCAGATCGACCTGATCATCCGCGGCATCTGCTGCCTGCGTCCGGGCATCCCGGGCCTGTCCGAGACCATCCGGGTGAAGAGCATCGTCGGTCGCTTCCTCGAGCATCCACGCATCGTCTGCTTCGCCAATGGCGCCGAGTTGCCTTCACGCCAGGCCAAGGTGTTCATCAGCTCGGCCGACTGGATGGGGCGCAACCTCAATCGCCGCGTGGAATCGTTTGTGCCGATCGAGAATGAGACCGTGCACGCGCAGATCCTCGATCAGGTCATGGTCGCCAACCTCAAGGACAACATGCAAAGCTGGACATCCGACAGCGACGGCGTCTACACACGCGTCCAGCCGCAGGGCGAGGAGCCGTTCAGCGCGCACGAATACTTCATGACCAATCCGAGCCTGTCCGGTCGCGGCAGTGCGCTTAGCGGCGAGAACGCGCCGATCCTTGAGTTGAACCGGAGCTAGCGGTTGCCGGATAGCGGTGCGGGTCGTGCCAAAGATGGCATAGGGATTGTCGATATCGGATCGAATTCGGTCCGCCTCGTGCTGTTTGCCGGCCTGAGGCGGACGCCGATCCCGCTGTTCAACACCAAGGTGACCCCCAGGCTCGGCCAGGGCCTGGGCAAGACCGGCAAGCTCAACCCGTCTGGCGTCACCCTGACGCTCGCCTCGTTGCAGCGCTTCGGCCGGCAGCTCGATGCGCTCGGTATCGAACGCACCAAGATCTTCGCCACGGCCGCGGTGCGTGATGCCGATGACGGCGAGCAGTTCATCCAGCGCGCGCGCCAGATCCTCGGCCGCGACATCGAGATCCTGGCGGGTGGCGAAGAGGCCAGGCTGTCGGCGTTGGGCGTGATCACCGGCTATCCCTATGCCGACGGCGTCATGGCCGATCTCGGCGGCGGCTCGCTCGAGCTGGTCGAACTCGACGGCGGGACGATCGGCAACCGCATGAGCCTGCCGCTCGGCACGCTCGCGCTGAGCGATCTGTGCGAGGGCGATTTCGCCCGCGCGCGCAAAGAGATCGACCGCCAGCTCGCCAACGAGGCCGACTGGCTGCGCCGGGTGCGCGGGCGCGCGCTGTTTCCGGTCGGCGGCAGCCTGCGCGCCATTGGCCGGGTGCACATGGCCCAGCGCGAGTATCATTTGCGCATCATCCAGGGCTATGGCGTGCCGGCCGAGGAGGTCTTGAGTTTCTGCCGGCGCATTGCCGCCACCGATCCGGCCAAGCTGCGCCTTCCGGGCATTTCCCGATCACGCGCCGAGCTGGTGCCAATCGCCGCCCTGGTGCTCGAACGCCTGGTCCTGCTCGCCGAGCCCTCTGATGTGCTGTTTTCCGCCTTTGGTTTGCGCGAGGGCGCGGTTTACGACCTGCTCGCCGAGCATGAGCGTCTGCGCGATCCGCTGTTCGAGGCCTGTGCGCGCATGGCGCCGGTGCCTTCCGGCCGCGAGGACATTGCCGCCGAGTTGTTGGCCTTTACCACGCCTTTGGTCGGCGACGAGCGCGCGCGCGATCTGCGCATGCGCCTGGCGGCCTGCCGTCTGGCCAATATCGGCTGGCAGGAGCACCCGCATTATCGCGCCGAGCAGGCCATGTTGCGCGTGCTGCGCTCGACCGAGATCACCTCGCGGCATGACGAGCGCGCCTATCTGGCGCTGGCGGTCAAGTACCGCTATGGCGGCAATCAGCGCACGCCGGGCGCCAGCCACGTCTACGATCTGCTCGATGACGACATGGCCCAGCGCGCCGCCCTGGTCGGCCTCGGCCTGCGCCTGGGCTGCAAGCTGTCGGCCAGCGCCCGCTCGCTGCTGGCGGAAAGCGAGTTGCGCGTCGAGGACGGCACGGTTCACCTGGTCCTGCCGCCGAACCTGCCGACCGACGACGCCATCGAGGTGCGCCTGACCGATCTGGCGCGCAAGGCCGGTCTCAAGGTCCGCCACTGACCGGCAACGGCGCACGGGTCCTTGGCAGGCGCCTTGCATCGGTCTAAGCCGCCTCGATAGGGCAGCGAGGTGGGGTGGTCTTCATGGCAGCGCGCACGGCACGCATTGCAGTCGATATCGGCGGCACGTTCACCGACGTCGTGCTCGATCATGACGGCGAGCTGACCACGGCCAAGGTCCTGACCACCCATCAGGGCCCGGAGCTGGCCGCTTTCGAGGGCATCGAACGGGTGCTCGACGAAACCGGCGTGGCGCCGGATGCCATCGGCCTGCTGCTGCACGGCACGACGCTGGCGACCAATGCGGTCATCGAGCGCAAAGGGGCGGTGACCGCGCTGATCACCACAAAAGGCTTTCGCGATGTCCTCGAGATCGCCGATGAGGGCCGCTTCGATCAGTATGATATTTTTCTCGAGAAGCCGGCGCCGCTGGTGCCGCGCGAACGCCGCTTGCCGGTGCCCGAGCGCATCGATGTCGACGGCAAGGTCATCACGCCGCTCGACGAGGACGCCGTGCGCGCCCTGGTGCCCGAGCTCGAGCGCCTGGGCGTCGAGAGCGTCGCGGTCGGCTTTCTGCATGCCTATGCCAATGATGCCCATGAGCGCCGGGTGGCCGAGCTGATCCACGCGGCACGGCCGGATCTGCCGGTGACGCTGTCCAGCGAGGTCTGCCCGGAGGTGCGGGAATACGAGCGCTTTTCCACGGCGGTCGCCAACGCCTATGTCCAGCCGCTGATGGCGTCGTATCTCGAGCGACTGGAACGGGGCGCCCGGGAACGCGGCCTGGACTGCCCGCTCTTGCTGATGACGTCTGGCGGCGGCCTGACCACGGTGGCCAATGCCCGCGCCCAGCCGATCCGCTTGATCGAGAGCGGCCCGGCCGGCGGTGCCATCCTTTCCGCCGGCATCGCCAAGGCCGGTGGCTATGACCGGGTGCTGTCGTTCGACATGGGCGGCACCACGGCGAAGATCTGCCTGATCGATCACGGCGTGCCGCACAGCGCGCGCAGCTTCGAGGTCGATCGCCGCGCGCGGTTCACCAAAGGGTCCGGCCTGCCCTTGCGCATTCCGGTGATCGACATGGTGGAAATCGGTGCCGGTGGCGGCTCGATCGCCCGGGTCGATGCCGCGCGACGGTTGACCATCGGACCGGACAGTGCCGGTTCCGAGCCCGGCCCGGCCTGTTATGGCCGCGGCGGCGCGGATGCCTGCATCACCGATGCCGACCTGCTGCTGGGCCGGCTCGATCCGGATGAATTTGCCGGCGGCCGCATGACGCTCGATACCGACGCCGCGCTGCAGGCCGTGCGCCAGGCGGTCGGCGCGCCGCTCGATCTGGACGACGAAGACGCCGCCTTTGCCATCAGCGAGATGGTCGATGAGACCATGGCATCGGCCGCGCGCGTGCACGCCGTCGAGCGTGGCAGTGACTTGCGCGATCGCACGCTGATTGCGTTCGGTGGCGCTGCGCCCAACCATGCCGCCCGGCTGGCGCGCAAGCTGGGAATCGCGCGCATCGTCATCCCGGCTGGCGCCGGCGTCGGCTCGGCCGTCGGCTTTCTGCGCGCCTCGGTGGCCTATGAGGTCGTGCGCTCGCGCTATTTGCGCCTGTCCGGCTTCGAGCCCGACGTGGTCAACGCGCTCATGGCCGACATGATCGCGGAAGCCCGCACCGTGGTCGAGCCGGGCGCACCTGGCGCCGAGCTGGGCACCACCCGGCGGGCGACCATGCGCTATGTCGGCCAGGGCCACGACATCATGGTCGAGCTGCCCGAACACGATCTCGATGCCGGCGCCGCCGATGATCTGCGCGCGCGCTTCGAGCGCACCTATGCCGGCCTGTTCCGCCGCTCGATCCCGCATCTCGACATCGAAGTGCTGAGCTGGGTGCTCAAGCTCGGCGTCGCCGAGGCGCCGGTAACGCCCTATGAGCGGCCGCGCAGCCTGAGTGCCCCGAGCGCGCGCGGCGCGCGCCCGGTGTACGATGCCGACATGGCCAGGCGGATCGCGCACACCGTCTATGCCCGCGAGGACTGCCGCCCGGGCACGCGCCTGTCCGGTCCAGCGATCCTGATCGAAAAAGACACCAGCATCCTCGTGCCGCCGCGCTTCAATGCCCGGGTCGATGCCGCCGGCGCGGTCATCCTCGAGGATCAACAGGCCGCGGGAGCCACGTCATGACCCTGCGAAGCGAGCTCACCCGGCAGATCGTCTGGAACCGACTGGTCAATGTCGTCGAAGAGCAGGCGATGACCTTGCTGCGCACCGCGTTCAGCCCGATCGTGCGCGAATGCGGCGACCTGTCCGCCGGCGTGTTCGACACCAAAGGCCGCATGCTGGCGCAAGCGGTCACCGGCACGCCCGGCCATGTCAATTCCATGGCGCGCTCGGTCGGCCATTTCCTCAGACACTTCCCGCTCGAGACGATGAAACCGGGCGATGTCTACATCACCAATGATCCCTGGATGGGCACCGGCCATCTGAACGACGCCGTCCTGGTCTCGCCGGCGTTTCACAAGGGCCGGGCGGTCGGCCTGTTCGCCTGCACCTCGCATATCGTCGATATCGGTGGCATCGGCCTCGGGCCGGACGGCCGCGATGTCTTCTATGAAGGCCTGGCCATCCCGATGCTCAAGCTGGCCGACGAAGGCCGCATGAACGAGACCATCCTCGCCTTCGTGCGCGCCAATTCGCGCGCGCCGATCGAGGCCGAGGGCGATATCTACTCGCTGGCGGCCTGCAACGATATCGGCGTCGAGCGCCTCGATGCCCTGATGACCGAGCTCGGCCTTAGCGAGATCGATACCATCGGCGCCGACATTCTCGACACCTCGGAAGCCGCCGTGCGCGCGGCGATCCGCGAGCTGCCCGAAGGCGTCTACGACAACAGCATGCGCGTCGATGGCTATGACGCGCCGATCGATCTGGTCGCGACGCTGACCATCGCAGACGGTGCGGTCACGGTCGATTACACCGGCACCTCGACGCAATCGCGCTACGGCATCAACGTGCCGGCGACCTATTGCGAGGCCTACACGGTGTTCGGTCTGGCCTGCGTGATCGCCCCGTCGGTACCGAACAATCATGGCTCGCTGACGCCGTACACGGTGAGCGCGCCGGCCGGCACGATCCTCAATGCCGAGCGCCCCGCGCCCGTCGACGACCGCCAAGTAACCCGCCAGAAGCTGGCCGATCTCGTGTTAGGCTTCCTGGCCCAAGCGGAGGCCGCGCCCCTGACCGCGGACGGCGCCTCGGGG
>JBHJHH010000040.1:0-7428 GCA_050331015.1 Geminicoccaceae bacterium
GGCAATCACCGGTCCCACCGGATCGATGCCCATCGCGACCGGATCCTGGGTTGGATCGAGGAGGCGCCGGACCTGACCTTGGTGGAGATCGGCGAACGACGGGACGCCGCGGTCGGCGACCGCCCCTTGCCGAGCATCGTGTGCCGGTCCTTCCAACGTCACGGCGTGACGCGGAAAAAAGACGGCGCACGCCGCCGAACAGAAACGCGCCGATATAGCAAGGCGTCGCCTCGCTTGGTTCGAGGGCCAACCGGATCTCGATCCCGAGCGCCTGGTCGTCATCGATGAGTGCGGCACCTCGACCAAGATGGCGCGCCAGTACGGCCGGGCGGCCAGGGGCGAGCGATGCCGCGCACCCGTGCCCCACGGTCACTGGAAGACGACGACCTTTGTCGGCGGCCTGACACTTGAAGGGTGACCGTCCGGCCTATCCGCCGTAGCGGCGGTCGACGGCTTTCGGTTACAGTCAAGACGTGAGCGTACGGCGTCGGCGCTCTGGCTGGCTTACCGGGAGTTCAGTTACGCTGCGCCTTCAGCGTAATGCCAGGGCATCAACTCGTCGATCCGGGTGATCTTGTGGAGGGCGATGCGGCCGAGGACATCGGTCAATCACCCCTGCGGATCGACGCCATTCAATCTGGCGGTTTCGATCAAGGTGAAGGCGATCGCCGCGGCCTTGCCGCCGCCCTCGGAGCCAGCGAACAGCCAGTTCTTCCGGCCAATCGCGACACCGCGCATCGCGCGCTCGGCGCAGTTGTTGTCCAGTTCCAGAAAGCCGTGGTCGAGGTACGGCCGCAGCTTCGGCAGGCGGCTAAGGGCGTAGCGGATCGCGCCGGCGAGCGGCGTCTTGCCCGAGATGCGGGTGAGTTGGGCGCCGAGCCAGCGCTCGAGCTCGTCGAAGATCGGCTTGGCATCTTGTTGGCGCAGGCGCACGCGCTTGAGCAGCCCCCATCGACCGGTCCATGTTGATCGTTAGTCCATCGGCGGCTGCTGGTCGATTGGGACGCGCGCTTCAGGGGCGACCGGGCTTACAAAGCCCTCGGGCTTCACCGCAACCACGGAGCAGTCGACGGAGTTGAGGATGTCTTCTGCGGTATTGCCGATAATGACGCCACGTAGGCCTGTGCGCGCAACCGTGCCCAGGACGATCAGGTCAGCCGATAGGCGCTTGGCCTGTTCGGCGATGACCGAGCGGGTCGGGCCGCGTACAAGGCTCTCCGTCAATCGCGGGGTTGCCGCGGCCCGCGTCCGGAAAGGCTGCAGCAGCGCAGCAAGTGAACGTCGGCGTTCGGCTTCTACCTCTCGCAAATAGCGCTGCGCCGCCGCGCCGGGATCGATGTCGGCGGCAAACGTCCAAATCAGGCCCTCGCCAAGAGCCTCCCAGGCATGCAGCACGTGAACGACACCATGCTCCAATGAGCCAAGGCGCAGCGCTGTCTCAATCACCCGACAATTGAGCTGCGTCAGGGTTTCGGGTTCGCGCGCATCCGACAGATCGACATCGACGGCGGCGACGATCGTACGCGGCTCCAGCGCGGCATCAGGCGCGCGCAGCCACACCGGGCAGGGACATTTGCGCAGGAGATGCTGGTCGGTGCTGGCAAAGAACACGCCGTGCAAGCCTGACAGCGGCCGGGCCGTCTTGACCACCATATCGATTTGGTTGTGCACGACATGCCGCACGACCTCGATGAACGGGTTGCCGATCGCCATGTGCACGTCCGGCTGTTTCGCCGGCAGAGCACGCGCGGCGATTTCTTCCATCGCCTGCTGGCGCACTTTCGATAAGGCCTGCAGGCAGGCCTCGGGCGTCGTACCGGCTGCCCGCGCAATGACGCTCAGATCAGCAGGCGGAACCATGCAGGCGAGCATCTCGAGCGCCGCGCCGTGACGCTGGGCCAGACCGGCTGCAGCCTGCAACACGGCCTCGGCGCCTTGGGGACCATCCACCTCGGTTTCCGCAACAGCTAAGACACGGCCGATCGGGGTCATGGTGAACGTGCTTGCTGCAGGCGCCCCCGTCACGCGAGCAACTCCTGTTGGCCGAGCGGATCGACCGGTGCCGGGCGGGACGTCGGACGGCCGTCGAGGATCATGCGCGCGGCAGCAAGCGCGGCATCACGATAGGGCATCATCACCAGGTCCACGTCTGCCGATGTCAGCGCCGCGGCACTGGCGGCGCCTTGCGCGGTCACGGCGACGCGACCCTGATAACCGAGATCGCGCGCGTTGCGAACCAGCGCCTTGCGTGGATCGTCGTGGGTCAGGCCGGTGTCATGATCGGGCACGGCGAGGACCAGCCAGGTCGCGTGACCCAAGGGCAGATGGGCGAGGAACTCGGGATCGGTTGCGTCCCCGAATAGCACATCATAGCCCTCGATGCGGGCATGGCGAATGGCTTCTGGGCTGAAGTCGACGCCAAGCACGCGCAAACCCGCTGCGCGCAAGGCGCCGGCAATGCCAAGACCGTAACGCCCGAGGCCGAACAGGATGACATCGTGCGGCCGGGCGCCGTGAGGCGCATCCTCACGGGCAAATCGAGCGTCGTGACGCTCGAAAATACCCAGCGCAGGCTCGAGCCAGTCGTAGAGCGCGTGCGAGTAAGTGATCATGTAAGTTGACGCCGCAATCGTCACGAGACCGACCAACGTGACCAAGCCGAGCGCGTCCTCGGCGACATGGCCGAGGCTCACCCCCATCGCCATGAAGATCAAAGAGAATTCGCTGATCTGGGCGACTGTCAATCCCGCGAGGAAGCCGATGCGCTTGCGGTAGCCCATGGCGCCCATGATCGCGAGAACGATCAGTGGATTACCGATGAGGACGAACAACGACAGAACCAAGGCTGGCCCGACCGCGTCGCCAAGCACGCTGAGATCGAGCGATGCGCCAAGAGCAATGAAGAAGAACAAGAGAAGGAAATCGCGCAGCGCCGACAGTCTTGCCGCGATCGCCTCACGAAACGGCGTTGACGCAAGCGAAACGCCGGCAAGCAGCCCGCCTAGTTCCTTGCCAAAGCCGAGATAGTGGCCGATGGCCGCCAGCAAGGCCGCCCAGCCGATTGCAAAAGAGACCAGCAGTTCCGGTGCGCGTGACAAGCGCTCAACAACAGGATCGGCGATAAAGCGAACGAATACCGCGACCGCGGCGAGCATGGCCAGCCCGTAGCCTAAGACTGAGAGCACGCCGGTGAGTGCGTCATCGCCGGCTTCGCCGACGCCCACGGCCGACAGCACGATCATGGCGATGACGACGACGATGTCCTGAACGATGAGAAAGCCGAGCGCGATCCGGCCATGCAACGAATCGATCTCGCGCTTGTCCGACAGCAACTTCACGATGATGATCGTCGAAGAAAACGTCAACGCGATGGCGACGTAGAACGCCGAAAGCGTATCCAGCCCGAGCCCAAGAGCGATCAAATAGCCGAAAACAGTGGTGAACACCACTTGGCCAAGGCCAGTCATCAGAGCGACCGGGCCAAGGGTGCGCACCAGCTTGAAGTCTAGCTTGAGGCCGACCAAAAAAAGCAGCACAGCAATCCCGAGTTCGGCTAGCAGGTCGATCTGCTCGTCCGATCGGGCAATGTCGAACACCGATGGCCCGGCAAGGATACCGACGGCAATGAAGCTGACGATTAGCGGCTGGCGCAAGAGCAAACCGATAAAGCCGACGCCCGCTGCCAGCACCAAGAGGGCCGCGATCTCATAAAAGATGTAGCCTTCGATCGCCGCGGTCATGCCTTGCCTTCGAACACCATCGGGATGGCCGATGACATGGCCGAAGCTGCGCCACCGATCGGACTGAACTTAGGCGTCATGGTTGTGCTCGGTTCGGCTCCGGCGCCCAGCTCGGCGTGCGCGTAGCCCTTTCGTTGACGAATGCTTCCAGATCCTTGACCGCGACCCGGAACTCGCGACCGAGCTTCACAGCGCGCAGCTCTTTGTGGTGGATCCAAGCGCGAACGGTCGGCTCGCGCACCTTCAAGAGCTCGGCGATCTCCTGAGTGGTCATAAATGGCTTGCTGAGCATCGCCCGGCTCACCCACCTCCGTAACGCGTGTATTTAACAACCGACGCTTTTAAACGGTATCAAAAACATCTCAACGCTGTCCAATAGCATTCACTGACGTTCAAACATGCTGGGTTCACAAGACCGCCAACGACAAGGGACGTGCTGGCGAAATCGGTCTATGGCGAGACCAAGGGCGACCGCTCATGTCAGACAGCGTTCGCATGATCTTTACGCTGGCCGAAACCGCAGAGCGCCACTGCCGTCAGCTTGACGCTGCCAACCGCCTCGGGCGGCTCTTCAAGGGCATCGAGTTCCGCGCCGGCGAGGCCATGTAAAGCGAGCTTGCCCTAACGGCCGAGAGGGACAGGGAAGCGTTAAGCCCTGGCCCCGGGTCCCTGTTTGGCGGCGAGGAACAAAGGCAATGACAACGACTCGACCGGCTAACCGGGTCTGATCGCCGCCTAGCTGTCGCGCGGCGCCGTCGCCAAGGCCGGGCGATCGTAACGACGATAGACCAGAGGCGCATCAGCGGCAGCGGCCTGTTCGGTCAGCGCGCGCTGGGCTTGGTTGTGCGGGGACTTGCTGCACACCGGATCAGTCGCCGCCGGATCGCCGGTGAAGGCCATGGCCTGGCAGCGGCAGCCGCCGAAGTCGATCTGCTTGCGTGGGCAGGAGCGACAGGGCTCTTGCATCCAGGCATCGCCGCGATAGGCGTTAAACGCCTCGCCGTTTCGCCAGATGTCCGCCAGCGGCCGATCGCTGACGTGATCGAAAATGAGGCCGGGTATCGTTTCCGCCGCATGGCAAGGCAGCACGCGGCCATCGGGCGTGACGTTCATACCGATGCGGCCCCAGCCGCCCATGCACGGCTTGGGATAGGTGGCGTGGTGATCGGCGGGTACGTAGTCGATCACCAGCGTACCCTTGAGCCGTTCGCGGGCTTCGGCGACGATTGCATTGGCGTGTTCGTATTGGTCGCGGGTCGGCATCAGGCTGTCGCGATTGCGCACGGCCCAGCCATTGAACTGCACGGTGGCAATCTCGACCCGGCGCGCGCCCAAGCGCACGGCCAGATCGAGGGTCTGTTCCAAACGATCGAGATTGCGCCTGTGCATGACCGCATTGACGGTCAGCGGCATATCCAGCGCGGCGACCCATTCTGCGACCCGCATTTTCTGCGCGAAACCGCCACGATAGCCACCGATCTCATCGGCCGATGCGGGATCGGTGCCTTGGATGGAGAGCTGCAGGTGGTCTAGGCCGCCGTCAGCCAACGCGCGCAGCCGCGCCTCGCTCAAGCCGACGCCGGAGGTGATCAGATTGGTGTACAGCCCCGCTTGGGCGGCCCCTTGGGTGAGCGCTTCCAGATCGCTTCGCGCCGCCGGTTCGCCGCCGGAAAGATGGACATGCAGCACGCCAAGCTCAGCGGCCTGGTCGAACACATTCAGCCAGGTCGCGGTGTCGAGCTCCTTGGATTTGCGCACCAGCTCGAGCGGGTTGGAGCAATAGGGGCAGGCCAGCGGGCAGCGATGGGTCAACTCGGCGAGAAGCGCCATGGGCGGGGCGATATCGCTGACGCTCGCCGGCGTCGCGCTGGTTTCAGCCACTGTCGTGCTCATGCGGTATCAACCAGATCGAGCATGCGCCGATCACCCAGATCGCGCAGGAATGCGCGGACATCGCGAGCAATGACCTCGGCCGGCGCGTTGTAGCGCTCAGCCAGGAGCGCCACGATCGCGCCCAGATCGCGCATCCCGTCGACCTCGTTCAAAATGGCCACGCCGATCGGATCAAGCTGCAGCGTCCGTTCGGGCGCCAGCAAGGTCCAGACACCACGAGCCTTATCTTCCTTGAGCCGGACGCCGCGCGGCAGTTTCGGCACAACGCGATCAGTAAGGTGGTCGTTTTCCTGTTCGCTCATTCGCGCATCCTAGCTGCCGACCATGCGCGGCGGCGCCGTTACCGTTAGGCCGTCGCCCGGTTGCCAGCCACCCGGCGGGATGCGCGCCGGTTCGACATAGGCACTGTGGAGGGCATCGAGTTGCGCCCAGAGCACGTCGGTCTTGAAGATCAGGGCGGCGGCCGCGGCGTCCTGCTTTTCCTGGGTGTCGGCATGGTCGAGGACGTAAGCCAAGCCATAGGCGACGTCGCGCGGCGCCTCTTTCAGTCGGGTGCGGAAATAGCTCATCGAGCGGTCATCGGCGAAGGCGTAGTGCTTGAGCAGGCCTTCGATGCGCTCGGCGTGGATTTTGGGCGCGAACAGCTCGGTCAGCGATGACGCCACCGCTTCGAGCATAGTTTGCTCGCGGACATAGCGGACATAGGCATCGACGGCGAAACGGGTCGCCGGCAGCACGCCCTCACATGAGGCAATATAGGCCGGGTCGAGCCCGACCGCTTCGGCCAGCTTGAGCCAGCGGGCGATACCGCCTTCGTCATCGGCACTGCCGTCATGATCCTCAATGCGCGCGCGCCACGCCCGACGCATGGCCGGATCGGTGCAGCGCGAGAGAAAGGCGGCATCCTTCATCGGGATGCGGCTTTGGTAATAATAGCGGTTGACCACCCAGGCGCGCACCTGATCGGGCGTGCACTGGCCGCCATGCAGCAAGGCATGAAACGGGTGTTTGTCGTGATAGCGCTCATCGCCAATGGCGCGCAAACGCGCTTCGAAATCTGACCGACTGGCGGCGCTCATAGCTCGATCTCCATCCCGTCAAAACCGATCTCGAAGCCGGCGGACTCAACCGTGCGCCGCTCGGGCCCATCGCGCCAGATCGGATTGCTGTTGTTGATGTGGATATAGATGCGCCGGCCAATCGGTATGTTGCGTAAGAGCGCGAGCGATCCGTCCGCCCCGTCGATCGACATGTGGCCCATGCGCTTGCCGGTCTTGTGGCCGAGACCGGCGGTGATCATTTCATCGTCGCGGTAAAGCGTGCCGTCGAAGAACACGGCATCCGCACCTTCCAGCCGGGCGCGCAAGGCATGATTCAGCCGGGCGCAGCCGGGCGCATAGATCAGCCGATGATCGTCCTGGCAAATCTCGACGGCAACCGTCTGCTCGCCCTCCAGCTCGGTATCGACCTGCTCGCCCTCAAGGAACAAGGGCACCTTGCCCGGCACGGCGAACAGCTCGGCCTGCAGCCCGTCCGTGAGCGCGAAGGGCGTGTTCAGCGCAATCACCTCTCGGACAACGAGCTCGGCATCAAGCGCTGTGAAAATCGGGTTAGCGTCGAGGACGGCGTGAATATCGGCGGTGGCGAGCAGGCGAAAGGTCTGCTTCTCGCGCAAGGTCAGCAGGCCGGCAATATGGTCGATATCGCCATTGGTCAGCAGCACAGCTCGGATGGGGGTGTCGCGCAAGCTGCCTGGGTGCAAGACCCGATCGGCCAGCAACTGGCCGCGCAAATC
>JBHJHH010000041.1:0-24634 GCA_050331015.1 Geminicoccaceae bacterium
TGAGCGCCCTGCTGTTCTCGTTCAACGGTCTGCGTATGGGAACCACCGGCCTGGCCGCCCAAGCCTACGGGCGCGTCGATGGGGGCGAGCTGACCGCGTTGCTCGTGCGGGCGCTCGCTCTGGCATGCCTTCTCGGTGTCTTGCTCAACCTGCTGCGCTGGCCAATCCTAGCGGGCGTATCGCTGGCATTCTCGCCAGGCGAAGCCGTGGCCGCGCCGTTGCACAGCTATGTCGGCATCAGGCTGATCGGCGCGCCGGCAGCGATGATGCAGATGGTGCTGTTCGGGTGGCTTTTGGGTGTTCAGGACGCCCGCGGCCCCCTCTACGTCGTGCTGATCAGCAATCTGAGCAACATCGCGCTCGATCTCCTGTTCGTTGTCGGCGTTGGCATGGGCGCGGCCGGCGTCGCGCTGGCGACCGTGCTCGCCGAGGTGACCGGCTTGGTGTTCGGCCTGCACCGCGCCCGGCGCCACATGCCGCCCGGCTGGCACCAGACCTGCGCAGCTGCCGATCTCCTGGCCATGCCGGCTCTGCTTCGCCTCGTTCAGGTCAACGGCGACATTTTCCTTCGCTCGCTGTGCCTGCAGATCGGGTTCGTGCTGTTTACCGCCGTGGGCAGCCGGCTCGGAACGCTGGTCGTTGCCGCCAACGCGGTCTTGCTCAACTTCCAGACCATCGCCGCCTACGGCCTGGACGGCTTTGCCTATGCCACTGAGAGCCGCATCGGCGCCGCGATCGGCCGCCGACGAGCCCATGCCGTGCACGCCGCCATCGGCGCTGGCGTCCAGGCCGCGGCCTGGCTCGCGCTCGGCCTGGCCGGCGTGTTCTTGCTCGCCGGCGATCTCATGATCCGCACGATGACCGACATCGACGCCGTCCGCAACGAGGCCTGGCGCTACTGGCCCTATCTCGTGCTGTCGCCGATCGTGTCGGTCTGGTCATTCATGCTCGATGGCATGTTCACCGGCGCCACGGCCACCCGCGCCATGCGCAACAGCATGGTGGTCTCGCTGCTCGTCTTCGCCCTGGCATTGGCCGCACTCGTGCCGCCCCTCGACGCCCACGGCCTCTGGCTGGCCTTTCTGATCTTCATGGCGGCGCGCGCTGCCTTTCTCGGCTTCGCCTATGTCCGCATCGAGGGACGCGGCGGCTTCATCGCCCTTGGCGACGAAACGGCCCGGTGAGCAGCCCGAACAAACCACGATCGCGCCTGCCTTCGACCCCGATCGGCATGGTGAGGCTGCGCCGGGTCGCACTCATCGTGCCGAACAACCGGTCCCACAGGCTCAAGATGGTACCGTAATTGCTGTCCGTGTCGGCGCGCAGGGCATGGTGATGCACCCAGTGAATGCCGGGCGTGATGATCAATCTGGCAAGAAACCGGTCGAGCCAGAGCGGCAGTTGCATGTCGGAGTGATGAAAAATCGCGTTCACCAGTACGAGCGCCTCGAAAATGATGACGGCTTCGAGCGGAATGTCGAAAAGAATGATCACGATCGCACGCACGCAGGCGGACAGTAACACTTCACCGAAGTGAAAGCGAAATGCACTGGTACTGTCGAGCAGTTCATCGAGGTGGTGCACTTCATGGAAACGCCAAAGTAACGGGATCTCATGATTGGCGCGATGCCACCAATAGATCCAGAAATCGAGCAGCAGCAGATCGAGCAGCAGGCCCGGCGGGCCGCTCCACCATGACGGCCGCAGGCCGAGCGAAAAGCCTTCGGCCCAGGCGGTGATCGGCACGACCAGCAGCGGCGAGAGCAAGGCGTTGAAGCCGAACAGGCTGGCGTTCTTCATCAGCCGCTGCCAGGCCGCACGCGTGGCGTGGCCGATGCGCAACAACAGCGGGCTGTCGACCATCGGCCGCCAGCGCTCGAGCGTGAACGCCAGCACCAGAGTCAGGCCGACGGCGACGCTTTTCCAAAACAAGAGCTCTTCAAAGTTGAGCATGGGCGACAGTCAAAGGATCGGGCAAACGGTCGGCGACGCGCAGGGTTCAAGCATGTCACCTGCTTGATGTCATTCGACAAATCCCCAAGTAAAGGGGCGCGGTTGCCGCCAGCGGGACCGCGACGGCAGGCGTCTGCTGCGTCTCTGTAGAGCCGCATGTCGCGCCTGTGGTTGGACATGTCGCTCACTTTGGAGGACAAACGATCATGCGCAGCATCGATCTGTCACCTTTGTTCCGTCACTCGGTCGGCTTTGACAAGTTCGACCGGCTGTTTGATGCGGCGTTCAACGAGAACGGCCGTGACAGCTCATACCCGCCCTACAACATCGTCAAGGAAGGCGAGCATCGTTATCGCGTGACGGTTGCCGTGGCCGGCTTTTCGGACAACGACATCGAGATCATTGCCCAGCCGAACCAGCTGGTCGTGCGCGGCAAGATCCAGGAACCGAAGCCGGATGTCACCTATCTGCATCGCGGCATCGCCCAGCGCGCCTTCGAGCACAAGTACCAGCTCGCCGACCATGTCCGCGTCGAGAGCGCCAGCCTGAACCATGGCCTGCTCGAGATCGTATGCTTGCACGAGCTGCCGGAGGCGGAAAAGCCCAAGCGCATCCACATCACAACCGGTGACAAGGCCGGCAAGGCCAAGGTCATCGAGAGCGAAGCGACCGCCTCGTAAGGCCATGGCTGGCGTCGCATCGCCGCGCTAAACCCTGGGCGCAGTCACAAAAAATCCGGCCCCTATCGGCCGCCTTTGTGGCTGCGCCTGCCATCCGAGTTGGCGGCGGCCCTGCTCTCTTTACCCAAGCGCCGGAAACGTCAATGATCCCCGCAGGTCACGCTCGCCTTGCTTGCCCCCCCCTCGCTTCAGCCAAATGCGGATGTCCGTATGACGCGGCCCTTGGTTGCCATTCCCGCTGATCTCGACGGCGTGCCGCCGTTCGCCTACCACCGTGTCGGCTCGAAATATGTCGACGGCGTGGTGCACGGCGCGGATGCCCAGGTCGCACTCGTTCCGGCGGGCGGCGATGCGCCCATGGACCGCCAGACGGTGGTCGAGCGCTTCGACGGCCTGTTCCTGACCGGGGCGCTGTCCAATGTCGAACCGCATCACTATGACGGGCCGGCCTTTCGCGAGGGCGTGCAGCGCGATCCGGACCGCGACCTGACGACCTTGCCGCTGATCCGCGCGGCGATCGATACCGGCATGCCAGTCTTTGCCGTCTGCCGCGGCATCCAGGAGCTCAATGTCGCGCTCGGCGGCAGCCTGCATGCCCATCTGGAGGAGGTTGACGGCCGCTTCGATCATCGCTCGGACAAAAGCGTGCCGATGGGCGAGCGCTACGGCCCGCGCCACAGCGTGCACATCGTCGAAGGCGGTCTGCTCGAAGCGCTCTATCCGGGCCGCCGCACGCTCGATGTCAATTCGTTGCACGGCCAGGGGCTGGATCGCATCGCCGCGGATCTGCGCATCGAGGCGCGCGCCGAGGATGGCACGGTCGAGGCGGTGTCCATGCCAGCCGCCGTGGGCTTTGTCCTCGGGGTGCAGTGGCATCCGGAGTGGGATCTGGCCAACAACGCCGATTACCGCCGTCTGTTCGCGGCGTTCGGCGAGGCCTGCCGGGCGCGCGTGGCCCAGCGGAGGCGGGCGGCGTGATCGAGCTCGAGGCCTGGCTTCGCGAGCGCCGCATCACCGAGGTGGAATGCTTGGTCGCGGACATGTCCGGTATCCCGCGCGGCAAGATCCTGCCGGCCGGCCGCTTTGTCCGCTCTTTGCCGGAAGCCAGCCTGCGCCTGCCGGAGGACGTCTTCATCCAGACCGTTACCGGCAACTATCCCGATCTCGATGACAGCCTGATCGACCCGGGCATGCGCGACATCCGTCTTCGCCCGGATTCGACGACCATCCGAACGGTGCCCTGGTACCCGGAGCCGACGGCGCAAGTGATCTGCGATGCCGAGCACCATGACGGCGAACCGGTGGTCATCGCGCCGCGCGAAGTGCTCAAGCGCGTGCTGCGCCACTATGCCGACAAGGGCTGGCAGCCGGTGGTCGCTCCCGAGGTCGAGTTCTTTTTGACCAAGGTGAACGAGGACCCGGACTACCCGTTGCAGCCGCCGATCGGCCGCAACCGCCGCCCGGAGACCTCACGCCAGGCCTACGGCATCGATGCCGCCAACGAGTTCGATCCGCTGTTCGAGGACGTTTTCGACTGGTGCGAGGCGGCCGCGATCGATGTCGATACCCTGATCCACGAGGGCGGCGCCGGTCAGCTCGAATTCAACTTCAACCACGGCGATCCGCTTGAGCTTGCCGATCAGGTGTTCTTGTTCAAACGCATCGTGCGCGAAGCCGCGCTCAAGCATGGCATCTATGCCACCTTCATGGCCAAGCCGATCGAGGAGGAAGCCGGCAGCGCCATGCATCTGCACCAATCGGTGTACGCCCTGGACAGCGGCCTCAACCTGTTCGGCCAGGACGATGACAGCGACAGCGACCTGTTCCGCTGGCACATCGGCGGCCTTCAGCGCTACCTGCCGCACGCCATGCCGCTGCTGGCGCCGAATGTGAACAGCTATCGTCGCCTGATCCGCTTCTGGGACGCACCGATCAACCTGCATTGGGGCTATGAAAACCGCACCGCGGGCTTGCGCGTGCCGCAGACGGCCAGGGCCAGCCGGCGGGTGGAAAACCGCGTCGCCGGCGCGGATGTGAACCCCTATCTGGCCATCGCCGCCAGCCTGGCCTGCGGCTATCTCGGCATGATCGAGCAGATCGAGCCGGACACGCCGATCAAGGGCAGCGCCTACCGGCTGCCGCAGACCCTGCCCCGGTACATGCCCGATGGCCTGCGCCTCTTGCGCGATTGTCCGCCGCTGCACGACCTGTTCGGCAGCAGCTTCGTGCGCGTGCTCCTGGCGGTGAAAAGCCTCGAGCACGACGAATACCAATCCGTAATCAGCTCCTGGGAACGCGAGCACCTGCTCTTGAACGTCTGAGCGCTAAGCTTCGGCCGTGCAGCGGTTTTCCGCCGCCAGGTGTGCCTTGCCATTCATTGACAGCACTTTTCGCGATGCCATAGTCCGGCGCAGACAGCGCGGGCAGGCCAGTGCCGCCCGCTCGAGCTCCACGCCGTTTCTTCTTGGGGAGGGAAGAGCATGCGCGCCATCCGCCGCCAGCCGATCACCCGCTTGACCAGCAGCCGCCGCCGTTTCGTCCAGGGATCGCTGGCCGTCGCTGTTACCGTCCCCGCCTTGAGCAAGCTGGCCCGCGCCCAGAACAAGGCGCTCAACGTCTACAACTGGGACACCTATATCGCCGACGACACGATCGCGAATTTCGCTGACGCCGTGGGCGCGGATGTCCGCTACGACCTCTATGCCGGCAATGACGAGCTGTTCGCCAAGCTGCGCGAGGGCAATCCCGGCTATGATGTCGTGTTCCCCTCGAACGACTATGTCGAACGCATGATGCAGGCCGACCTGCTCATCCCGCTCGATCACGCCAAGATCCCGAACATGAGCAATCTCGAGGATCGCTTCCTCGAGGCGTCCTTCGATCCCGGCCGCCAGTTCAGCCTGACCTATTTCTGGGGCACGGGCGGTCTCGGCTATCGCAAGAGCGTGCTCGAGGCGACCAGCTGGGGCGTGGTGTTCGGTGAAGAGAGCGCCGAGCATGCCGGCCGCATCGCCTTGTTGCGCGACAGCGAGATTATCCAGCTGTGCGGCAAATATCTGGGCTTCGATGCCAACGGCATGACGCTCGCGCAGATCGACGAGATCGTCGCCCAGCTCATCAAGTTCAAGCAGAACGTCAAGAGCTATGCCGGTGACAACGGCCAGGATCTGCTGATCTCGGAAGAAGTCGATGTCTGCGTCGAGTTCAACGGCGACATCGCGCAAGTCATGACCGAGGATGACGATCTCGATTATGTCGTGCCGCAAGAAGGCAGCCTGATCTGGGAAGACGCCATGTGCATTCCCAAGGGCGCGCCCAATGTCGACACCGCGCACGAGTTCATCAATTACATCCTCGAGCCGGAGGTGCACGCCAGCATCGCCGAGTATGTCGAGTATGCCTGCCCGAACAAGGCGGCCAAGGAACTGCTGCCGGCCGACATGCTCGAGAATCACGTGATCTACCCGCCGGAAGAAGTGCTCGCGCGCTGCGAGTTCCCCGCTTATCAGGGCATCGAGATCGAGTCCGCCATGCAAAACGGCCTGACCAAGGTGCTGGCCGCTTGATGCAGACACGACGCCGGCAGACGATGCGCCGGCGTGACCGCCGCCGGCAGGGCTGAGCCCGATGGAACCCTGGACGCGCAGCAAGGCGGCGTTTTGGACCTTCCTTCTGCCTGGCGGCCTGTGGCTGCTGTTCTTCTTCCTGGTGCCGCTGGCGCTGGTCTGGCTGTTCAGCTTTTCCGAGCGCAGCGGCCAGATCGATCTCGAGCTCACCTGGACGCTGGCCAACTACGTCGAAGCGCTCGATCCGGTTTATCTCAGACTGTTCTGGAAAAGCCTGTGGATCGCAGCGCTGTCGACGCTGATCATCTTGATCGTCGCGTTTCCGGTGGCTCTGGCCACCAGTTTCGCTCCGGAGCGCTGGAAGCCGATCATCCTGCTGCTGGTCATTTTGCCGTTTTGGACCAACCTGCTGATCCGCACTTACGCGATGATCGCGATGTTGCGCACCAAGGGCTATGTCAATTACGGCTATGAATACATCTGGTCCGGCAGCAAAGCGATCGCGGCTTTGTTTGGTCTCGATTTTCTTTTTGCCGAAGACTTCCAGCCGCTTGAGCTGCTTTACAATAATTCTGCAGTGATCGTCGGCATCATTTATGTCTATTTGCCGTTCATGGTCCTGCCGCTGTATGCCTCGCTGGAACGGCTCGATCGCGCCTATCTCGAAGCCAGCCTCGATCTTGGCGCCAGCCAGGTGCGCACCTTTTTCTCGATCATCGTACCGCTGGCCAAGCCCGGCATCGTGTCCGGCCTGATCCTGGTGTTCATCCCGGCGCTGGGCACCTTCCTGATCTCCGATCTGCTCGGCGGGCCGGACAGTCAGCTCATCGGTAACGTCATCGAGCGGCAGTTCAAATCGGCGAACAACTGGCCGCTCGGCGCCGCCATGTCGTTCATTCTCATGTATATCACCTTCGCTGTCCTGGCTTTGCGTGCGGCTTTCAGCAAAGGGGACTACTGAGCCATGGCCAAGCGACAGCGCATCGCCCCGTTGGACTACACGCGCCGCACCTGGCTGCGCCTCTGGCTGGCCGCAACGTTTGTCTTTCTCTACGTACCGATCGTTGTTCTGGTTATATTCAGCTTCAATGACAGCAAACGTAACATCGTCTGGCGCGGCTTCACATTCGATTACTATCTGAAGGCGCTCGAGAACGCCTCCCTGATCGAAGCCTTTGTCAATTCCATTGTCATCGCCCTGATATCAACCATCATCAGCGTTGTTCTGGGCGGGTTGACCGCGCTCTGCCTGTGGCGCTTCCGGTTCAAGCTGAAACCGCTGGCCGAAGGCGCCATCGCCCTGCCGATCGTCATTCCGGAGATCTGCATGGGCGTCGCCCTGCTGGCGTTTTTCAATCGCGTTGGCTGGCCACAGGACATGCCTTACCCGCTCAATCTCAGCCAGATCATCATCGGCCATGTGGTGTTCAGCTTCCCGTTCGTGGCTGTGGTCGTGCGCGCGCGTCTGGCCGGCTTCGATCGTGCGCTGGAAGAGGCCTCGAAAGATCTCGGCGCCAGCGAATGGCAGACCTTCTTTCGCATCACCCTGCCCTATATGCGCCCGGGCCTGATCGCCGGCGGCCTGCTCGCCATGACCCTGTCGCTGGATGATTTCGTGATCACCTTTTTCACCAGCGGACCGGATACCCTGACTTTCCCGGTCAAGGTCTACTCCATGGTCCGCTTCGGCGCGACGCCGGAGGTCAATGCCGCCTCGACCGTGCTGATCGTGATGACGCTGTTGCTCGTGCTCATCGCCTTGCGCCTGCAGGGCCGCCAGATCGTCAAGGGATCCTGAAGACCATGTCCGACCAGCCGCCCATGGTCAGCGTGCGCAACGTCTCCAAGCTGTTCGGTAGCACGCGCGCGGTTGACGATGTCAGCGTCGACATCCGCAACGGCGAGTTTTTCGCCCTGCTCGGCCCGTCCGGTTGCGGCAAGTCGACCTTGATGCGCATGATCGCCGGGTTCGAGCAGGAAACCGACGGCACCATCCTGATCGATGGCGCCGACATGACCGGCGTGGCGCCCAACCGCCGGCCGGTGAACATGGTCTTTCAGTCCTACGCCGTGTTTCCGCATATGAGCGTCGAGGACAATGTAGCCTACGGCCTGCGCGTCACCGGTACGCCGGCGCGCGAGATCGGCCCGCGCGTGCAGGAAGCGCTCGCCCAGGTGCAGTTGCAGGCGTACGCCAAGCGGCGCCCGGATCAGCTCTCGGGCGGTCAGCGCCAGCGGGTGGCTCTGGCACGTGCGCTGATCAAACGGCCGAAAGTTCTGCTGCTCGACGAGCCGCTCTCGGCGCTCGATGCCAAGCTGCGCGAGGACATGCAGTTCGAGCTGGTGCGCCTGCAGACCGAAGTGGGCATCACCTTCATCCTGGTGACCCACGACCAGGACGAGGCGCTGTCCATGGCCGATCGCATCGCCGTCATGCGCGACGGCCATATCGAGCAGATCGCTGGCCCGGAGGCGGTCTACGAGCAGCCCGCCAACGCCTTCGTCGCCGACTTTCTCGGCACGATCAATCTGCTCGACATCGAAGTGAGCAGCAGCGACGCCTCCGGCACGACCATCCATGGCACCGATCTCGGCACGGTCACCCTGCCGCTGACATCGGCGCCCGAAGGCCGCCTGCAGCTCGGCATCCGCCCGGAGAAAATCCGCCCCGGCGCCGGTGACGACAGCGCCGACATCACCATTCGCGGAATCTTCGAACAAATGGCCTATTTCGGCGACTTCTCGCGCCTGCATCTGCGCATGCCGAGCGGCCAGCCGCTGCAGGTCTATGTCTATTACCGCTCGACCCGCCTGCCCCAGGACCCGGTCGCCGGCGAGCCGTTCACGGTGCATTTCGATCCGGCGGATGCATCGCTTTTGCCGGTCAACTGAGGGCGCTTGCCGTACACCACAGGCGGCATTAAGGCGAATGGCCATGCGCGCCCTTGTCCTCATCGCCACGATTTCCCTCGCCGGCCCGGCCGTCGCCGAACAGAGCCAGAGCTTCGATGTCTTCGGCGCGAGCGTGCAGGAGGCCGCCAACGGCGTCCTCGGCATCCTGTCGTTCAACGCCGTGCCTGACACCTCGGCCGGCTCGATCCAGCTCGACAGCGCCACCAGCGACAATCCCAGCGTCAATCTGATCCAGTTCGGCGGCGCATTCACGGTCGCCGACAGCTTTCCGCTCTACATGGAAGGCTTTCTCGGGTACGCCCGCTATGACCCGCAGTTTATCGCCACCGAAGGCGAGCAGGAACGCACTATCCCCTTAAAATGGAACAACTTTGCCGCAACCGGCGGCTTGGGCTGGGACTTTTCGCTGACCGATGAGTTGGTGCTGCGGCCGATTTTCAATGTCACACTCGGCCATGTCACCAGCGATCTCGCCGGGCTCGAAACCCTGATCAACATCACGGAAGACACAGAACTCAACTTCTTCGATGAGGGGCGATTGAACGCCTATGGCCTGGGCGGATCGCTGATGCTCGATTTCGAGCGCGTGCGCGAGGCGTACGAGTTCGACACCGAGTTGCGCTACACGCATTTGCACCTGCAAAGCTTCGGCGGCACGTCCTCGGCCGTGGAGGGCAATGCCGAGGCGATCACGATCAATCTCTGGTCACGCCTGCGCTGGCCAACCGGCATCGAAGTCTTCGAACGGCCACTGCGCTATGTCGTGCAGGGCTCGTATTCGGTCTATCGCGGCGATCAGGCCGGTGCGCTCGGCTTCGATCGGCTGACCAAGCTCGGCGGCGGTCTGGAAGTCGATCTGAGCAAATGGGATATCGGCGCGCTCGGCCTGTATGTCCGCCGCACCCGCCTGCTCGCCAGCGGCGTGTTCGGCGACAATGTCAGCGGCTATTCGATCGGCCTGGGTGTGGGGTTTTAGCGCTCGCGCGGGCTGAGCGAACCCGATAGATCCTGAGGCGCAGCCGGTTTTTTGCCCCGCATCGACAAGGCTCCAATGATGAAGCTACCCTTTCTGGCTTGGATGGCCGTCGTGATCCTGTGCACGCCTTCGAGCGCGCATGCGCAAACGCACAGCGATGGCCACGGCCAGCTCACGCCCTATGCCGGCCTGCACGAGCGCACCATCAAGAGCCTGTCGGACGACGACATCGCGGAAATCCGCCGCGGCGGCGGTTGGGGACTGGCGCTGCCGGCCGAGTTGAATGGCAAGCCGGGCCCGGCGCATCTGCTCGACTTGCATGAGCAACTCGATCTGAGCCAAGACCAGATATCTGAAATCGAGCGAATTCATGCCGAGATGCGCGCCGAAGCGATCGAAGCCGGTGAGCGCTTCATCGCGGCTGAAGCCACCCTCAGTGAGGCCTTTGTTCATTCCGATCTCAACCCGGCCGAGCTACGGGAGCTGGTCGACGACGCCGCAGCCGCCCGCGCAGCGCTGCGCTACGTCCATCTTTCACGCCATCTGATGACGCCGTCACTGCTCACCGACGAACAGATCGAACGCTACGCCATGTTGCGCGGCTATCGAGACGATCCGTGCGCCTCGGTCCCCGACGGCCACGACCCAGCCATGTGGCGCAAACACAATGGCTGCGAGTGAGCCGGTCGGCTCGATCGTCTGATCAACCCATTGAGAAGCAATCAGAAACTGCCATGCGCATCACAACCTGGAATATCAACTCGGTGCGCTTGCGCCTGCCCTTGGCGATGAAACTCATCGAGGAGCTGCAGCCGGATGTCTTGTGCCTGCAGGAGACCAAGGTCAATGATGCCAAGTTTCCGCGCGCGGCATTCGCCGAGGCCGGCTATGTGCATCAGCAGATCCATGGCCAGAACGGCTATCACGGCGTGGCGACGCTCTCCAGGCTACCGCTGGACGGGCTGGAAACCCATGACTGGGGCGGCTACGGCCATGCCCGCCACGGGGTGTGCCGGCTGCCGGGCGGCATCGAGCTGCACAATCTCTACGTGCCCTCGGGCGGCGACGTGCCGGACCCGGACAGCAACGACAAATTCGCCCACAAGCTCGACTTCCTTGCGCACATGCGCAAGCATTTCGCGGCGTTGCGCGACCCGGCGCGCAAGCTGATCGTGCTCGGTGATCTGAACATCGCGCCCTTGGAGCACGACGTCTGGTCGCACAAGCAGATGCTCGATGTCGTCAGTCACACGCCCATCGAGGTCGACGGTCTGACCAAGTGGCGCGAGGACGGCGGCTTCATCGACACCTGCCGATGCTTCGTGCCGGAAGACGAGAAGCTGTTTTCCTGGTGGAGCTATCGGGCGCGCGACTGGCGCGCATCCAATCGCGGCCGCCGTCTGGATCACATCTGGATCACGCCGGCGCTGGCGCCGGGTCTACGCGCAGCGACGATCTTGAGCGACGCACGCGGCTGGGAACGCCCATCGGATCATGTGCCGGTGAGCGTCGATCTGGACGTGTAAGCATGGAGGAACCGGGTGCCGCGACGGGCACCCGGCAGCAACCGATCGGGCCTCAGGCCTGCTTCTTGATGAAGCCGATGATCGCCAGCAGCAGGACGGCGCCGGCGGTGGCGACGACGATCTGCATGACCTAGCCGCTGTTGGCGAGGCCGACGGCGCCGGCGATGATGCCGCCCAGGAACGCGCCGACGACGCCGACGACCAGGTTACCGACCAGGCCGAAGCCGCGGCCCTTCATGATCTGACCGGCGAGCCAGCCAGCAACCAAACCAATCGCGAGAAAAATGATCAGAGCAACCGGATCCATGGTGTTCCCCCTCGATGGATTGCGGCCACACGAAGCTGCGACCGTGATGTCCTTAAATGCGCCGAGCCTGCGACAATCTGGTGCGTAGCTCGTGACAAACTAACGATGGCGACGCGACCGTGTTCCGTGCGCTACGTCGAGGCACGCACGCCGCTCAGGCCGGGCTGACCGGCAGGCCCGGCGTGCGCTCGGTCATGGCGTCGAACAGCTGCTCGAGCTGCGCGCGCGGGATGTCGCGCGTGATGCACACCAGCTTGCTGCGCTTGTCGGCCGGATCGGGCCAGGCGTCCAACCAGTGCACCGGATGAAACACGTGCTGGACGCCATGGATCACCGCCGGGCCGTCTTCGCCCTCGATGTTGAGGATGCCTTTCATGCGCAGAAGGTTCTCGCCGTGGAACGAAAGGGCGAGCTGCAGGAAGAACTCGAACGCCTCCGGGCGGATCGGCGCGTCGCGCGTGATGCAATAGGCCCGGATGTGGTCGTCATGGCGATTGACGTCATGATGATGGTGATCGTGGCGAGCGTCGTGATGGCCGTGGTCATGGGCGTGGCTGTCATCATAGGCTTCGGCCGCCAGCCATTTGGCGACATCCGGCTGTTTGCTGGCCGGATCATACAGCGTGGCGTCGAACAGATTGGCCGGGGTGACCTGGCCGTTGGCGGCATCGAGCACGCGCGCACCCGGGTTCAGCGCCTTGAGGCGATCTCGCAGCATGCACAGCGCGCCCGGCTCGCCGCGATCGGCGAGCAGATCGGTCTTGGTCAGCACCAGGCGATCGGCCACGGCCGCCTGCTTGAGCGCCTCAGGATGCGCGTCCAGCGTCGCCATGCCGTTCACGGCATCGATCAGCGTGACGATGCTCTCCAGCCGGTAGCGGCGCAAGAGCTTGGGATCGTTCATCAGCGTGTGGATGATCGGCGCCGGATCGGCCAGGCCGGTGGTCTCGATGATCACCCGATCGAATGGCTTGAGCTTGCCCTTGGTCACGCGCTTGGCGAGCCCGTCCAGGCTCTCGATGACATCACCGCGCACGGTGCAGCACAAACAGCCGCTGTCGATCTGCACGATGTTTTCGTCGATCTTTTCGACCAGCATGTGATCGAGGCCGATCTCGCCGAACTCGTTGATGACCACCGCCGTGCGCTGCATCTCGGGCAGTTGCACGAGCCGGTTGAGCAGCGTGGTTTTGCCGGCGCCGAGAAAGCCGGTGAGGATCGAAAGCGGGATCAGTTTCATGCCTGCGCGCCCCTGGTAACAGTCAACAGCAAGGGTGACGCCTTGTCAGGGCGGCTTCAAGGACCGCTAGCGCACCAGCCGATAGCCGCCCGGCTCAGTGACCAGGATGCGCGCATTGGCCGGCTCCGGCTCGATCTTCTGGCGCAGGCGGTAGATGTGCGTTTCCAGCGTGTGCGTAGTCACGCCGGCATTGTAGCCCCAGACCTCATCGAGCAGCGTGTCGCGCGCCACCGGCCGATCGCCCATGCGGTAGAGATATTTCAAGATCGCGGTTTCTTTTTCGGTCAGATGGATGCGCCGGCCGGAGGCTTCGGTGATGAGCATCTTGGCGGCTGGCTTGAAGCTGTAGGGACCGATGCCGAAGGTGGCGTCGTCCGACATTTCGAACTGCCGGAGCTGGGCGCGCACGCGGGCGAGCAGGACGCCCAAGCGAAACGGCTTCGAGATGTAGTCATTGGCGCCGCTATCCAGGCCGAGAATGGTATCGGCATCGGAGGCGTGCGCGGTCAGCATGATCACCGGCGCCTTGATGCCCTGCTTGCGGAACAAGCGGCAGAGATCGCGCCCGTCGGTATCCGGCAGTTCGACATCGAGCAGGATGATGTCGAACTGGTGCTGATCAACCAGGGCCAGGGCTTCCTTGCCGCTGCCGCCCTGGAAGACCTCGAAGCCCTCATGCAGGCTGAGCTGCTCGGCCAGCTCAGCGCGCAGGGCTTCGTCGTCATCGACGATGAGAATACGCTTCGTGCTGGTCATGCTCACTGATCCCTAACCAAAGGCGCCCGCTCGTTGTCAGATACGCATTCACGCGCAGTTTACCAGTTCTGCGCGCGGTGCATGGCATCAAAGCCTGCAATGCCGGCGGCCGGGCGGCGGTTACCGCTCAAGCGCCGCAAGCGCGCGGCAGACGGTCGAAAATACTGAGCGGGTTCTCGCCATAAAGGAACTGCGTGATCACCCAGCCCTGCTGGCGCCGCTGGAAATCGATGCCGACATAGAGCAACGGGCCGCCGGGATAGTAGACGCCGAGGGTGACGTAGCTGGCGATGTCGCCAAGGCTGCACTGATGGGCCAGCTCGACATAGTGCGGCACTTCCTGGCGCGCGATCGGCTTGATGCCGGCGATGCGCGTCCTGGAGCGCTCCAGCTCTTCGCCGAAGCCGCGCGACAGCGTACTGGCCAGGATATCGTCGTTGGCACCGCGCAAGCCGGTGATGAACTCCTGCAGCCACGCCTGCGGGTCCGGCAGGGTGGCCCCCTCGTTATAGGCAGACACGGGCCTTGCCAGAGCCGCCAGGACCAGCAAGACAAACAGGGCAATGCGCATGAAACCTCTGCCGCGGCGCAAGTCGAACAACCATCAGTTTCTTCGATGTGCTGTTAATCATTCATGAACGATGCGGCCAGGGTAACGCAAGCCCAGCGCACGACGTGGCGGCATCGGCAGCCGCTTGGCTGGCGCGATAAATCAACCTGGGGTGGCTTTGATGACCGATGACCTGCAACGGAGCGCGCACGAGCTGGCCGCCGACATCGCCCGCAAGGCGCTGTCGCCGGTCGAGCTGATCGCGGCGACGCTGGCGCGCATCGAGGCCGACAACGCTCGTCTCAACGCTATCTGCGCGCGGCTGGACGCGCAGGCCATGGCGGCGGCGCACGCGGCCGAAGCCGCCGTCATGGCCGGCGATCCGATCGGGCCGCTGCATGGCGTGCCCGTGGTCATCAAGGAAATCACCCCGATGGCCGGCATCCGCTGCACCTATGCCTCGGTCGTCTATGCCGATCATTTCGCCGACAGCGACGCACTGGTCGTCGCCCGTCTGAAAGCGGCCGGTGCGATCATCGTCGGGCGCAGCAACGCCAGCGAGTTCGGCGCCGGTGCGCATACGGTCAATCCGCTGTTCGGCGCCACCTGCAACCCACATGACGTCAAGCGCACGGCCGGCGGCTCGACCGGCGGTGGCGCGGTCGCGCTGCAAGCGGGCATGGCGGCACTGGCCGAGGGCACCGATCTGGGCGGTTCCTTACGCATTCCGGCCGCTTTTTGCGGCGTGTGCGGTTTGCGGCCGACGCCCGGGCGTGTGCCGGTCGTCCCGTCGCCGCAGCCCTGGGACGATCTCAACACCGAAGGGCCGATGGCGCGCAACTGCACCGATCTAGCCCTGATGCTCGATGTCCTCTCGGGCGCCGCCCCAAGCGCGCCGCTGAGCGCCGGACGCGCCGCCAGCGCCTGCTTCAGCCGCTTGCCGGATGCGCGCGCTTTGCGGTTGGCCTACGCCCCGGACCCTTCCGGCCTGGGCTGCGATCAAACGATCGGCACAAGCTGTGCAGCAGCGGCCGCGAGCCTCGGTGCAACGCCGATCGCGCTCGATCTTTCCCCGCTGCGCCAGGCCTTTCTCACCCTGCGCGGCCTGTGGATGTTGCGCGAGCACCATCAACGACTGCACCTGCGCGACCAGTTCGGCCCGAACCTGCGCGGCAATATCGAACACGGCCTGAGCCTGTCGGCGCGCGACATCGCCGAGGCCGAGGCCGTGCGCGCCGATGCGCTCGATCGGCTGGTGCGGGTGTTCGAGGACGTCGACGTGCTGTTGTGCCCGACCACGGCGGTGTCGCCGTTTCCGATCGACTGGAACCATCCGCAAACGATCAACGGCCAGCCGCTCGGCCACTATATCGAGTGGGCGGCGCCGACTTATGTCTTTTCGGCGCTGGGTGTGCCGGCCTTGAGCGTACCCTGCGGCGTCGATGACGACGGCCTGCCGGTCGGCCTGCAGATCGTCGCCAGGCCCTGGTGCGAAGCCGACGCGCTCGCCGTCGGCGTGTGGCTCGAAACGCTAACCACCTGAAACGGCGCACGCTCCGGCACCAGGACTTGGCCGCTGGGGTGCGCTCCGTTAGCCTTGGCGCCAACGGCAAGTGACCGCAGGAGCGCAACAGGCATGTCAGGCAGCGCCGCAAACGGCATGGATGAGCCGCCGGTTCTCGAAGCGCGCGATATCTCGATTTCCTACTTCACCCGCGCCGGCGAGACCAAAGCGGTGCACAATGTCAGTTTCGTCCTGCCACGCGGCCGCTCGCTCGGCCTGGTCGGCGAATCCGGCTGCGGCAAGTCGACCATCGCGTACGCCGTCATGCGCTATCTCGGTCGCGCCGGCAAGCTGGTGAACGGCCAGATTCTCTTCGAGGGCGAAGACCTCTACCAGATGTCGGAAGCGCAGATCCGCGATCTGCGCGGCGGCAAGGTCGCCATGGTCTACCAGGAACCGATGAGCAGCCTGAACCCGACCATGAAGATCGGCCGCCAGCTCATGGAAGTGCCGATCCTGCATCTCGGCGCTGCCGAAGCCGAGGCGCGCCAACGCGCCATCGACATGCTCCAAACCGTGAAAATGCCCGACCCGAAGGGCACCATGAACCGCTACCCGCACCAGATTTCCGGCGGCCAGCAACAGCGCGTGGTCATCGCCATGGCGCTGATGACCAACCCGCACCTGCTCGTGCTCGACGAACCGACCACGGCGCTGGATGTCAGCGTGCAGGCCGGTATTCTCGATCTGATCGAGGAGTTGCGCGCCGAATTCAACGCCTCGATCCTGTATATCAGCCACGATCTCGGCACGGTCGCACGCATCTGCGACGATGTCGGCGTGATGTATTTCGGTGAGATGGTCGAATACGGCGAAGCCCGGCAGGTCTTCGTCAATCCGCGCCACGAGTATTCGCAGAAATTACTCAGCAGCATTCCCAAATTGACCGACCCGCTGCCCGAACGCGGCGATGACAGCAACTTGCCGCTCGCGCTCGAGGTCAGCGGTCTCGAAAAAACCTATACCGACAAAGGCATGTTCAGCCTGATGGGCAGCAAGACGCGCGAAGTCAAAGCGCTCAAAGGCGTCGATCTGTACATCAAAACCGGCAAGACCCTCGGCCTGGTCGGTGAAAGCGGTTGCGGCAAGTCCACCCTGGCCAAGGTCATGCTCGGCCTGGAAGAGGCCGAAACCGGCCAGATCCTGCTGTCCGGCAATTTCGATCTGGCGCGCGCGCCGGTGGAAAAACGCACGCCCGACGTGCTCAGTCAGATCCAGATGATCTTCCAGAACCCCGATGGCACGCTCAATCCGAGCCATTCGATTGGCTACACCCTGGCCCGGCCGTTGAAACGCCTCGGCAAGGCCAAAGGTGATGTCCGCGAGCAGGTCGCAAAGCTGCTAGAAGCCGTGCGCCTGCCGCGCGAGTTCGCCCGGCGCAAGCCGCACCAGCTCTCCGGCGGGCAAAAACAGCGCATCGGCATCGCCCGCGCCTTGGCCTCGTCGCCGGAAATCATCATCGCCGACGAGCCGACCTCGGCGCTCGATGTCAGCGTACAGGCGACCGTTATCGACCTGCTAAACGATCTGCAGCGTGAGCGCGAGCTGACCATGCTGTTCATCAGCCACGATCTCGCCTTGGTGCGCAGCATCGCCGACTACGTCGCGGTGATCTACAAGGGTGAAGTGGTCGATTTTGGCCCGACCGAAGAGGTTTTCACACCGCCGCATCATCCCTACACGCAAGAGTTGCTCGATGCCGTGCCGCTGATCCCGACGGCGGATGTAGGTACAAATTCGGACGCACCGGCGCCCTGAAACCGGCGCTGGGTTAGGCTGACGTTAAATTCTGCATGCCAGCCTTGGCGAAGCGCCAGAGCACGCAAGCCGGCGCATCGACAGGGAGCTGATGTGATGACGGCTGAACCACCCATGCGCTGGGCGGCGCGCTTGACCGCGGTGCTCGCCCTTCTTGTGTCGGGCCTGGCGCCGGGTCTGGCGTTGGCGATGCCGGAAGAAACCGCCAGCCCGCTGTTGTGCCAGTCGCCGCAGATGATCGCGCATACGCTGGCCGAGCGCTATCGCGAGACGCCCGTGGGCAATGGCACCCGCTTCGGCAAGCTGAACCTGCAGCTTTATGCGGCCCCCAGCGGGCGTTGGACGCTGGTGCAGACCGTCGGCACCGACCGGGCGTGCGTGCATCATCGCGCTTGGCGATCGTCCGAGCGAGCTCACCCTGCTCACCAGCGGCATCCCGTTCTAGGCATTCCCGGCGGCATCTGGCCAAGCCGGGCAAACCTGCTACCACGGAAGGCAGGAAGCAACGCCTGACTGGGGAGGGCATGACCATGGATCTCGGCATTGCCGGCAAGACGGCTTTGGTGCTGGGCGCCTCGAAAGGCCTGGGCGAGGCGATTGCCCGGGCCCTGGCGGCAGAAGGCTGTCACCTCAAGCTGGCGGCCCGCTCGGCCGACAAGCTCGCAGCCATCGCCGACGAGATCCGCGCCACATCCGGCGTCGCGGTGCAAACGCGTGGCGTCGATCTCGGCGATCATCAGGCCGTGCTCGATCTGTGCGCCTGGGCCGAAAGCGGCGACGGCGTCGACATCCTGATCAACAATGGCGGTGGCCCGCCGCCGTCCGGCGCTCTGGGTGTCACGCCCGAGCAGTGGCGCAGCCAGTTCGAGTCCATGGTGCTGGCGCTGATCACCATGTGCGATCGCCTGGTGCCGGCGATGCGTGCGCGCGGTTTCGGCCGGGTGGTGACCATCGCCTCGTCCGGCGTCGTGCAGCCGATCCCGACGCTCGGCATGTCGAACACCTTGCGCGCCAGCCTGGTGACCTATGCCAAGACCCTGGCCGGCGAGGTCGCTGCCGATGGCGTCACGGTGAACATGATCCTGCCAGGGCGGATCGCGACCGAGCGGCTGGCCAATCTCGATCGCGCCAACGCCGAAAAGCGCGGCATCTCGATCGAAGAGGCGCAGCAGGCGTCACAGGCGCAGATCCCGGCCAGGCGTTATGGCCGCCCCGAAGAGTTCGCAGCCGTGGCCGCCTTTCTCGCCAGCGCCCAGGCGAGCTACGTCACCGGCGCGGTCATCCGCGTCGATGGTGGCCTGATCAGCGGCATCGGCTCGTGAGCGACGCGGTGGTCAGCGCGCCTCCTCGCTGCAGGCGCCGCGCGCGCCGGCCTCGGCCGGATCGAACACGACCTGGTGGGCGAAGGCGTCGCCGTCGCTGATGGTCAGCTGCGTGAAACCGATGAGATAGAGCAGATCGAAAAAGGTCAGGCATTCGCTGTCGGGCAGATCGTCGAACAGCGGCGTCGCCCGCGAGCTGGCGGTCAGCCGCGCCAGGAAGGCACGCGCGCGGTAGATCGTGTCCAGCCGGTCATCGACCGTGGCGACGATGAGCAGTTTTTCCGCATCTGCCCCCTTGGCGAAGATGGCATAGCCCGGGTCATAGGGCCGCTCGAGCAGTTGCTGCGTCAAGGCGACAACGAAGCCGACGCGCCGCCGCTGGTCGCTGCCCGGCAAGGTCTCGAGAACGCGCACCGGGTAATGCTCGACGCCCGGCTCGGGGTAATAGTAGCCGACATGGCGATCTTCGGCCCAGGCGGCCGCGATCCAGGCGATCAACATGATCGCACCGACGAGGCCGAACTTCGCAATGCGCGCCATGTACCCTCCTGCTTCATGCATGCCGGCCCGGCTCACGCTGGACGATCGGGCGCTGGCGTAAGGCGCAGACCGAGCTTCGCCAAGGCATAGGCGACAGCCGGCAGCAAGACCAGCGCGCCGATCATGTTGGCCAGGAACATGAATGCGAGCAGCAGGCCCATATCGGCCTGAAACTGCAGCGCCGAGAACGCCCAGGTGGCCACGCCCAGGCTCAGTGTCAGGCCGGTGAGCATGACCGCATTGCCATTCGAGCGCAGCGTGGCGCGGTAGGCGTCCTGCAAGCCGAAGCCGGCGCGCAGGCGTGCCTGCAGGCCAGCAAAGATGTAGATGCCGTAGTCGACGCCGATGCCGACGCCGAGCGCCGCCACGGGCATGGTGGTGACCTTCAAACCGATGCCAAGCAGGCTCATCAGCGCGTAGCAAAGCAGGGAAACCAGCGCCAGCGGAGTCAGAATACACAAGGTCGCCAGCAGTGAGCGGAAGGTGAGCAGGCAGAGCGCGAAGACAGCGGCATAGATGCCGATCAGGACGGGAAACTGGGTCGCCTCGACGACCTGGTTGGTCGCGGCCATGACGCCGGCATTGCCGGTGGCGAGGCGCAAGTGCAAGCGCTCCGGCGGCAGCTCCGGCTGAAACCCATGCACGGCATCGACCACGCGCGCCAGGGTCTGGGCGCGATGATCCTGCAAAAAGGCGATCACCGGCATGACACTGCAATCGCTGTTCAGAAGGCCGGTACTGGTATCGACCGGCTTGATCGCCTGCACCAGCGTCTGCGGGTTGCGTGGCAGCACGCGCCAGGCCGGATGGCCCTCGTTCCAGCCGGCGTTGATCGTGCGTGCGACCTGCGCCAGCGAAAGCGTCGACTGCACGCCCTCGACATTACGCAGATGCCAGGCGAACCGGTCGATCTCGCGCATGACGGCATGGTCGATGCAAGCGTCCGGCACAGTCTCGACAATGACCGACAGCGTATCGACACCGATATCGAACAGCGCCGTGACCACGGCGGTGTCCTGGTTATAGCGGCTGTCCGGCCGGAGTTCGGGCACGCCGGCACCGGCGTCACCGATCGACAGGTGCCGGGCTTCGCCGTAAGCCCAGATCGCCAGACCGCCGGCGACGGCCAGAACCGGGAGGGCGACCGGTGCCGTCGTGCACCGAGCGATCAGCGCCCAGGCGTGTTCCTTGACGGCAGCCGCACCCTCATGGCGCGCCCGATGGCGATCATCGAGCCGGACATAGGACAAAAGGACCGGCAGCAGGATCAGATTGGTCAGCAGCACCGCGGCCACGCCGAGCGACGCCGCCAACGCCAGTTCGCGGATGATCGGCACATGGATGAGCAACAGGGTGAGAAAACCGATCGTGTCCGAGATCAGGGCAATGCCGCCGGGCACGACCAGGCGTTCGAACGCGCCGCGCGCCGCCGCCAGCGGTTCGCCGGTGTCATGAAAATCGGCGCCGAAGGCATTGACCATCTGCACGCCGTGACTGACGCCGATGGCGAACACCAGGAACGGCACCAGGATCGACATCGGATCGACGCCATAGCCCAAGAGCGGCAGCAGCCCGTGTGACCAGACCACCGCGATCAGCGCGCAGCCGAGGGTCAACGCCGCCAATTTGGCCGAGTGCGTGAAGGCGTAGACGAGCCCTGCGCTCAGCACGAAGGCGATGGCGAAGAAGGCGAGCACGCCGCGCGCGCCCTCGCGAATGTCACCCAGAACCTTGGCGAAGCCGAGGATGTGGATGTCGATCGTCTCGGACTGGTAACGATCGCGGATCCGGCTATCGAGCTGGCGGGCGACCTCGAAGTAGTCGAGCCGGCCACCTGTCTGCGGATCGCGCTCGATCAGCGATGCCGTGATCAGGGCCGCGGATAAATCGCGCGAGACCAGCCGGCCGACGATATCCGCCTTGATGATGTTGCGCCGCACTTCGGCCAGGTCGTCCGGCGTGGCGGCGAAATCGGCCGGGATGACATTGCCGCCGGCAAAGCCGCCCTCGACCACCTCGATGAAGCGGACATTGGGCGTGAACAGCGAGGTCACCGAGGCGCGGTTGACGCCCGGCAGAAAGAACACCTCATCGGTGACCGCCTTGAGCGTATCGAAAAAGGCCGGCGTGAACATGTCGCCATCTTTGGCGCGCACGGCGATGAGCAGCCGGTTGGCCTGGCCGAACTCCTGCTCGTAATCAAGGAACGTCGCGACATAAGGGTGCGACAGCGGCAGGTGCTTTTCGAAGCCGGCATCGATACGCAACTGGCTGGCTGACAGGGCGAACAGCGCGGTCAAAACGGTGAACGCGGCGATGACGACGGTGCGATGGCCGAACAGCCAGCCGGACAGCCTGCCAACGACAGCAGCGCTCATCCGCCCGGCGTTTCCGGCTGCGCTTCCAGCGCGACGTGCTGCAGGCCGTGTTCCGAGGCCAGCAGCCAGCCGCCGCCCGGGAGCGCGCGCGCATCGGTCAGGACATCGCGCCTGGCGTAGACCAGCGGCACGGCCTCGCCGGTGCGCGGATCGAAGCGCGCCAGCAGGCCGTCGCGGCCGAGCGCCAGCAGCATGCCGGTCTCCAACGGCACGAGGCGCAGGATCGACGCCTGCGTGCCGAGATCGATCGCCCGCCAGGGACCGCCAACGTCGGCCGCACAGAACAGATGCCCGCGCAGACCGGCGATGCAGAGCGTGCCGTCGATACTGCGCGCACTGGTGAAAAACGTGCCGTCATAAGGCCCGTCGAGCCATGTGAAGCTGGCACCGCCGTCGTTTGACAGCAGCAGCGCGCCGAACTCGCCAACGGCGAGCAGGCGGCCGTCATCGAGCACCTCCAGATGGTAGACATGCGGCTCATCGACATGAAGGCTGTCGCGCTGCCAGGTGCGACCGCCATCGACGCTGCGCAGAAGCTGGCCGTAGGCGCCGACCGCGAAGCCGCGCGTGTTGTCGACAAAGCGGACATCAAGCAGCGGCGCATCGAAATCGACATCCCGATGCACGAGCTGCCAGCTTGCGCCGGCATCTTCCGAGCGCAGCACGACCGAATCATGGCCGACGGCGACCAGCGTGCCATCTGCCAGCGCGCTCAACGCGGTGAGCAGCGCGCGCACCGGCACCTCAGCCTGGGTCACCGCGCCGTCGGCGCTTCGTCGCACGATATGACCACGCTCGCCGACCGCGATGACCAGGTCATCGACCATGGCCAGATCGAGCAACAGGCTCTCGGTCACCAGCGGCAGATGCTCGGCCGGCCGTGGCGCCGGCGCACTGTCCTGCGCTCGCGCCGGACCGACCAGAAAAGCGGCCACGAGCACCGCCGCGGCCAGGCCAGTGCCGCGCGCCATGCTCAGCGACCGCGACGGCGAATGGCGTTCGGGTTGAAGTCGGCCGGGCTCAGGTTGTCCTGATTGAAGCGCTTGGCCGGCAGCTCGTTGTTCAGGCCGAACACGAGATAGCGGCCGTTTTGCAGATCATAGACGGCGAAGGCCTGATCGAGCAGGGTGGGCACGTCGTAGTACGTGATCGCGTAGGCCTCGGCGACCCGCCAGAGCTCGCCGCGCGCGTCGTACATGTCGGCCACGAGGATCTGCCAGCTGTCCTCGTCGATGAAAAAGGTGCGCTGGGCATAGATGTGGCTGGTGCCGTCCTTGAGCGTGCCGCGCACTTCCCAGACGCGGTGCAACTCGTAGCGCAGATGCTGCGGGTTGAGGTGGCCGGCCTGGATAACGTCGCTGTGACGCAGGTCTGACGCGCCGAGCCGGTAGTTGTTGTACGGAACGTAGAGTTCGCGCTTGCCGACCAGTTCCCAGTCGTAGCGATCGGGCGCGCCGTTGAACATGTCGAGATCATCGCTGGTGCGCTGGCCATCCGAGGCCGTGCCGGGATTGTCATAGGCGACATTGGGCGCCCTGCGCACGCGCCGCTGACCCGGATTGTAGACCCAGGCCTGGCGGCTTTGCGCCTTCTGATTGAGGGTCTCATGCACCAGCAGGATCTCGCCGGCCAGGCGCGCCGGCGCGGTGACCTCCTGGATGAAATAGCCGAGAATGTTGTCGATGCTCTCAACCGTGGCGCCTTCTTGCGCATAGTTGAGCAGGATGTCCTCCTTGATGCGCACCTCGGTATAGGTGCCGCCGGCGGTGGGCACGATCTGGGCGTACTCGCGCACGATGGTATCGGCCCGATAGCGGGTCAGGTGGTTCCAGACCGCTTCCAGGCCATTTTGCGGCATGGGAAAGGCCGGTCCCTCGCCGGCACTGGCGATGCCGTTGCCGCCCTCGACCAGTTCGGCCGTGGTCGCGTTGCGCAAGGTTGCCTGGTAGACGCGCTCGGGAAAGGCGGCGGTGCGCCGGGTCGGGTAGACCGGCAGGCGCCAGCTGTCCGGATAGCGCTGGATCATGGCGACCTGGCCGGGCGACAGCCTGTCGGCGTATTGCGCGACATTGCCGGCATCGATGACGAACAGAGGCTGATCGTCCGGAAACGGATCGATGCGATGCTGACCGGGCTGGAAACCGGCCGGCGGCGTGGTCAGACCGCCGTCCCAGGCCGGGATGGTGCCCTCGGCATTGCCCGCCTGCTCGGCACCCAGCGGCGTCAGATCCTTGCCCAGGCGTGCCGCCTCATCGGCCGTGACCCTGGCCCAAGCCGGTTGCGCCAGCAGGCCCGCGACCAGCAGGCTAAGCGCGGCCGGGACCGAGATCCGCTGCCAGACACCACCCATCCTCAACACCTCCCAAACGCACGGCATCTCTTCAGAACGACCAGCTCAGGCTGGCGGCGATGAAATCCCGATCGCGCCGCTGGTTATATTGGCCGGCCCCGAAACTGGTCGTGTACGACACGTCGGCGCGCAGGCGTGTCAGATAATCAAACGACAGGCCGAGCGTCACGGCCTTTCGGTTCTGCACGAACGTGCCGAGCGGTTCCGGCGTCGTGCCGATGACATCGTGCAGGAAGGCGATGCGCGGGCTGAGCG
>JBHJHH010000042.1:0-48889 GCA_050331015.1 Geminicoccaceae bacterium
GGTCGCGCGCGCCCCCCCCCGGGTGCCGGTGTCTTAGACCGCCCCCCCGATTTTAGGGCGGGGACGGGACGCGGCGCCCCCCCCCCCCCCGCTTCTTTTTGCAACAGGTGGAAAGAAATCGGCCTTGATTAACTTTCCGGAAAGTTGTTCTGGGTCTATACTCTTTTGTCGCAGGTACGTGGTCGCGGTGGTGTGCGCGCGATGAGCATCGCAGCAAAGTTCCGATTGGGCGGTCTGGCCCTGGCGTTGTGCCTGTTGGCCACGCCGGTGGTCGCCATGGAAGATTTCAGCTTGGGTGGCCTGCTGCTCGAGCGCGAAACCGTGCCTGCGCTGTCGGACACCGCCACGCGCTCGTCGATGCCGATGAGCTTTACGCCGCGCGGCCAGGGCACCAGCATCTGGCTGAGTGGCGCCAGCGCCCAGCCGCACTCGACCGCCGCGTTGATGCCGGCCGGCGATACCAAGGCCGGCAGCGTCGGGCTCGGCGTCGACACGCATGCCCTGGGCGACACGCCGGTGCATCTCAGTTTCGGCGGCAGCATCAACGACAGCCGTGACCGGCTGATCGGCGGCCGCGAGGAACTGGCCGTGCAGGGCGAAGTGGGCATCGCCAATTTCAAGGTCGGCGCCGCCTTCCTGCAGGACGAGGATGCCACCAGCGTCGACAAGCTGTGGCGTGCCAGCCTGGCCTACGCCATCGGCCCTGTGACCACGCGTGTCGCCTATGACCGGCTTGACCAGGGCGAGGTTGCCGGCATTTATGGCCTCGGCGCCGATCTGGCTCTGGGCTCGTCACTCACCTTGCAAGGTGATCTGGCGTTGCGCGATCCGCTCGAGCGCGACAGCTCTGCCGCCGGTCTGGTTAGTATTCGCCTGAGCTTCTGAATTCTGCTAGACAGCGGCGCCACTACGATCATTGGGTGAGGACCCGTTCGATGCGCGCGCTCGTCTTCCGTGCTTTGTCTCTGGCCGCTCTGGGCGTCCTGGTCAGCGCCTGTGGCACTGGCGACCCTGACCGGCAGGTCTCGGTCGAGCCGGCCGAGGAATACCAGACCGAGCAGAAGTGGAAGATCCGCGAGCAGTACGGCACGATCCACGGCAATGACGGCTTCGACATCTCCGGCTGGATGCGCGGCGATCGCAACAACGAGGCGGCCGCTGGTGCCGGCGGCGGCGTCGGCGTCAACAGCTTCCTGTGGTACGCCTCGCTCGAGACCGTCGACTTCATGCCGCTCGCCTCGACCGACCCGTTCGGCGGCGTCATCATCACCGACTGGTACGTGCCGCCGGAGAGCCCGAACGAGCGCTTCAAGCTGAACGTCTATATCCGCGATACCGTGCTGCGCGCCGACGGCCTGCGCGTCGCCGCGTTTCGCCAGGTGCGCGAGGGCGACACCTGGGTCGATGCGCCGGTGGCGGAACAGACCGAAATCGATCTGGAAAACGCCATTTTGAGCCGCGCGCGCGACCTGAAGATCGCCAGCGCCGGTTGATCGCCCCAGCCGTTTCGTGTGTTCGTCGCGCGCCCGCTCGCCGGCTTGCCGCGCGCCGTCCGTCTTGATCACGTGCATAAAGTGCCAGGAGCCATGTCACGCTACCCGTTCCGAGAGATCGAGAAGAAATGGCAAGAGGTCTGGCAGGAGCGCGGCACGTTCACGGCCAAGAATGACACCACACGGCCGAAATACTATGTCCTCGAGATGTTCCCCTATCCGTCGGGGCGCATCCACATGGGCCATGTGCGCAACTACACCATGGGCGATGTCGTCGCCCGGCTGAAGCGCGCCCAGGGCTTCAACGTGCTGCACCCCATGGGCTGGGACGCCTTCGGCATGCCGGCCGAGAACGCCGCCATGCAAAAGGGCGTGCACCCGGCCAAGTGGACCTATCAGAATATCGCCGAGATGCGCAGCCAGTTCCACCTGCTGGGCCTGTCGCTCGACTGGTCGCGCGAAATCGCCACCTGCGATCCGGACTATTACCGCCACGAGCAGGCCATGTTCCTCGACATGCTCGCCCGCGGCCTGGTCTATCGCAAGGAAAGCTATGTCAACTGGGACCCGGTCGACCTGACCGTGCTCGCCAACGAGCAGGTCATCGACGGCCGCGGCTGGCGCTCCGGTGCCCCGGTCGAACGGCGCCGGCTCAGCCAGTGGTTCTTCAAAATCACCGCCTACGCCGACGATCTGCTCGGCGCCATCGGGCATCTCGAGCGCTGGCCGGACAAGGTCCGCTTGATGCAGACCAACTGGATCGGCCGCTCCGAGGGTGCCCGCGTGCACTTCAAGATCATCGGCCGTGACGACACGCTGGAAGTGTTCACCACCCGGCCGGATACGCTCTGGGGCGCCTCGTTCATGGCGATCGCACCGGACCATCCGCTCGCCAGCGAGCTGGCCGCCGACAACCCGGAACTCGCCACGTTCATCGCCGATTGTCTGCGCACCGGCACCTCGGAAGAGGCCTTGGAAAAGGCCGAGAAGAAAGGCTTTGATACCGGCTTGCGCGTCGCCCATCCCCTGGGTGCGACCGAAGACCTGCCGATCTATGTCGCCAATTTCGTGCTCATGGCCTACGGCACCGGCGCGATCTTCGGCTGCCCGGCGCACGATCAGCGCGATCTGGATTTCGCCCGCAAATACGGCCAACCGGTGACCCCCGTTGTCCTGCCGCCCGATGCCGATCCGGCGACGTTCAGCATCGAGGACGAGGCCTATACCGGCGACGGCACGCTGTTCAATTCGGATTTCCTGAACGGTCTGGCAGTACCCGAGGCCAAGCGTGCGATCATCGATCATCTGGCCGACCAGGGCCTCGGCCGCAGCGAGATCACCTATCGCCTGCGCGATTGGGGCGTGTCGCGCCAGCGCTATTGGGGCTGCCCGATCCCGGTGGTGCATTGCGAGGCGTGTGGCATCGTGCCGGTACCGCGCGACCAGCTACCGGTCGAGCTGCCGGACGACATCGATTTCACTTCGCCCGGCAACCCGCTCGAGCGCCATCCGAGCTGGAAGCACGTCGATTGCCCGGCCTGTGGCCGTCCGGCGCGGCGTGAAACCGACACCTTCGACACCTTTGTCGAGAGCTCGTGGTACTTCGCCCGCTTTTGCGATGCCGTCAACGAGACGCTGCCGTTCGATCGGGCGGCGGCGGAGTACTGGCTGCCGGTCGATCAGTATATCGGCGGCGTCGAGCACGCCGTGCTGCACCTGCTCTATTCGCGCTTCTTCACGCGTGCCATGTCGGCCTGCGGCTATCTCGACCTCGACGAACCGTTCGCCGGCCTGTTCACGCAAGGCATGGTCACGCACATGACCTTCAAGGACGGAGACGGCACCTGGCTCGAGCCGGATCGGGTGACCACGGATGCGGCCGGGAACTGGGTGACCCTCGACACCGGCCGCGCGGTGATCCCCGGCCGCGTCGAGAAGATGAGCAAATCCAAGCACAACACGGTCGATCCGACGACCATCATCGAGGCCTATGGCGCCGACACGGCGCGCCTGTTCATGCTCTCGGACAGCCCGCCCGATCGCGATCTGGAATGGACCGATGCCGGCATCGACGGCGCCTGGCGCTACGTCAACCGGCTGTGGCGCCTGATTGAGGACCACGCGCCGCGCGTCGCCGGCGCCGATCGCGCGGCCGAACCCGGCAACGAGGCCAGCGCCGCGCTCAAGCGCAAGCTGCACCGCACCATCGATGCGGTCACCCATGAGCTGCGCGAGCTGCATTTCAACAAAGCGGTCGCCCTGATCCGTGAGCTGTCCAACACGATCGAGGCCGAAGCCGGCAAGGTCGATCCGGGCACGCTCGGCGAAGCGCTCGACGGCCTGGTCTTGATGCTCGGGCCGATGGTGCCGCATCTGGCCGAAGAGCTCTGGGCCGTGCTGGACCACGGCGAACTGCTCGCCAATGCGCCCTGGCCGAAGGCCGATCCGGCCTGGCTGACCATCGACACCGTTACGCTGGGCGTGCAGGTCAACGGCAAGCGGCGCGGTGAGGTCAGCGTGCCGGCCGATGCCGAGGAAGACGCCGTGCGCGCCGCCGCTCTGGCCGATATCGGCGTGCAGCGGGCCATGGACGGCCGCGATCCCCGCCGGGTCATCGTCGTGCCCGGCAAAATCGTCAATATCGTGGTCTGAGGCCTTGTCTGCCCGACGCCGCGCCCCCCTCGCGACCCGGCGTGGCACGCTGGCCGTGCTCACCGGCCTCGGTCTCGTGAACGCCTGCGGCTTCCGGCCAGTCTATGCGCCGGCGACCGCCGAAGGCGAGCTGTCGGCGGTCGATGCCGCGCTCGGCCAGATTGAGATGGCGCGCGATCCGGTCGATCGCATCGAATTCATGGTGCACGATGCGCTCAAGCGCGATCTGCGCGCCGTCGGCGGCGAGGGCCTGGCGATCTACGTCCTGGCTCTGCGCGTGCGCAGCGACACCACACGTCTGGCCATCCAGCTCGACAACGAGGCGACGCGCTTCAACTTCACGCTCACCGCCGCGTTCCAGCTACGCGATCGCGCCAGCCAGGCCCTGCTCTACGACAATTTCGTCCGGCGCACGGCGTCTTACAACGCGCTCGACGATCCGTTCGCGACACAGATCGCGCGCCGCGACGCCGAACGCCGCGTGGCCATCGAAATCGCCCACGAAATCCGCACGCTGCTGTCCGTCGCGCTGATCGACGGCCTGCCGCAACCGGCCGCATGAGGCGATGAAACTCGCCGGTGGCCAGATCGAGCGGTTCTTGCGCAAGCCCGACGCGGCCGTGCACGCGATCCTGGTCTACGGTCCGGATCAGGGGCTGGCCAGCGAGCGCGCCCGGCATTGGATCGCCGCCTGCCACCCACAAGAGCCGCCGCTTGTGCAAGAACTCGGCGCCGACGCCTTGAAGAACGAGCCAGCCAGGCTGGCCGATGAGGCCAGCAGTTACGATCTGCTCGCCGGCCCGCGTGTCTTGCGCGTGCGTCAGGCCGATGATGCCATCACACCGGCGCTACAGGCGCTCTTGAACCTGCGTGATCCGCTGGCGCGCACGGTCATCGAAGCCGGCGATCTGCCGCCGCGCTCCAAGCTGCGTAAGCTCGCCGAAAAAGCGCCGAACATCGCCACAATCGCCTGCTATCGCGAGTCCGGCCGCGAGCTCGCCGCCAGCCTGCGCGCCATGCTCGAGGGCCACGGCATCGACGCCGATCGCGACGCGAGCGCCTATCTGGCCGAGCATCTCGGCGCCGATCACCAAATGACCCGCAACGAGATCGACAAGCTGGCCCTGTTTCTGAGCGCCACCCCGAACGGGCGCAAGCGGCTCGATCTGGCCACCGCCAGCCAGGTGGTCGGCGACAGCTCGGCACCGGAACTGGACGATTTCGCCAACGCCGTCCTGCTCGGCCAGCTGGCCGAAGCCGAACGTCTGCGCAGCCACCTGCTCGGGGAAGGCGTCGCCGTCGTGCGTATGCTGCGCGCCTTGCTGCGTCACCTCATGCGGCTGCACAACCTGGGTTGCGCCATGGAAGCCGGGGAAAGCGCCGAGGCAGCCGTGGCCGGTCTCAAACCGCCGGTGTTTTTCCGCCAGAAAGGCCCGCTCATCCAGCAGACCCGTTATTGGCGCAGCGAGCGGGTGCGCGCCGCCCTGCGCGCCCTGAGCACGGCCGAAGCGCAATGCAAATCCGGTCTATTCGACGATTCGCTTATCCTCGCGAGGCTCTGCGCGCAGCTCGCACGGCGTTAACGTCATGGTAAGGCTGGTCTGCTAGGTAAGCTTTGCGTGAGGCCATCACGTGGACGCGAGCGCTGCCACGCTGCGGTCACAATGAGCCGCCACGGTGCTCGCGGAACGCTTGTCCGCACCGGCTCGAGGCCTTAGACCTCGAGACGCGGACATGGGAGGGATGATGCTTCGCTACGTGGTCCATCGACTGCTGTTGATGGTGCCCACGCTGATAGCCATCAGCGTGATCACGTTCATTATCATCCAGCTGCCGCCGGGCGATTACCTGACCAGCTATATCGCCGAGTTGCAGGCCCAGGGCGAAGGCCTGCAGAACGAGCGCGTGCAGCGCTTGCGTGAGATCTACGGCCTCGATAAGCCGATGTGGCAGCAATATCTGGTCTGGGCGACCGGGCTGTTGCGCGGCGATCTTGGCTGGTCCTTTGAATATGACCGGCCGGTCAATGAAGTCGTTGGCGACCGTCTGCTGCTGACCTTCATCGTATCGTTCGCGACGATTATTTTCACCTGGGGCATGTCGTTCCCGATCGGCGTCTACTCGGCGACGCACAAATACTCGGTTGGCGACCACACACTTACATTCATCGGCTTTCTCGGTCTGGCGACGCCGAATTTTCTGCTCGCGCTGGTCCTGCTTTACGTTGCCAATGTCTGGTTCGGCACCTCGATCGGCGGGTTGATGGACCCGAAATACCTCAATGCGCCGATGAGCTGGGACAAGTTCCTCTCGGTGCTCGCCCATCTGTGGGTGCCGGTCCTCGTCATCGGCACCTCGGGCACCGCCGGCATGATCCGACGCCTGCGCGCCAACCTGCTGGATGAGCTGCAAAAGCCCTACGTCGTCACCGCCAAGGCCAAGGGCCTGCCGCCCGGCCGCGCGCTGATCAAGTATCCGTTGCGCATGTCGCTCAACCCCTTCATCGCCGATATCGGCAATCTTTTGCCGCAGATCATTTCCGGTGCCGCCGTGGTGTCGATCGTGCTCTCGCTGCCGACCACCGGGCCGATGCTGCTGCGCGCGCTGCAGACCCAGGACATGTATCTCGCCGGCTCGTTTTTGATGCTGCTGGCCTTCCTCACCGTGATCGGCGTGCTGCTGTCCGATCTGGCCCTGGCCGCACTCGATCCGCGCATCCGCTTTGAGGGGAGCCGCACCCGATGAGCGAGCGCTACGTCAATCCCGAGCCGTTCGATGCCTATGAGCACGACGAGCTGACGCCGGAGCAGGAGAAGTTCTACACCGCATCGCAATGGCAGTTGATGTGGTGGAAGTTCCGCAAGCACAAGCTCGCCCTCATCAGCATGTATATCCTTTTGCTGTTCTACGGCTCGATCCTGATCAGCGAATTTCTGGCGCCGTACGAACTCAACACCCGCAACCCCAATGCAATCTATGCGCCGCCGCAATCGGTGCATCTCTTTCATGAGGGCCGGCTCGTCGGACCGTTTGTCTACGGCTACAGCTATAGCCTCAACATGGAGACCTTGCAGCGGCAGTACACGCCTGACCCCAGCAAGGTGCAGCCGATCCGCTTTTTCTGCCGCGGCGATCCTTACAAATTCTGGGGCATGGTCCCGGGTGATTTGCATTTGATCTGCCCGGCCGAAGGCGGCACGCTCTATCTGCTCGGCACGGATCGACTTGGTCGCGATCAGCTATCGCGTATCATCTACGGCGCACGCGTCTCGCTCACCGTCGGCCTGATCGGCATCACCATTTCCTTCCTGCTCGGCATTATTCTCGGCGGCGTTTCCGGCTATTATGGCGGCTGGATCGACAACCTCGTGCAACGCACGATCGAGGTCATCCGCAGCTTCCCGGAACTGCCTTTGTGGATGGCGCTGTCGGCCGCCCTGCCGGTCACCTGGGACCCGTTGTGGATCTATTTCGGCATCACCATCATTCTCGGCCTGATCGACTGGACCGGCCTGGCGCGGGCGGTGCGCTCGAAAATCCTCGCGCTGCGTGAAGAGGATTTCGCCCAGGCGGCCATGCTCATGGGCGCGGGCACGCCGCGCATCATCGGCCGGCATTTGGTGCCGAGTTTCATGAGCCACCTGATCGCCTCGGCGACGCTGTCGATCCCGGCGATGATCCTCGGCGAAACTGCGCTGTCCTTTCTCGGCCTCGGCCTGCGGCCGCCGATCACCAGCTGGGGCGTGCTGCTTACCGAAGCGCAGAACATCAATGTCGTCGCGCTCTATCCGTGGCTGATGATGCCGGTCGTGCCGGTGATCATCGTCGTGCTCGCCTTCAATTTCATGGGTGACGGCCTGCGGGACGCCGCCGATCCGTATGCCTGAGCCCGCTGGCGCAGCAGGTCAAAGCCAGGGATCGACGGTCATCAGGCGCTGCGGCGGCCGGCGCACCGGTCGATAGGGCTCGAAGCCGGCGATGTCGCGCAGGCGCTCGATGCGCGCCGGGGTCGCCGGATGGGTCGCCAGCCAGCTCGGCGGCATGCCGACCATGCGTCCGGCGAGCATGGCCATGCGGGAGCGCCAGTGCTCGAGCTTGAGCAGCGCGCTTGCCAGGCCACCGGCATCGCCGGCGAGCTGAACCGCGCGGGCATCGGCGGCGAACTCGCGCTGGCGCGACAGGGCCAGCTGCATCAAGGTCACCAAAGTGGGCGCCGACGCGAACAGGAGCAGCGCCGTGAACGGCATGGCCGCGATCTCGTCGCCGGCCAAAAGCACGCTGGCAAACCAGGTGATCATGCCGGCCAGCGACAGCGCGCCGATGACCTGGGCGAGCGAGGCGGTCAGGCGCATGGTGGTGACGTCGCCATGGGCGACATGGGCCATTTCATGGGCGAGCACGCCGTACATCTCCCGCGGGCTGAGCTGTTGCAGCAGGCCACGCGAGACGACCAGCACCGGCTGGTCCGGCGTGCCAAGCGCCGCCGCGTTGGGCGTTGGCGACGGCAGCAGGAACAAGAGCGGTGCTTCGGGCAGGTTGGCGCGCCGGGCGAGTTCATCGACCATGCCACGCAGGCGCGGCGCTTGCCAACGCGACAGCGGTCGGGCGCGCCACATGCGCAAGATCAACGCGGTGGGCGCGTTCGAACCACCGAACGCACCGAACACGGCCATACCCAAAGCAAGCGCGATCCCGAACGGGCCGCCGATGAGCGCACCCAGAAGCGCCGCCAGGCCAATCATGGCAACCAGCAGGCCAACGGTTTCGATCAGCGCGGTGCGCCGGCGCGGGTTGGGCTCGAGCACGACACTCAAGCGACGTTGCTGGTCGCGCGTGCACCGGTCCAGGTGCGGATGGCGTCTTCGAGCTCGCTGTCGGGCTTGTCCGGCAGGGTGATCATTACGCGCACAAGCTGATCACCGGCCTCGTTCGACTTGGCATCGACGACGCCCTTGCCGCGCAGGCGCAAGGTGGCACCCGAGCTGGTGCCCTTGGGGATGTTCAGGCTGACCGTGCCATGCACTGTCGGCACCTGCACCTTGCCGCCGAGAACGGCTGTCGCCAGCGGCACCTTCAGATCGAGGTGGATGTCCTGCTCGCGGCGCTCGAACTGGGCGTGCGGCTTGACCTTGAGCTTGATCAGGACGTCGCCGGGCGCACCGCCAGCGCCGCTCTGGCCCTTGCCTTTCAGACGCAGGGTCTGGTCGTCCTCGGCGCCGGCGGGAATGCGCACGTTCAGCCGGTCGCCGCCGGGCAGTTCGATGGTGCGCGTGACGCCGGTGGCCGCTTCGACGAAATCGAGCTCGATCTTGTAGCGCAGATCCTTGCCCTTGGCCGGGCCGCCGCCGTGGCTGCGACCGCTGCCGCCTGAAGCGCCGGCGCTGCCGCCGCCAGGAAAGCCGCTGCGCTGGCCGAAAAACTGGTTGATGATGTCTTCGATGCCCTCGAAGCCGCCCGAGGACCCGCCATGCCATTGGCCGCGCGCGCGAAAGTCCGGCCCGCGCCCGCCAAAGCCACCGGCAGCGCCATCGAAACCGCCGGCACCGGGGCGAAAGCCGGCGCCAAAGCTGTGGCGCGGGTTGCCCTGCTCGTCGATCTCGCCGCGATCGTACTGGCCGCGCTTGTCCTTGTCCTTCAGGATTTCATAGGCGGCCGAGACGCGCTTGAAGCGTTCCTCGGCCGACGTGTCGCCTGGATTGCGATCAGGATGCAGCTCCTTGGCCAGCCGACGATAGGCCTGCCGGATCGCCTCCTCGGTGGCGCCGGGTTGCAGACCGAGATCGCGGTACAATCGCTCGCCCAAGCTTCGTATCCCTAACGCTACGTTTACGCAGTCCTAGAGTATCGCTGAACGCCGCATCCGCGGCCAGCACCCTCCATATAAGCACAAAGGGGTAGGCACAAAACGCGTGGACGCAACACGCGGCGCGCTGGCGAGGCGCCCTTGGACGCCTCGCCATGGACTTACGGCGACAGCGTCGCCGTGCAATCAGGCCGCTGCGGCCGTGGTCGTCGGCGTGCTGCCTGCGCTGATGTCGATGCGCTTGGGCTTCAGCGCCTCCGGCACCCGACGCACCAACGTAATGTGCAGCAGGCCGTCGCGCAGCTCGGCATGGTCGACCTCGACATGGTCGGCCAGCTGGAAGCGGCGCTCGAAGGCGCTGCGCGCGATGCCCTGATGCAGCACCCTGCTGCCTTCGGCCAGGGGCTCGTCCTTGACCGTGCCTTTGACGGTCAGGACGTCGTTCTCGCTCACGATGTCGAGATCATCCCGCGCAAACCCGGCGACGGCCATGGTGATGCGGTAGATGTCCGCGTCGAGCTTGACGATGTCGTAACGGGGCGAGGTCGCGCTGTCGCGCGCCACCTCATAGGCTTCGTCAAGCATCCGACCCAGACGATCGAAGCCGACGACCGAACGATAAAGCGGACGATAGTCGATAACGGTCATGCGTACCCTCCTTACCTGAAGCGATACATGGTCAGATCCTGCGCTCCACTTGGACACGCCTTACGGATCAAGTCAGCGGGCCAGATCATGCCCCCGCAAACGCGCATATAGGCAACGCCGCCGCCGGCACAAGAGGTCTGACGCGCGCCGATCACGTGTGATCCATCGGGCACAGCCAGCAGCCTTTGTGTATCGTTCCGATATATATCATTGCGATGCGTATCGACCCGATATATATGGCGGATGCTCGGGCGTGAACGGCCCTGGCTGTGCGCTGCAAACGTGGATGGTTGTGGAATGGATGTGAAGACGCTGTGCCTGGGTGTGCTGTCGTTCGGTGATCGCACCGGTTACGAAATCAAACAGTGCTTCGAGGACACGTTTCACCACTTCTATCTGGCCGGCTTCAGCTCGATCTATCCGGCCTTGGCCGATCTCGCCCGCCAGGGCCTGGTCACGGTCGAGGTCGTCGAGCAGGACGGCCGGCCAACCAAGAAGATCTACAGCCTGACCGAGGCCGGCCATGAGGCGCTGACCGGCGAACTGCAGACCGCCGAGCCGCGCCACCGCCTGCGCTCGGAGTTCCTCGCGTTGATGTATTTCGCGCACCTCCTGCCGCCGGCGCGTGTCGCCGAGGTGATCGATCAGGTGATCGCCCAGTTCGAAGACTCGCTCGCCTCGGTGCAACGCTGCACGCAGGACCGCGCACCCGATGACGACATGACGCCCGGCATGCGCTTTGCCGCCGAGTACGGCCTGACCATGCTCGGCACCGGCCTCGGTTTTCTCAAAGCCAACAGAGACCGTCTGATTGACGCATTACAGCACGATGCCGCGCGCCGCCGCTATGGCGACAGCGACCGCATCGTGGAGGCTGCCGAATGAAATCCTCCTACCTTATTGCCGCGGTGATCGCGCTGGCCGTTACCGGCTGGCTGCTCTCCGGGCAGCCCTTCGTGCAGGAAAGGCTTGCGGGACTTGGCGGGGCGCAGACGCCGCCGGCCGGCGAGGCCGAGGGCGTGCTGCCCGCCGACAGCGAAGCGGCAGCGGCCAGCGAGGCCGATGCGCGGGCGCCGTTTTCCGTGCGCGTGCACGCGAGCCAGGCGGCGCCGATCGCCCGCCAGTTGCCGCTCAACGGCGTCACCAAGCCGAACCGCCTGGTCCAGGTCCGAGCGGAGGCCAACGGCCGCATCGTCGAGCGCCCGGTCGAGCGCGGCGACAGCGTGCAGGACGGCGATCTGCTCGCCCAGATCGACCAGCGCGACCTGCAGGCGATCATGGAGCAGGCCGACGCGTTGGTCGCCCAGCGCCAGCTCGAGGCGGATGCCGCCAAGCAGCTCGGTACCCGCGGCTATGCGGCCGAAACCCGGGTGAAAGAGGCCGAAGCGCTGTTGCGCGACGCCCTAGCCCAGCGCAAGCGCGCCACCATCGCCCTGGAAAACACCGCCGTGCGCGCGCCCTTCGATGCCACCGTCGAACAGCTCGTCGTCGAGGTCGGCGACTATGTCGAAAACGGCGATCCGATCGCGCGCCTGATCGAAAGTGACCCGTTCCTGGTGCTCGGCTATGTCGCCGAGGACGATATCGGCAAGCTGCACACCGGGCTGACCGGCTCCGTGCGCCTGCCGACCGGCGACGTCTATCAAGGTGAGGTCACCTTCGTCGCCCGAGAGGCCAATGCCGAGACGCGCACCTTCGAGATCGAGCTGACCGTGCCCGATCCCGAGGGTCGCTTCGTCGCCAACGCTACGGCCGATCTGCTGCTCGAGCTGGATGAAGTGCCGGCGCATGCGGTCAGCCCGAGCCTGCTCGTGCTCGACGATGCCGGGCGATTGGGCATCAAGGCGGTCGACGCGGACGATACCGTCGTGTTCCACACCGCCCAGATCGTGCGCAGCACGCCGGAGGCCGTGTACCTGACCGGTCTGCCCGAAACGCTGCGCCTGATCACCGTCGGCCAGGGCTTCGTGCGTGAGGGCGATCATGTCAAGCCGGTGCCGGAAGAGCAGGTTGCCCAGGCGGACGGAGGCGATGCATGAGAAGCCTGATCGAGGCGGCGTTTTCCCGCCCGCGCACCGTCCTGCTCGCGCTGTGCCTGATCCTGATCTCGGGCGTCTACGTCTATCAGGCGATCCCGAAGGAGGCCGATCCGGACATCAACATCCCGATCGTCTACGTCTCGATGAACCATGAGGGCATCTCGCCGGAAGACGCCGAGCGCCTGCTCGTGCGGCCGATGGAACAGGAACTGCAGAGCATCGAGGGCGTCGACGAGATGACCTCGGTCGCCTCCCAGGGCCATGCGTCGGTGACGCTCGAATTCCAGGCCGGCATGGACATCGACCAGGCCATGGACGACGTGCGCGAAAAAGTCGATCTGGTGAAGCCGGATCTGCCCAGCGAGACCGACGAGCCGACCGTCAACGAGGTCAATTTCGCGCTGTTCCCGGTGATCGTGGTCACGCTCTCGGGCGATGTCCCCGAGCGCGCCCTGCTCAAGACCGCACGTGATCTGCAAGATCGCGTGGAAGGCCTGCCGAATGTCCTCGAGGTCGACATCGCCGGCGATCGCGAAGAGCTGCTCGAGGTCATCATCGATCCGATGAAGCTGGAAAGCTACGGCATCGAGGAGGCCGAGCTGCTCGATGCCGTCCGGCGCAACAACCTGCTGGTCGCCGCCGGCGCGCTCGATACCGGCGAGGGCCGGTTCGCCATCAAGGTGCCGGGCGTGTTCGAGGACGTGCGCGATGTCTTAGAACTCGCCGTCAAGGTCGATGGCGATGCCATCATCACGGTCGGCGACATCGCCTCGGGCCGGCGCACCTTCAAGGACGCCACCGGTTTTGCCCGGGTCAATGGCAAGCCGGCGCTGGCTTTGGAAGTGAAAAAGCGTCTTGGCACCAACATCATCGAGACCATCGAGCAGGTGCAGGCCGTGGTCGCGGAAGAACGGCAGAACTGGCCGCCGACCATCGATGTCGGCTTTACCCAGGACAAGTCCGACGACATCGAAAGCATGCTGCGTGATCTGCAAAACAATGTGCTAAGCGCGGTCTTGCTGGTCATGATCGTGGTCATCGCTGCGCTCGGCCTGCGTTCGTCCGGCCTGGTCGGCCTGGCCGTGCCCGGCTCGTTTTTGACCGGCATCCTGGTGCTCGGCATCATGGGCCTGACGGTCAATATCGTCGTGCTGTTCGCGCTGATCCTGGCTGTCGGCATGCTGGTCGATGGTGCCATCGTGGTGACCGAATATGCCGATCGGAAAATGGCCGAGGGCTTGAATGCGCGTAAGGCCTACAAGCGGGCCGCCCAGCGCATGGCCTGGCCGATCACGGCGTCGACCGCGACGACGCTGGCCGCCTTCGCACCGCTGCTGTTCTGGCCCGGCATTGTCGGCGAGTTCATGAAATACCTGCCGATCACCCTGCTGGCGACGCTGACCGCCTCCTTGATGATGGCCCTGGTGTTCGTGCCGGTCCTGGGCTCGGTGCTTGGGCGCAGTGCCAAGGCCGGCACGCGCGCCAGCCTGGCCGGCGATGAGGCGCACAAGGATCTGCACGAGGTCGGCGGCCTGGTCGGCGCTTATGTCCGCTTCCTCAAGGCCTCGGTCAGACGGCCGCTGATCACCCTGGCGATCGCGATCTGTGTCGCCGCCGGCGGTTTCATGGCCTATGGCACGTTCGGCAAGGGCGTCGAATTCTTCCCGGATGTCGAGCCCGAGCTGGCCCAGGTGCATATCCATGCCCGTGGCGATCTCTCCGCTTACGAGCGCGACGATCTGGTGCGCGAGGTCGAAGGGCGCATCCTCGACGTCGACGGTGTCGATGTCTTCTACAGCCGCACCGGCGTCGACATGAGCCAGGGCAACAACGACATCGACGAGGACGTCATCGGCATCATCTCGATGGAATTCGCCGACTGGCGCACCCGCCGCCCGGCCGCGCAGATCATGGACGAGATCCGCACGCGCACGGCCGATCTGGCCGGCATCCGCATCGAGGTGCGTAAAGAGGAACAGGGGCCGCCGACTGGCAAGGACGTGCAGATCGAGGTCGCATCGCGCTTCCCGGATCTGCTGCCGCCGGTGATCGACACGCTGCGCGCGCATTTCGATGCCGATAACGAGCTGATCGACGTTGCCGACAGCCGGCCGATCCCGGGCATCGAATGGCGCCTGGACATCGATCGCGACATGGCCGCGCGTTTTGGCACCGACGTGGCCAGCGTCGGCAGCGTTGTCCAACTGGTCACCAACGGCGTGCTCGTGGGCACCTACCGCCCGGATGATGCCGACGAAGAGCTCGACATCCGCGCGCGCTACCCGGCCGAGGACCGCTCGCTCGAGCGCTTCGATCTGTTACGCGTGCACACGCCGCTGGGCATGGTGCCGATCAGCAATTTCGTCACGCGCGACGCGGTCACCAAGACCGGCACGCTCAGCCGGGTCGATGGCCGCCGCGTGCTCACCGTCACCGCCGACACCGTCGAGGGCGTCCTGCCCGACACTAAGGTGCAGGAGCTGCAGGCCTGGCTCGACACGCAAGACTTCGATCCGCGCGTCGAGCTGCGTTTTCGCGGCCAGAACGAGGAGCAAGCGGAAAGCTCGGCCTTCCTGTCCAAGGCGTTCGGCGTCGCTCTGTTCCTGATCGCCATCATCCTGGTGACCCAGTTCAACAGTTTCTATCAGGCCTTTTTGATCCTGAGCGCGATCGTGTTCTCGACCGTCGGCGTGTTCATGGGCCAGCTCATCATGCAGCAGCCATTCGGCATCGTCATGAGCGGCGTCGGCGTCATCGCGCTCGCCGGCATCGTCGTGAACAACAACATCGTGCTGATCGACACCTACAACGATCTGCGCCGGCGCGGCCTGGACGCGTTCGATGCCGTCTTGCTGACCGGCGCCCAGCGTCTGCGCCCGGTGCTGCTGACCACGGTCACCACCGTGCTCGGCCTGATGCCCATGGTGCTGAAGATCAACATCGATCTGTTCACACGGCAGATCACCTTAGGCGGGCCGTCGACCGACTGGTGGGCCCAGCTTGCCACCGCGGTCGCCGGCGGTCTGACCTTCGCCACCCTGTTGACCCTGGTGCTGACGCCGTCGCTGCTGATGCTCCAGGCCAATGCCAGCGCCTGGCTGAGCCGCCGCTTTGCCCGCAAGGCGGACAAGCCGGATGCGCCAACGCCGCCGAAAGCCGGGCCGCCGCATCAAGATGACGAGCCGGAACTGCCGCTCGGGCCACGGCCGGTGCATCCCTGGCCGCAGGCGGCCGAGTAAGTCACGCGACGAGGGGGAAACGCGACGATGGCGTTGATGCTGTTGGGTCTGGTCCTGTTCATCGGCATGCATCTGATGCCGGTGACCGGCGGCAAGGCAGCGCTGATCGAACGGCTGGGTGACAAGCCCTACAAGGCCGTGTTCGTCCTGGTCTCACTGGCCGGCATTGTCGTCCTGGTCATGGGCTACAACCGCGCCGATTACGTGCCGGTGTACACGCCGCCGCTGTGGGGCCGGCACCTGACCATGCTGCTCATGCTGATCGGCGTGGTGCTGGTGGTCGCTGCCTACAGCCCGAGCCGGATCAAGCAGATGCTCGGTCATCCGATGCTCACCGGCGTGGCGCTGTGGGGGCTCGGCCATCTGTTCGTGCGCGGCGATCTGGCCAGCCTGCTGCTGTTCGGCGGCATTGGTGGCTATGCCGTGCTGGCGCGCATCCTGTCGATCGGCCGGGTCTCACCGGTGACCGCCAAACTGCCAAGCCAGGGCCTGCGCGCCGACCTCATCACCGTTGCGATCGGCATTGCGCTCTACGCGGCCCTGCTCGTCGCGCATCCCTGGCTGTTCGGCGTCGCCGTGATCGCCTAGTCGCTGCCGAGCGCGAGCAGCTCGGGCACTTCCAGAAGGATCAGCTCGTCATTGTCGGCCTGGTCCGGTTCGCGGCCCATGGAGAAGGGGTAGTTGTTGTCGTTGCCGACGATGATGTGCGTGTCATCGACGACGTCGACATTCTCGATGGTCACGAACGGGAAAGTGAACACGCCGTCGCTCGCGCCGGTCTGCGCCACGCCTTTCGGGTCCTGGATATTGAGCAGATCGATGCTGCCGAGCTTGGCGACCACGCTGTTGGCGTCGGTGCTCTCGAGATCGATGACGTAGACCCGCTTGAACGCCGCCGGCTCGTCGAAACAGCCGGTATCGCCGGCCATGGCGCAGGCGCGGGCGGCATCACCCTGGCCGCTGTCGCGCTCGATGACCAGCGCCCGGCGCTCATCGATCATGTTGAAATCACCGATGGCATGCTCGGCCGCCTCGAGCGGGTAATAGCGCACCTCGTCGAGGAACGTGCCCTGCGCCGGATCGAAGCTGAGCAGGGGCAGTACGGTGGTGCCGTCGATCTGCTGGAACGCGCCGGCCTCGGCATCCCACACCGGGCCTTCCAGCAGCGGGTACAGGCGTGTGCCATCGGGCGACATCGCCATGCCCTCAAAGCCGCGCGAGCGCCGGGCTTCGAAACTGACCTCACCGGGCTCGCTCGGCGTGCGCACGCTATGATGGTCGGGCGAGCGGATCAGCGCACCGTCGATCATCGTCTCGTGGAAGCTGAGCACCCGGCCGGCGGCATCGAACGCGACCAGATAGGGGCCGAATTCGTCGCCGATCCACAGCACGTCATCGACAAGCTGGATGCTCTCGATGTCCAGATCGGCGCCGGTCAGATAGCGGCTGTCGGTGTGTTCGTTCTGGATCGGGAACGGGATGACGCGATCGGGATCGCTCAAGAACAAGGTGTCGAGCACGTCGATCTGGCCGCTGGCGAAATCGACGACCAGCTCGTGCACCATCAACATGGCATCCGATGAGTTGGCCTTGCTGCCGAAACCGTTGTCGCTCAGCGTCAGATAGCGGCCGTCGCCGCGCGCGATGATGCCGGAAAAGCCCTGCACCGGCTGGCCCGGAAACGGCGTGGCCAGCCCGCTCGGATGCCGGGTGGCGTAAAGCCGCTCGGTGCGCTCGCCCGGTAGCGCGCGATCGAGGTAGCGCCCGGATTTGTTCAAGCTGCGCGGCGCATCCGCCGGCGGCAGGGCGAAAATCTGCGCCGGCAAGATGGCGTGGCCGACCAGCGTCGCCGGCACGGTCTCCTGCGCCGCCACAGGCGTGCTGGTCAGCAACATGAGCGCTGCGAAACCGGGCAGCATCGAACGTGCCATCAGTTCTCCCCCCAAGAAATTGGCTATCCCTCGCTAGGCGGTGTAGCCGCACGACATGCCAAGCTTGTGACCAGTGGGCGACTTTGCCCGCTCAACTCGCCTGGCTGAGCGGCACCGAGACATAGCGCTCGGCGACATAAGTGCGAATGGCATTGGCCAGCTCGTGCGCGGCCTCGCTCGTGCCCTGGCCGGACTCGTATAGGTTGAGCTGAAAAGGCGGCAGCTCGGGCAGCCCGGCCTCATCCGGTACGGCGCGCAGATGACCGGGGATCGATGACGCCATCAGCGGGATGACCGCCAGCTCGGCTTCGACCATGGCGAGCAGGGTCGCCATGTCCTGGGACGCGCACACCGTGCGCCAGGCCAGACCGGCGGCACTGAGTGCCTCGATCGCCGGTGCACGAAAGGCGCATTCGTGGCTGGGCGACAGGGCGAGCGGCACGGGCCGCACGCGCGCCGCCGCACCACCCGGTGCCGAGACCCAGACCAGCGGGTCCATGAACAGGGTTTCGCCATTCGGGCCGGAGAACCGTTCGGTGGTCAGCGTCAGATCGACATCGCCGTGCTCGAGCTCGTGCAACAGGATGGGCGTCGTCGTGCAGCGCAGGCTGACCTGCACGCGCGGCCAGGCGCGGCTGAAGCGCTTGAGGATCGGCGGCAGCAGCGGGCCGACGAAATCGTGCGGCACGCCGAGACGTACCTCACCCTCGACTTCCGGCTTGGTCATCAAGGTCCAGATCTCGTCATTCAGCGCCAGCAGGCGCCGCGCCCGATCGAGCAGCGCTTCACCGGCCAAGGTCGGCGTCAGCGCCCGACGATCGCGGCGGATGAGCTGGCTGCCGAGCTGCTCCTCCAAGCGCTTGACCTGTTGGCTCACGGCCGCCTGGGTCAGGTGGAGCTGGCGGGCGGCGGCGGTCATGCCACCGCTTTCGACCACGGTGACGAAACTGCGCAACAGGCTGGTGTCGAGATTGCGTGCCATCGGTCGTCGCCATCACCAAGCGTTATTCAGCGCATAAGAAACATTCGTTTCACTTATGATGTCGTCACGACCACTTCTAAGTCAATCGCTTTCGAGGAGATGATCATGGCGACCCTGCTCACCCATGCGACCGGCGCATCGCGCATTCCCGCCATGCGACGGCGCCAGCGCCCGCACCTGGCCGATTTCGTCTGGCGCGGGTTGGACAGATTGGCCCTGATGGTCGATGTTTGGCATGAACGGCGTGCCCTGGCGGCGCTCGATGATCGCGCGCTTAATGATCTCGGCCTGTCGCGCAGCACGGCGCTGGCTGAGGCCGAACGGGCGCCCTGGGACCTGCCCGCCGGCCGGGAGATGCGGCGGCGTCGGCAGGACTGAGCGCGAGAAAGGAGGCGGAGCCCATGCAGTCGGCCCGAGACTGGCACCTGGCGCAGATCAACATCGCCGAAGCGGTGGCGCCGCTTGACGACCCGATCATGGCCGAGTTCATGGACGGCATTGCGCATATCAACGCCCTCGCCGAGCAGGCCCCCGGCTTCATCTGGCGGCTGCAGACCGATGACGGCGATGCCACGGCGATCGCGGCCTTCGACAACCCGCACATGATCATCAACATGTCGGTCTGGCGCGATCTGGCCAGCCTGAAAGCGTTCGTGTTCACTGGCGATCACTTACGCTATTTGCAGCGCAAGAAAGACTGGTTCGGGCGCATGAACACGCCGCATCTGGCTTGCTGGTGGCTGCGCGCGGGCACGACGCCGAGCATCGAGGACGGCAAGGCGGCGCTGGCGCACCTTGCCGCGCACGGGCCGAGCGCTGCAGCCTTTACCATCGCGCGGCCGTTTGCGCCGCCGGGCGAAGCCGCGGCCTAGCCGGCTTAGAGCTGGCTGGGCAGGACGCGATCGGGCGGGCGGTGGCCGTCGGCAAAGGTCTTGATGTTGATCAGGACCTTTTCGCCCATGTCGAGGCGGCCCTCGATGGTCGCCGAGCCCATATGCGGCAAGAGCACGACGTTCTTCAGCTCGCGCAGACGCGGATTGATCGACGGTTCGTGCTCGAACACATCCAGGCCGGCACCGGCGATCTCGTGGCTGCGCAGCATGCGCGTCAGCGCAGTCTCGTCGACGACCTCACCACGTGAAGTGTTGACAAGCACCGTGGTCGGTCGGAGCAGCTTGAGGCGGCGCGCGGACAAGAGGTGATAGGTCGCCGGCGTATGCGGGCAGTTAACACTTATGATGTCCATGCGGGCGAGCATCTGGTCGAGGCTCTCCCAATAGGTCGCCTCCAGCTCGCTTTCGAGTGAGGCGTGCACCCGTCGGCGGTTGTGATAGTGCACCGACAGGCCAAAGCCTTTGGCCCGGCGGGCGACGGCGCTGCCGATACGGCCCATGCCGACAATGCCCAAGCGCTTGCCGTGAATCCGGTGACCGAGCATGCTGGTCGGGCTCCAGCCGGCCCACTCGCCGGAGCGGGCCAGGCGTTCGCCTTCGGCGAGCCGGCGTGACACGGCGAGGATCAGCGCCATGGTCATATCGGCGGTGTCCTCGGTCAGAACACCTGGCGTGTTGGTCACCGTGATGCCGCGGGCGTAAGCGGCGTTGACATCGATGTTGTCGACGCCGGTGCCGTAATTGGCGATGAGGCGCAGGTCGGGGTTGGCATGGCCGAGGACGCCGGCATCGATGCGATCGGTGACCGTCGGCACGAGCACATGTGCCGTCTTCACCGCTTCGATCAGGGCATTGCGATCATAGGGTTCATCGGTTTCGTTAAGCCGGCTATCGAACAGTTCCATCATGCGGGTTTCGATGGCTTCCGGCAGCTTTCTTGTAATAATGACACGCGGCTTGTACGCCATCGAGGCATTCTCCGACCTGGCGGCTTGAACTTCCCGCCCGCTTGTTAGCATAGGGACCTGGCGGGTCAAAGTGCGGGTGAGCCGAAAAGTGATGATGTTGAAGTGTTTGGCAATGGGCAAACTAACACATTTTCGCATAGACGTCGCGCTGGGCGCCGCAATGTGTTACCTGCTGGCCCTCGGCGCCGCCATACCCGACGCACGCGCGCTCGATGGCGCAATAGGTCGCAGCACCGGCATGGCTCTGCCGCGCTTTGCCTCGCTGGCCAAGGAAGAGTCGTATGTCCGCGTCGGTCCCGGCTCGCGCTATCCGCGCCAGTGGACCTATCACCGCCGCGGCCTGCCGGTGCGCATCGTCGACGAGCACTACGCCTGGCGGCAGATCGAGGATAGCGACGGCGATCGCGGCTGGGTGCATCGCAGCCAGCTCAGCGGCACACGCACCGTGCTCGTGCAGAACGGCATTCAGACCCTTTATCGCGCACCGGTCGATGAGGGGGAGGGCCTGCTGCGCGCCGAGGCGAATGTCATCGCCAGGCTCGAACAGTGCGATGAAGGCTGGTGTCAGGTCGTCATCGACGGCGTGGACGGCTGGATGCCGCGCGCCGTGCTCTGGGGCATCGATCCCTAGGCGCGCACGCCCGCGCCGTCAGGCCCTGTCGGCGGCCTTGGGGCGCACGCGCACGATGACCTCGACGCGGTCGATCACCTTGCCCTCGGGCGCCGGCGGCAACTTGCCGATCTCGACGGCATCCTCGTCGATGTCGCTGAGCGCGCCGGTGCGCTCGTCGAAGAAGTGATGGTGATGGCTGGTGTTGGTGTCGAAATAGGACTGGCCCATGTCGACGACGACCTCGCGCAACAGGCCTGCTTCGGTGAACTGGTTGAGTGTGTTGTAGATCGTCGCCAGCGACACCGGAATGCCCTTGGCGCGCGCCTCGGTGTGCAGATCTTCCGCCGTGACATGGCGGTGGCCATGCTCGGTCAACAGCTTCGCCAATGCTAGCCGCTGGCGGGTTGGCCGCAAGCCCGCCGCACGCAAACGCTCAAGAACATCACTATACGGCCGCATCAGCCACTACCTCACTCTAGCTCTCTCACCTCAATTAGGACCTAGATGGTCCAGATACTTTCCGGTGTCAAGCCATCCTGACGATCGCGCTGCGGCCGCAGGCGCGCTCAGTCGCCCGAGCGGATCCGGTCGACCAGCTGGCGCACGGTCGGCACGAAGCCGTTGGAGTAGAACGGGTCGGTCTTGAAGCGGTACACGTTATGGCCGGCGAACATCAGATTGTATTCGATGTCGCCGCCATGGGCGATGTCCTGCAAGGTCTTCTGGATACAGAACGAGCGCGGGTCCGGCAGGCGGCCGGTGGTGTAATCGTCGCGGTCCTTCCAGTTCGAGAACCGGCAGTGCGACAGACAGCCCATGCAATCGACCTGGTCGCGCTTGATCTCGCGCGCCTTGTCCGGCGTGACGAAAATCAGCGTGTTGTCCGGCGTCTTCATCGCGGTCGAGAAGCCATCGGCCTGCCAGCTCTGCACCCGCTTGAGATCGTCGGCGCTGATGTAGACAAAACGCCGCGCATTCAGCGGAATGCCCTCGACCAGGCCGCGATCGGCATCGGGGAAGTCGGCAAACGCGACCTCGCGGTCATTGCGCTCTTCCAGCTCGCGGATGAAAGCGTTGCGCACGGCCGAGCTGTAAAAGCCGGTCGGGCTGAAGCGCTGCAGCAGCACATCGCCCCGGATCAGCTCCATCAGCCGGCGCTTCCAGGCCTGCGGGATCGGGCTTTCTTTGGTCAGCAGCGGCCGTGTGCCGAACTGGAACGCGATCGGACCGAGCTCTTTGTTGTCGATCCAGTCCTTCCAGTCGCGCAGGTGCCAGACGCCGCCGGCCATGACGATCGGCACATCGCCCATACCGACCTTGCGCATGATGTTGCGCAGCTCGAGTACGCGCGGATAGGGATCGCCCGGGTCCTCCGGGTTCTCGCTGTTGGACAGGCCGTTATGGCCGCCGGCACGCCAGGGGTCCTCGTAGACCACGGCGCCCAGCCATTCGGCCGTCTTGTGATAGGCGCGTTTCCACAAGGCGTTGAAGGCGCGACCGGACGAGACGATCGGGTAGTAGTAGACCTGATAGCGTGCGGCGATCTCGGCCAGGCGATAGGGCATGCCGGCACCGCAGGTCACGCCATGGATCAGCCCGCGCGCACCGGAGAGAATGCCCTCGAGCACGCGCTCGCAGCTACCCATTTCCCACAAGACATTGACATGCACGCGGCCTTCACCCCGGCGCATATCATGGGCAATGCGCGCCTGGCAGACGCCGCCGCGGATCGAATAGTCGATCAGCTCTTCATGGCGCTCGATGCGGGTCTTGCCCTGATAGACCAGCGGCACGTACACTCCGTTGTCATCGAACACATCCGGGTTGACGCCGGAGAAGGTGCCAACGCCGCCGGCGGCCGCCCAGGCACCGCAGCTCCGGCCGTTCGAGACGGCAACACCCTTGCCACCTTCGACCAGCGGCCAGACGTCGGCGCCTGATAGGCTCATGCTTTGAAGGAATCGCACCTTTTGGGCTCCTCGGTCAAACAACCTACGCTGGGATTCACAAACGCGCGCCGTGCAGCCTAGAGCGCGCGTGCGTGCACCCGAACGCGACAATTAGGTGAGGCCGGTGAGCAGCCACAAGCACCGCCACCTTGCGACGATAGGTCGCGGATGCCACCGGCGCTCGTTCACACCCGCTCGCGCTGGCGACGCGGACGGCGACGACCGCCGCCGTCGCCATTGCCGTTGCCGTCCTCGCCGGCCTCGTCGCCGCGCTGTTCTCGACGGGCGGCACGATCGGCCTCGACCTGCTCGGTGATGTCCTCGCCACTTTCCTGATCGACGACGCGCATGGACAGCTTGACCTTGCCGCGCTCGTCGATGGCGAGGATCTTGACCTTCACCTCGTCGCCCTCGTTGACCACGTCGCCGACCTTGGCGACGCGCTCGTTCTTGAGCTCGGAGATGTGCACCAGGCCGTCGGCGGCGCCAAGGAAGTTGACGAACGCGCCGAAATCGACGACGCGCACGACCTTGCCGTTGTAGATCTTGCCGACTTCGGGCTTGGCGGTCAGTCCGGTGACCCACTCGATGGCGCGCGCCATGGCCTTGCCGTCGGAGGCCGCGATCATCACCGTGCCGTCATCACTGACATCGATCTTGGCGCCGGTGGTGTCAACGATCTCGCGGATCGTCTTGCCGCCCGGGCCGATCAGGGCGCCGATCTTGTCCTGCGGGATCTTGACGGTTTCGATACGCGGCACGGTCTCGCGCATTTCCTGACGCGTCTCGCCCAGGCCCTTGGCCATCTCACCGAGGATGTGCATGCGGCCTTCCTTCGCCTGATCGAGGGCGATGCGCATGATCTCTTCGGTGATGCCGGCGATCTTGATGTCCATCTGCAACGAGGTGACACCGCTGTCGGTGCCGGCAACCTTGAAGTCCATGTCGCCGAGGTGATCCTCGTCGCCGAGAATGTCGGACAGCACGGCGAAGCGTTCGCCTTCTTTGATCAGGCCCATGGCGATGCCGGCGACCGGCGCGGCCAGCGGCACACCGGCATCCATCAACGCCAGCGAAGTGCCGCACACGGTTGCCATCGAGCTCGAGCCGTTGGACTCGGTGATCTCGGAAACGACACGCACGGTATAGGGGAAGTTCTCCTTGGCCGGCATGAGCGGATGCACCGCGCGCCAGGCAAGCTTGCCGTGGCCGATCTCACGCCGCCCGGGCGAGCCGATACGGCCGGCCTCGCCCACCGAATAGGGCGGGAAGTTGTAGTGCAGCATAAAGTGCTGGCGGTAATCGCCCTCGAGCGCATCGATGATCTGCTCGTCCTGGCCGGTACCGAGCGTGGCGACGACGATGGCTTGGGTCTCACCGCGGGTGAACAGGGCGCTGCCATGCACGCGCGGCAAAATGCCGACCTCGGACATGATCGGGCGCACGCTGCGCAGATCACGACCGTCGATGCGATAGCCGGTGTCGAGGATGCTGTTGCGCACGACATCCTTTTCCAGCGTCTTGAACAGACCGGTCATGAGCGCACTGCGATCGTTCTCCGGCTCGCCGTCACCGGCGAACTGCTCGGCGACCCGGACCTTGACCGCAGCCACCTTGTCCTGCCGGGCCTGCTTGATCGGCTCCTTGTAGGCCTCGGCCAGATCGTTGGCCGCGAACGCCTTGAGCTCGGCATAGGCCTCGTCCTGGCTGGCCTTGGCGAAGTCCCACGGCTCCTTGGCGCAGGCCCGGGCCAGCTCGATGATGGCATCCATGACCACACGGCTTTGCTCGTGGCCATACATGACGGCGCCGAGCATGTCGGCTTCGGACAGCTGCTGCGCTTCGGATTCGACCATCATGACGGCATCGGGCGTGCCGGCGACGACCAGATCGAGCTTGCTGTCGGCCATCTGATCGACGGTCGGATTGAGCACGAACGCGCCTTCGATCAGGCCGACGCGGGCGGCACCGATCGGGCCCAGGAACGGAATGCCCGAGAGCGTCAGTGCCGCGCTGGCACCGATCATGGCGACGATGTCGGGATCGTTTTCCTGATCATAGGCCAGAACCGTGCAGATCACCTGCACCTCGTTCTTGAAGCCCTCCGGGAACAGCGGCCGGATCGGCCGGTCGATCAGGCGCGAAGTCAGGGTTTCCTTTTCGGTCGGCCGGCCTTCGCGCTTGAAATAGCCGCCCGGGATCTTGCCGGCGGCAAACGTCTTTTCCTGGTAGTGCACCGTCAGCGGGAAGAAGTCCTGACCTGGACGCTCTTCGCGCACGCCGACCACGGTGCACAACACCACCGTCTCACCATAGGTGACCGTGACGGCGCCGTCGGCCTGGCGGGCGATGTGACCGCTTTCGATGGTCAGCGGGCGCCCGCCCCATTCGAGTTTCTTGCGAAAGATATTGAACATGTTGGTTTATGCCCTGGTTTGTGGCCGCTCAGGCGCGCCAGTCCCCGCTTTGGGAAGCGATGCGCGCGCTGACGGCCACGCTATTGCGAAGCGCAAACGGGCGTTCGATACGGGCGTCAGCGACGCAGACCGAGACGCTCGATGAGCTTGGTGTAACGGGCTTCCTCCTTGTTTTTGAGGTAGTCCAGCAGCCGGCGGCGTTGGCCGACCAGCATCAGAAGCCCGCGACGCGAGGCGAAATCCTGTTTGTGCTCCTTCAGGTGCTCCGTGAGGTTGGCAATCCGCTCGCTCATGATCGCCACCTGCACCTCGGGCGAGCCGGTGTCCCCGTCACGGGTCGCGTACTCGCTGATCAACGCTGCCTTACGGTCGGCTGTGATCGACATCGTTTATCCTTTTGTTCGGTTAGCAGTTGAAAACACGCAGCGCTTTCAGCTCACCGGCTTCGAGACTGGCGAGTGCGACCACCTGGCCGGCCGACATGGCGCGCACGAGCGGCACATCGGCCGCGTCGTCGGTGGCCATCTGTCGGCCCATGACCAAGGCAGCCGGCACGCGCAGCCTCTGGCCGGCGCGCAAGCGTTGCGCTTGCGGTTCCGTGATGGCGAGCGCCGGGATGTCGGCCAGCGCCGTCTTCAGCGAAACCAGGGCTTGGGGAAGCGAATCGTCAGCGACGAGACGCTCAAGGGTCTCCAAGGTGACGGCGTTGTCAGTCGTGAACGACCCGACGGCCAGTCGCCTCAGAGCACTGACATGGGCGAGGCAGCCGAGCTGCACGCCCAGATCGCGGACCAGGGCGCGCACATAGGTGCCCTTGCCGCAAACCATTTCGAAAACCGCGTGATCGTCATCGAGCCGCTCGATCAGCTCGAGCCGATCGATGCGCACCTGGCGCGGCTCCAGCTCGACGGTTTCGCCGCGACGCGCCATGTCGTAGGCACGCTCGCCGGCGATCTTGACGGCCGCGAAAATCGGCGGCGTCTGGTCGATCTCGCCGGTGAAGCCGGGCAAAGCCGCGCGGATGGCGTCATCGTGCGGCCGAAGATCGGCGCTTGCGACCAGCTCGCCTTCGCTGTCGTCGGTGGTGCGCTGCTCGCCAAAGCGCGCGGTAAAGCGGTAGGTCTTGGCGGCATCCATGACATGGGCGACCGTCTTGGTCGCTTCGCCGAGCGCGATCGGCAGAATGCCGGTGGCGATCGGATCGAGCGTGCCGCCGTGACCGGCCTTGCGCGGATCGATGAGGCGTTTGACGCGCCCCAGCGCCTGGGTCGAGGTCAGCCCGGCCGGCTTGTCGAGACACAGCCAACCATGGATCGGGCGACCACGCGCCCGCCTAGCCATGCGGATGATCCTTGCGCGCACGCGCGATCAGGGTCTCGATGCGTTGCGCTTCGGCGAAGCTCTCATCGCGGGCGAAGTGCAGATGCGGCGCATATTTCAGGTGCAAGGCGCGCGCCGCCTTGCCGGCCATGAACGGCCCGGCGTGATTGAGCAGCGCCAGGGTCTCGTTGCTGGCCTCGCGGCCGAGTTCGGCCACGAACACCGTGGCATTGCGCAGATCCGGGCTGACGCGCACTTCGGAAACGGTGACGTTCAGCCCTTCCAGACGTGGATCATGCACCTCGCCGCGCATCAGCATGCCGGCGATCTCATGGCGCAGGCTCTCACCCACGCGCAAAGGTCGCGGTGACATCTGATCATGACGTCGACTCATCAAGATCTCCCCCGCCGGGGTCGGACCGGCGGCCGTGGCATCACGTTCACAGGCTGCGCGCGACCTCTTCGACCTCGTAGGCCTCGATCACGTCGCCTTCCTGGATATCGTTATAGCCCTCAATATTCATGCCGCACTCGAAGCCCTCTTTGACCTCGCGGACGTCGTCCTTGAAGCGCTTGAGCTGGCCGAGCGGGCCCTCGTAGATGACGACATCGTCGCGCAGCAGGCGCAAGCGGCAGCCGCGGCGAATGAAGCCGTCGATGACCATGCAGCCGGCGACCTTGCCGACCTTGGAAATGCTGAAGACCTGACGGATCTCGGCATGACCGGTGATCTGCTCGCGCGCCGTGGGCGACAGCATGCCGGACAACATGCCCTTCACGTCATCGAGCAGCTCGTAGATGATCGAATAGTAGCGGATATCGACGCCGTCGCGCTTGGCCGCCTCGCGCGCTTGCGCATTGGCGCGCACATTGAAGCCGAAGATCACCGCATTCGAGGCCAGCGCCAGGGTGACATCGCTTTCGGTGATGCCACCGACACCGCCATGCAGGACGCGCACGGCAACCTCGTCGGTGCCGAGCTTCTCCAGACCGGCGGTAATCGCCTCGAGCGAACCATGCACGTCGGCCTTGACCACGACCGGCAGCTCGCTGAGCTGGCCCTGCTGAATCTGGCTGAACATGTCCTCGAGCGACTTCGGCGCGGTGGCGGCATTGGAGGCCTCGCGCACCTTGCGCTGGCGATAGTCGCTGATCTCGCGGCCGCGGCGCTCGTCCTCGACGACCACCAGGGTATCACCGGCCTCGGGCACGCCCTGCAGACCGAGCACCTCGACCGGGCTGCTCGGCCCGGCCTCGTCGACCTGCTCGCCGCGATCGTTGACCAGCGCGCGCACACGGCCCCACTCCGAGCCGACCACGACGATCTCACCGACGCGCAGCGTGCCTTTCTGCACGAGCACGGTGGCCACCGGACCGCGACCGCGATCGAGCTTGGCCTCGATCACCGCACCCTGGCCCGGACGCGCCGGATTGGCCTTGAGATCGAGAATTTCCGCCTGCAGCTCGATGGCTTCGATCAGGTTGTCCAGGCCCTGGCGCTTAATGGCGCTGACCTCGACCGCCTGGACCTCGCCGCCCATGTCTTCGACCACGAGGTCGTAACTCAGCAGCTCGGTCTTGACTCGGTTCGGATCGGCGTCGGGCTTGTCCATCTTGTTGATGGCGACGATGATCGGCACCTGCGCCGCCTGGGCGTGGCGAATGGCTTCGATGGTCTGCGGCATGACACCGTCGTCGGCGGCGACGACGAGAATGACGATGTCGGTCACCTTGGCACCGCGCGCGCGCATCGAGGTGAACGCGGCGTGGCCGGGCGTATCGATGAACGCCACCTTGGTGCCGCTGTCGGTGGTCACCTGATAGGCGCCGATATGCTGGGTGATGCCGCCGGCCTCGCGCGCGGCGACGTCGGTCGAGCGCATGGCATCGAGCAGCGAGGTCTTACCGTGGTCGACGTGACCCATGACCGTGACCACCGGCGCCCGCGGCTTGAGATCGCCCTCGACGTCGTCGACGCCCTCAATGCCGATCTCGACATCGCTTTCCGAGACGCGCTTGACCTTGTGGCCCATCTCCTCGACGACCAGCTCGGCCGTGTCGGCGTCGATCGTCTGATTGATGGTCGCCATGATGCCGAGCTTCATCAGCGTCTTGACCAGCTCGCCGCCGCGCACGGCCATGCGGTTGGCCAGTTCGCTGACGGTGATGGTCTCCGGCAGGGTGACCTCGCGGACGATGTTCTGATCGGCACTGCTCTGCTGCTGGCGGCGTTCGCGCTCGTTGCGGCGGCGCATGGCGGCCAGGGACGGCGCACGCCGCTCCTCGACATCATCGCCGTCGAGCATGATCTTGTTGCCGCGACCGCGCTCGAGCTTGCCGCCCTTGAGGCCGCCGCGCGCCGGCGCCGGCGCCTTGCCCTTGGCACCCTTGCCTTTGCCGCGACCGCTGTCCTCTTCCTCATCGGCCGTGGCCGGGCGCGCCGATGCGACCTTGCCCTTGGCGGTGCGCTTGGCGTCCGTCTCGGTCTGCGTCGCCGGCTCGGCCTGCCTGGCCTCCCCTGAAGGCGCAGCCTCGGCAGCAGCCGCGGCCGGGGCGGCAGCTTCGGCGTCGGCCTCTTGCGCCCTGGCTTTCTCGGCTTCCTCTTTCTCAAGCAGCCTGGTCGCCGCCTCTTCGGCCTTGCGCCTGGCCGCTTCTTCGGCCGCCTTGCGCTCGGCCTCTTCGGCAGCGCGCTTGGCCGCGGCCTCTTCTTCGGCCTTGCGCTTGGCGTCCTCTTCCGCCTTGCGCTTGGCCTCTTCGGCCGCCTTGCGCCGGTTGTCGCCCTCGAGGCGCTTGGCCTCGAGCAGGGCGCGGGCGCGCGTGTTCTTCTCATCATCGGTGAGCTGCTTGAGCACGGTCGGCTTGCGACCGGCACCACGGCCCTCAGTGCGCGTGCCCCCGCCCGTGCGGGTCTGGCCGCCGCCGGTACGCTTGGCCTGGGGTGCTGCCGTGCCCGACTTGGCCGCGGCCTGTTGCGGCGCGCTCTTGGCCTCTTCACCAGCCGGCGCGTCGGCGCGTGTGCCGGTACCCGGGCGGCTCGGACGCCGGTGCTGTTTCTTGACCTCGACCGCGACGGCCTTGCTGCGGCCATGCGAGAAGCTCTGGCGGACCGTGCCCTCGCCGCCGCTTTTCATCTCGACCTTGCCCTGCGGACGGGAAAGGGAAATCTTGGCGTTGCGGTCTTGTGTTTTGCTATCGCTCATATCGGGCGAATGATCCTTAACTCGAACCAGTCAAACCGTCACTCTTGGGACGGTGCGGGGCTGTTTTCTTCGGGCACGCGTAAAACGCGCGGCCGGAAACCCGACAGCCGCGCTGCATCACGCATAAAACGCTCGGCCAAGCCACCCGGCAAAAGCGCCACATGAACGGCGTCCTGCCGGCCGAGGGCCGCGGCCAGTCGGGCACGGTCGAATGCGGCCACTGTCGGGATGTGCCGTGCCAGCCCCTGGGCACGCCGCTTCGCGTCGTCCCCCGCATCAGATGCGATGACATACACTGCCGCATCGCCGCGGTCGAGCACGGACTGAACCTTGTCGGCACCACAAACCGCCTCGCCCGCACGCCTGGCCAGACCGAGCAGATCGAGACAGCGGCGCTCGAGCGCCTGCTCGATGCGTTCCGCCAGATCGGCCGGCACGTCGACCTGCGCCTTGGCCGCCTTGGCGAACTGGTTGCGCGCCACGGCGCGCTTGAGGACATCGCTGCGCGCCTGCAACCAGTAGCCGCGGCCGGGCAGGCGCTCGTCGATATCGGCCACGAGCCCGCCCGCCGGATCGATGACAAACCGGATCATGCCCTCGCTGGACATCGGCTCACGCGTCGCCAGACACCGGCGCTGCCGGCCGCTCGCGCGGATCATTTCATCGGGCAGCGGAAAATCACTCAAAGCCGCTCAGGGTCCTCCGACTGCGTCAGGTCGTCCGGCAGGTCATCTTCGTCGAGCACGGGCTCGCCGTCGGCGTCTTCGTCAACGTCATCGGTCGCGATCGGCTCGCCCTCGGCAATGGCCTCGGCTTCCTCGAGCGCATCGCTGCCCTCGACCGGCTCCTCGCGCGCCTCGAGCTCGGCCAGCGACGCGTCATCGAGCGCGAGCTCGCTATCAAGCAGGCTCTCATCGACCGGCTCGCCGTCCAGAGGCTCGCCCGCGTCCGCGTCCTCGTCCGGAAACAGGCTGGCGCGCGCGGCCATGATGATGGCGTTGCAGTCGTCCTCGCTGAGATTTTCGCCCGGCAGCATTTCGAGCAGCTCGTCACCGGTCAGACCGGCGAGATCGTCATCGCTGCCCGGCACGCACAGGCGCTTGATGCCCTGATCGGCAAGCTTCTTGATCTGATCGAGCGTCAGGCTCTCGAAATTGATCAGGTCCTCGTCCACGCCGCTGGCCTGCAGGCCGTCCACGATCGCTTCATCGCGCTCCTGGATATAGGCATTGGCGCGATCGATCAAAGCCTGGGCGATCTCGTCGCCGAAGCCCTGCACACCGGCCAGATCGTCGACCTCGCAATAGGCGACATCCTCGACCGTGGTGAAGCCCTCGGTGGCGAGCAGCTGGGCGATGACCTCTTCGACATTGAGCGCCTCGACGAACATCTCGGTCGCCTCGCGGAACTCCTTGTTGCGGCGCTCGCTTTCCTCGGTTTCCGAAATGATGTCGATGTCCCAGCCGGTCAGCTGGCTGGCCAGACGGACATTCTGGCCGCGGCGGCCGATGGCGATATGCTGCTGCAGGTCGGGCACGACCACCTCGATGCGCTGGGCATCGGGATCGAGCACGACCTTGCTGACCTCGGCCGGCGCCAGGGCGTTGACCACAAAGGTCGCCGGATCGGGCGACCAGGGAATGATGTCGACCTTCTCGCCGCCGAGTTCGGAGACCACCGCCTGCACGCGCGAGCCGCGCATACCGACGCAGGCACCGACCGGGTCGATCGAGCTGTCCTTGGAAATCACCGCGATCTTGGCGCGCGAGCCGGGGTCACGGGCGACCGCCTTGATCTCGATGATGCCGTCGTAGATCTCCGGCACCTCCTGGGCGAACAGCTTGGCCATGAACTGCGGATGGGTGCGCGACAGGAAGATCTGCGGCCCGCGGGTCTCGTGACGGACATCGTAGACGTAGGCGCGGATGCGGTCCTGGGTGCGGAACATTTCGCGCGGGATGACCTCGTCGCGCCGGCAGATCGCTTCGGCCCGGCCGAGATCGACCAGGACATTGCCGTACTCGACGCGCTTGACCTCGCCGACGACGACCTCGCCGATGCGGTCCTTGAATTCCTCGTATTGCCGCTCGCGCTCGGCATCGCGCACGCGCTGGACGATGACCTGCTTGGCCGTCTGGGCGGCGATGCGACCGAGATCGATCGGCGGCAGGGGCTCGAGAATGGCGTCACCGATCTGCGCCGCCGGATTACGCGCCAGGGCATCGTCCAGATGGATCTGCGTGGCGACATCCTCGATGTCCTCGACGACCTCGAGCTGGCGATAGATGCGGATCTCGCCGGACTTGCGGTCCATCTCGGCAAGGATCTCGTGCTCCTGGCCGTATTTGCGCCGCGCCGCCGTCTGGATGGCCTGCTCCATGGCGACGATGACTTCTTCCGCCGGGATGCCCTTCTCCTGGGCGACCGTCTCGGCGATGCGCAGGAGTTCCACCCGACCGAGGCTTGCGGTGGTTTCCATGGCTCTACTCTCCTTGGACCAGATCGGCTCCGCTCAGAGCGGGCGCTGCTGGCTGGCCTCGATCAATTCGTCAGTCAACAAAAGCTTGGCTTTGCGGATGCTGGCAAAGGGCACCCTCTGGTCGCCGTCTTCCGCGCGGATGACGACCGTGTCACCATCCAGCCCGCGCAGCCGCCCCTTGAACCGCTTGCGCCCCTCGATGCCGAGCGGCTCATGCGTCTCGATGCGCGCGTCGAAGCCGGCAAAACGCTCATAGTCCTCCGGCCGGAGCAAAGGCCGGTCGATCCCGGGCGACGTCACCTCGAGGGTATACGCACTCGGGATGGGATCGCTGACATCCAGCAAGGCCGACACCGCGCGCGATATCTCGGCGCAATCATCGACATCCATGGCCTGGCGATCCCGCCGTTCGGCCATGATCTGCAAGCGCCTGGTATCGCCACCGCTAAACGTGACGCGCAACAGTTCGAAGCCCATGTCGGCTAGCTGTGGCGCCACCAGTTCGGCAACCTTGCTGGCAGGATCCACGTAAACTTCTGCCCAAACAAAAAAAGCGGGCCAGAGGCCCACCCGTTTCGTGACAACCGGATGACTGGCAGGTGTTATGACCTCTCGTCCAGCGATCTTCAAGCCCCTTCCCGCGCGCGCCGGCGATAGCGCAGGAAGACCGGCTTGCGACCCGCCGCCACGGCTTTCTGTTCGTAGCGCGTGGCCGGCCAGTCGTCAGTTCGCGCCCGCCAGTCGACCGGCCGCTCGGCCAGCCAGTCGAAGGCCGACTGGCGCTGCAGGTGCTCGAGCATCCAAAGCGCATAGCCCATGTGATCGGTCGCCAGGCGCAGCTCGCCGCCATCGGCGAGCACGCGGGCCATGTCGCTCAAGGTCGCGTCGTTGACGATGCGCCGTTTGTGATGGCGGGCTTTCGGCCAGGGATCGGGAAACAGCACGAAAACGCGCTCAAGCGAAGCATCCGGCAGGGCGCGCAGCACGAGGCGGGCGTCATCGACCGCCAGACGGATAGTGCGCAAGCCATGATTCTCGATCTCGGCCAGGAGCTTGGCGACGCCGGTGACAAAAGGCTCGACGCCGATCAGGCCGACATCCGGGTTGGCCCTGGCCTGCGCGGCCAGATGCTCGCCGCCGCCGAAGCCGATCTCCAGCCAAATCGCGCGTTTGCCGGCAAACAGCGCCTGCGGCTCGAGCGCGGGCGTCGCCGTCAGATCGAGGGCGATCTGCGGCAGCAGGTGATCGAGCAGATGCTTTTGCCGCTCACGCAATCTCGGGCCCAGTCGGCGGCCCCAGATCTGCCGGCGCGGCGGGTTGGTTGGGTTCATGCAACGGGCACGCTGAAGATGACAACGGCCGCCGGGGTCTGCCCCCGACGGCCGCGGAACGTCGATGGCCGTGGGCGTCAGTGGGTCAGCTTGCGCAGCTCAGGCACGAGATCGGTGTCCTCCCAGGCGAAGCCGCCCTCGGCGTCCGGCTCGCGGCCGAAATGGCCATAGGCCGAGGTGCGCGCATAGATCGGGTGGACCAGACGCAGGTGCTTGCGGATGCCGCGCGGGCTCAGATCCATGAGCTCGCCGAGCGTGCCGGCGATAACCTTTTCGCTGACCTTGCCGGTCTCAAACGTGTCGACATAGATCGACAGCGGCTTGGCCACGCCGATGGCGTAGGCGAGCTGGATGACGCAGCGTTCGGCCAGACCAGCGGCGACGACATTCTTGGCTAGGTAGCGGGCAGCATAGGCCGCCGAGCGGTCGACCTTGGTCGGATCCTTGCCCGAAAAGGCACCACCGCCATGGGGTGCGGCACCGCCATAGGTGTCGACGATGATCTTGCGCCCGGTTAGGCCGGCATCACCGTCAGGACCGCCGATGACGAACTTGCCGGTCGGGTTGATGTACAGTTCATCTGCCGGCGGCATCCAGCCCTGGGGCAGGACGTCATCGATGAAGGGCAGGACCAGCTCGCGCACCTGCGTCTGGCTCAGGCCGTCCTCGTGCTGGGTCGAGACCACCACCGAGGTGCAGGCGACCGGCTTGCCGCCTTCATAGCGCAGCGTGAACTGGCTCTTGGCATCCGGGCCGAACGGCACGCGGCCTTCCTTGCGCGCGGCGGCCATGTGGCGAAGGATCTTGTGGGCGTAGAGGATCGGCGCCGGCATCAGCTCGGGCGTCTCGTTGCAGGCGTAACCGAACATGATGCCCTGGTCGCCGGCACCCTCTTCCTTGGCATCGGCCTCGTCGACGCCCTGGGCGATATCGACGCTCTGCTCGTGCAGCAGAACATCGACCTGAGCGGTCTTCCAGTGGAAGCCTTCCTGCTCGTAGCCGATGTCGTGCACGGCCTCGCGCGCAGCACGCTCGACATGCGCCGGCGTGACCGTGTCCGAGCCGCGCACCTCGCCGGCGATAATGATGCGGTTGGTGGTCGCCAGGGTCTCGCAGGCGACCCGGGTCTTCCAACGCTCCTGCTCGTCGGCGGCAGCGCGCATGTACAGATCGACCACGGCATCGGAAATGCGGTCGCAGACCTTGTCCGGATGGCCTTCGCTCACGGACTCGCTGGTGAATACATAATCAAGCAATGGCATTGGCGCTGTCTTCCTCGCTGATCCTTCAGCCTGGCGTCACACACCACGGCATGCGGCCGGAGCTGGCTGGAATCGCGCATTTGGTTTCATGGTGGGAGGCGTGCCGGCGTCGCACGATCGATCAATCACGCCCTGGCACGCGGTACTAGCCACGCGCTTATCGCTGGCCTTTGCTGCTTTCGTCAAGCGAAGCCAGCGCTTTGACCATGTCGAACACGCGCCGTTTCAGCTCGGGATTGTGCAGCCGCTGGTAGGCGCGCACCAGTTCAAGGGTCTGGCGCTTGTCGAATTCGATGTCGGCGGGCGGCGCGGTTTCCTCCCCCGGACCGACGAACGTGGCCGCCTCGTCGGCCAGTCCGAGCCTGGGCGCCTGCTGCAGCTGGAAGCTGCCATCGAGACTGAGCTGGTTGCTCTCATAGGCCTCGAAAAAATACGCTACCGGCACGCCCAGAACACGCGCGACCTCGAACAAGCGCGACGAGCCGACCCGGTTGGCGCCGCGCTCGTATTTCTGGATCTGCTGGAAGGTGATACCGAGCTCGTCGGCCAGCCGCTCTTGGCTCATGCCGATCAGGGTTCGTCGCGCGCGCAGCCGCTTGCCGACATAAACATCAATGGGATGCGGGCGATCGGTCATCTTCTGGGAAGTTTAGCGGCCTCTGTTCGCCCAAGACGTTAATTCGACCAGAGATTTACGCAAGCGCGATCAGGGCTCAACCGCGCTTTGCGCGCGCCCGTCGCTCGGTAAGCACGCCCGCGACCATCAGCGTCAAGGCCAGGGCCAGGGTGGTGTCGTGGCCGTAGCGGGCGAACAGCGTGCGACCTTCAATCGCTGTCGGGATGTCGACATCGAGCACGCCGCGCTCGCCCAGCGGCATCAGCTCGACCACCCGGCCGACCGCATCGATCGAGCCGGATATGCCGGTATTGGCCACCCGGATCAGCGGCACGCCCTCTTCGATGGCGCGCACCCGGGCCATGGCGAAGTGCTGATACGGCCCGAACGAGCGGCCGAACCAGGCATCGTTGGTGATGTTGAGCATGAACTGCGCGCGGCCGTCTTCGGCGATCGCGCGGCCGGCGAAAATCGCCTCGTAGCAGATCAGCGGGCTGAACGGCGGCAGGCCGGGCACATCGAGCGTCTGGCGGCCAGGGCCGGCCTCGAAATCCACCGTGCCGGAGGTGAGCTTTTTCAGACCGATGCGGCTGAGGATGAAACGAAAGGGCAGGTACTCGCCAAACGGCACCAGATCGGCTTTGACATAGACCGCCGCCAGCCGGTCGTCGGGCGTCACCGCCACCAGGCTGTTCCACAAGACCGGCGACGGCCGTTCGAAATCGTAGCGATCATTGCCGGTGAGCACGGCGCCGCCGTCCGGCGCCACCGAGGCGACGTATTCCCGGGCGCGCAGATCGCTGTCGAGCGGAAAGGTGGCCGCACTTTCCGCCCAGACGATGTGGCTGATGCCCTCGCCGGCGGCGTTCAGCGAGAGCTGCAGGTTGTCTTCGAACCAGCGCTGGCGCTCGGCCAGATTCCAGTTGTGATGACCGTCCAGATTGGGCTGGACCAGGCGCAGGCGCGGGCCGTCGACGAAGGCCCAGTCATGGCCGATCACCCGCCAGGTGCCCCAGCCGGCCAGACCGATGACCAGCATGAGCGCGACGCCCAGCCAAGCGCGGCCGACGCTGTCGCGCACGAGCAGACTGGCCGGCAGGCTCGCCAGGGCGACCGTGAGGATACCGAGGCCGTAAATGCCGATCAGCGAGGTCGCCTGCAAGGGGATGGCACCGAACGCCCAGACTTGGCCGATCGGGTTCCAGGGAAACGCCGTCAGGTAGCCGCGCAGCATTTCCGCACCGACCCAGAGCGGTGCCAACACCAGTGCCGCCGCGGCGACGCTTTTCCACGGTCGCAGATCGAGCAGCCAGGCGACCACGCCGGGGAACACCGCCCAGGCGACGCACAAGCCGCCGATCGCCGGGATCGCCAGGGCACCGAAGCGCTCGGCATCGACGAAAAAGGCCAGCGCGATCCAGTGCAGCATGACCACGGCCTGGCCGAAGCCGAACATCCAGCCGAGGACGAAGCTCGATCGCGGGCTGGGCGCGCGCACGATCAGCACGAGCCAGACGGCAAAGCCGAGCAGGCCGGGAATGAAGTGCCAGGGCGCGAAAGCCGTGCCGCTGATCGCGCCTAAGGCGAGAGCTGCGATATACGGGCGGCGGTGCAGGCGTTCGAGCCATTGCGGCTCGTCAGCCATCGGCCACCTCGTCGGTCTTGGCGGTCACCTGCAGGCGGACGCGCTTGATGCGGCGCGGATCGGCCTCGAGCACCTCGAAGGCGACGCCGGCGTCGTCATGCGGCACGATCTCGCCGCGCGTCGGCACGCGATCGAGCAGGGTGAAGATCAGGCCGCCGATGGTCTGCACGTCATCGCGGCGTTCTTCGTCAATCAGGTCGATGCCGAGACGCTCTTCCAGGTCTTCGATATGCACGCGGGCATCGGCCTCGAGCCGGCCATCACCCAGATCGCGGATCTGCGGCGGCAGGATCTTGTCATGCTCGTCCTGGATCTCGCCGACGATTTCCTCAACCAAGTCCTCGATGGTCACCAGGCCGTCCGTGCCGCCATATTCATCGACCACGATCGCCATGTGGATGCGCGTGTCGCGCATCTCGAGCAGCAGATCGACGACGCGCATGCTGCCCGGCACCGGCAGCACCGGGCGGACCAGCTTTTCCAGCGCAAACTGCTCGCCATCGCCCCAAAAACGCAGGAGATCCTTGATGTGCACGATGCCGACAACGTCATCCAGCGTGTCGCGATAGACCACCAGCCGGGTGTGACCGGCATCGGCCATGGTCTGCACGATCTCGGGCAGCGGACACTCGACCGGCACGGCGGTGATGTCGGTGCGCGGCACCATGACGTCGTAGACTTCCAGCTCGCCGAAGCTGAGCGCGTTCAGCAGCAGGGCGCGTTCCTGTTCGGAAAACGGCTCATCCGGCTCGTCATGTTCTTCGATGAGCTCTTCGAGCGCCTCGCGCAAGGTGCCGCCGTCGCCGTTGCGCACACCGGCCAGCTCGCGCAGCCGCTCGACCAGACCCAGCAGAAGGCCGTGCTTGGCCTCGCGACGTTCTCGGCCAGGGACCGACTCCCTCATGGCCGCTGCTCCTGGCCGATCGCCGCCAGAACCGGCGCGCTGTCGGCATAAGGATCGGCAATGCCCAAATCCGCCAGAATCCGGCGTTCCAAACGCTCCATCTCGTCCGCCTGCAAAGGCTCCATGTGATCAAAACCAAGAAGATGCAACACGCCATGGACAACCAGATGACTGGCATGGTCGCGCAGCGTGATGCCCTGCCGTGCCGCCTCATCGCGCGTGGTCTCGAAGGCGAGCACGACATCGCCGAGCGCGACCGGGTAGCCGGGCAACGCGTCGAGCGGTGCGGTGTCCTGCAACGCAAAGGACAAGACATTGGTCGCCTTGTCCTGGCCGCGATAGTCGCGGTTCAGCGCACGCACGGCGGCATCATCGCTCAACACCACCGACAGCTCATGATCGTCCGCTGCGCGCCGGCACGCGGCCAGGGTCGCCCCGACGGCGGCGACGCAGATCGCCTCGATCGCGGGTTCGGCTTGCGTCCAGGCGTCGTGCTCGATGAGGACATCGAGTGCCGGCACGATCGGACTCGGACTGGGCGGGTCGTCAGCCATCAGGCCCGTCCCTTGGACGTCGGCGCGGCGTCGTAGGCGCGCAGGATCGCGCTCACCAGCGGATGGCGCACGACATCCTCGAGGGTGAACCGGCAGACCTGGACATTCTTGATACCGCCCAGCAATCGGGCCGCCTCGGCCAGGCCGGAGGTGGCCCCTTGCGGCAGGTCGACCTGGCTGGGATCGCCGGTGACGGCCATTTTCGAGCCTTCGCCCAAGCGCGTGAGAAACATCTTCATCTGAGCCGACGTGGCATTTTGCGCTTCATCGAGAATGACATAGGCATGCGCCAGGGTACGTCCGCGCATGAACGCCAGCGGGGCAATCTCAATGGTTCCCTCGTCCATGCAGCGCTGCAACCGGCGCGCTTCCATGGTGTCCTGCAACGCATCATAGAGCGGCCGCAGATAGGGATCGACTTTTTCTTTGATGTCACCCGGCAGAAAGCCGATTTTCTCGCCGGCTTCGACCGCCGGCCTGGACAGGATCAGGCGTTCGATTTTGCGCTGCTTCAACAAGGCCACGCCGGCGGCCACGGCCAGATAGGTCTTGCCGGTGCCGGCCGGGCCCAGGCCGAACACCAGATCGGCCGCGCTGAGCGCGCGCAGATACTCCGCCTGGTTCGGCGAGCGCGGCATGATCACCCGGCGATCGGTCTTGAGGGCGACGTCCTCGCCGCGAAAACCGCCGTCCTTGGCCTCGGCGCCGCCGCGTACCATGCGCACGGCCGCATCGACCGCCTGGGCATCGATCTCGTGCCCGCCCTGAGCGCGCACATAGAGATCGTCCAGGGCCTGCGCCGCCGCGGCCACGTCCAGCTCGGCGCCCTGCAGCTCGACGCTGTTGCCGCGCGCGATCATGTTGACGCCGAACTGCTGTTCCAGGCGCGCCAAATTGCGGTGATGCTCACCGAACAGGACGGCGCAGTGATGATTGTCATCGAAGGTGACCTGGCGCTGTGCGGGCGCCGCCAGGGGCGTTGCCGGTGTCAGGCTGGAACCTCCACGCGTGTGGCCGCCGGGTCTGCCGCGCTCTGCGTGAGCACGCCAGCCAGGCTATGGCCAACAGCTTCGGTGATGGTCACCCAAGCCAGATCGCCGATGGCGAGCCGGTCGGTGGTGACGTGCACGGCCTGCAGGTACGGTGTGCGGCCGACGAGCTGGCCGGCATGACGGCCGTCGCGCTCGAACAGCACCGGCAGGCACCGGCCGACGGTCGCTTGGTTGAAGGCACGCTGCTGGTCTTCCAGAAGCTGCTGCAACTGGGCCAGACGCGCCTGTTTGACACTGTCCTTGATGTGCTTGCGTAGCGTGGCCGCCGGCGTACCCGGTCGCGGGCTGTATTTGAACGAGAACGCCTGGGCGAAGGTGATGTCCTCGACCAGTGCCACGGTCGCTTGAAAATCCTCGTCGCGCTCACCCGGATAGCCGACAATGAAATCGGAGCTGAGGGCAATATCCGGCCGGGCCGCGCGCAGTTCATCGACAAGGCGACGATAGTCATCGGCCGTGTGCCGACGATTCATCGCCGTGAGCATGGCATCCGCGCCGGACTGCACCGGCAGGTGCAAGAACGGCATCAGCGCCGGCACCTCGCCATGGGCGTGGATCAGCTCGGCATCCATGTCGCGCGGGTGCGAGGTCGTGTAACGGATGCGCCGCAGACCGTCGATCTCGGCGAGTGCCCGGATCAGCCGGCCCAGCCCCCAGCTTCGGCCATCGGGCCCGTCGCCGTGATAGGCGTTGACGTTCTGCCCGAGCAGGGTGATCTCGCGGCTGCCTCGCGCGACCAGGCGACGCGCTTCGGCGAGCACGGCGGCGACCGGCCGGGACTCTTCCGCGCCGCGGGTGTAGGGCACGACACAGAAATGGCAGAACTTGTCGCAGCCTTCCTGCACGGTGAGGAACGCCGATACCGGCGACGGCTTGCCGTGCTCTTCCGGCAGATGGTCGAACTTGCTCTCGATCGGGAACTCGGTGTCGAGCACGCCCTGGCCGGCGCGCGCTCGCCTGGCGAGCAGTTCGGGCAGCCGGTGATAGCTCTGCGGGCCGACGACGACATCGACGAACGGCGCGCGCTCGAGCATCAGCTCGCCTTCGGCCTGGGCAACGCAACCGGCCACCGTGATAACGCAATCGTCGCCCCGCTCGCGCCGCGCATCGCGCAGACGACGCAGGCGGCCGAGATCGGAATAGACCTTTTCCGCGGCTTTTTCCCGGATATGGCAGGTATTGAGAATGACCAGATCGGCCGAAGCCATGTCGTCGGTCGACTCATAGCCATGCGGCGCCAGTGCTCCGGCCATACGCTCGGAGTCATAGACATTCATCTGACAACCATAAGTCTTAATATGCAGCTTGCGCTTGGCCACGAGCGGGACGTATCATCTTTATCGCTACGGTAACGACAACAAAGGCCGCACTGAGGCGGCCGAACATCACGTGCTTATGGGAAGAGCGTAGCACAAGGTCAAGAGCAGCGCACCGATCGCCTGACGGCCATGCATTGCCGGCGTAACCGCTTGGCATGCAACCGCCGCAAGCGGACGCGCCGTCCGCCGCTCGAGCCGTGGCCCAAGCGCTGCGGACGGCGCCCGTCAGAGCCTGCTTGCTGTGTCAGGCGGCGTTCTTGCTGCGCGCCTTGGTGCCCAGGCCGATTTTCTTGGCGAGCTGGCTGCGCTGCTGCGCATAGGCCGGCGCAACCATCGGGTAATCGTCCGGCAGGCCCCAGCGCTTGCGGTACTCCTCCGGCGACATGTCGTAGCGGGTCTTGAGATGCCGCTTGAGCATCTTGAGCTTTTTGCCGTCCTCCAGGCAGATGATGTAATCATTGCCGACAGACTTCTTAATGGGCACCGCGGGAACCAACTTCTCGGGCTCCTCTTCGACTTCCGGCTGGATCAAGGTGGACAGGCTGGCATAGACCTGCTTGACGAGGTCCGGCAGATCCGACACGGCCACCGTGTTATTCGACACATGCGAGGCGACGATATCGGTAGTTAGTTGAAGCAGCTCGTTTTGGGACAACTGATCGGACATGGATTTAGATGCCTCAAGGCTCTTGGTTGGTTTCAGCAATACAGCCTATATATTTGCACCAAGGCTTGGTGCAAGAACAATCGTTGTGAGCTTGGAGAAAAAATACCGTGGCATCGAACTTAACCGAAGAAACCCTCGATATCACGGCCGACGTCTGCCCGATGACCTTCGTGAAAGCGAAATTGTTCATGGAGGCGTTACCGCTTGGCGCGATAGCGAGCATTCGCTTGCGCGAAGGCGAACCTCTCGACAACGTGACCCGCTCAATGCGCGATCACGGGCAAGAAATTCTGACCTGCAATGAACAGCAAGCCGGAATTTTCGTCATTCAGATCAAGAAATTACGCGCGCTCTAGGCGAGTTCGGCGACTGTTTCCGCCGTGGTGCTCAGGGCGCAGCGCATGGTCAATGCTGCAATGCGTTCTCCACCTGGGCGCTTGTAGTAGCCCTCGCGGCGGCCAACGACATCAAAGCCGAAGCGACGATACAGGGCTTGCGCCGGGCCGTTATCCACAGCGACTTCGAGGAACATCAGGCGCGCACCCTGGGTCAGCGCCCGCTCCAGGCTGATCTCGAGCAGGCCGGCGCCGATCGCCCGGTTGCGCGCATGCGGCACGACGCCGAGCGACAGGAGCTCGGCCTCGTCAGCGACCACGCGACACAGGGAAAAGCCGACGCTGCGCAGCACGCTCAGCGAGCCAACGCGATGGTCGGCCTGGCGCGCGATCAGGCCGAACCCGCCCGGCAGCGCCAGAAGATGCGCCAGGTCGCTGCGGCTCCAGGCGTCATCGAAGCACGCCCGGTGCATGCGCGCGACGCGGCCGAGATCGAACGGACCGATCGCCTTGTAATCGAGGATCGGACGCGGCCGCTCACGCATGCACGGCGGTCCCGAACACCGGTCGCGGCGCCGCGACCGCATCCGGCGGGCGGACGTAACACGGGCGGATGGCGCTGCCGGGCAGCGCGTCGCCTGCCACCCGCTGCGCCACGGCATCCAGACAGGCGTGCGCGCTCACGGTCGCCACGCTGACGGCCGGGCGCCCCTGGAGCGGCGCGCTGGCGAGCCCACAGGTGACCAGGACGGCACCGGTCGCAGTATGCGCCAGAGCATCCGGCAACGGCAGATCGGCGATGTCGTCCTGCGCCAGGCCTGAAGCGGCAAAGCCTTGCGTGAAGACACGGCCGCGTCGGGCTTCCAGCAGCACGCACAACGGCCGACCGGCGGTGGCTTGTGGATCAAGGCAACGCGCGCGAGCCGCGAGCGCCTGCAGGCTGGTCACCGGATGACAGGGGAGATCAAGGGCCAGCGCCAGCGCCCGTGCGGCAGCAACGGCGACGCGCACGCCGGTAAACTGGCCCGGACCGACGCCGACAGCGAGGCGCTCGAGCGCGCCATAGGTAACGTTTGCCTTGGCCAGCAAGGCTTCGATCGCCGGCACCAGACGTTCGCCGTGGCCGCGGGCGAGCGGTTCATGGTGCTCAGCGATGATGGCAGGCGCTGTTTCCTCAATCCGGGCAAGCGCTAGTGAACAGAACGGGCCGCTGGTGTCGATGGCAAGACTATGCATACCACGCTCGTAGCGCGGTATTTGCCGTCAGGCAACGGGGCGCACCTCGCTCACTTCCGGCACATAGTACCGCAACAAGTTCTCGATGCCGTTCTTCAACGTGACGACACTGCTCGGGCAGCCGGCACAGGCGCCGCGCAAGTTCAGATAGACGACGCCACGCTCGAAGCCGTGGAACGTGATGTCACCGCCATCCTGGGCCACGGCTGGGCGTACGCGCGTCTCGATCAGTTCCTTGATCTGGCGGACGATCTCGTCGTCTTCGCCGGAAACGTCGCCCTCGGCCTCGGTCTCGACATCGGCGAGCACGGCCGGATCGCCGGACAGATAATGCTCCATGATGCCGCCGAGCACGGTCGGCTTCAGGGCATACCAGTCCATGTCCGGTGCCTTGGTCACCGTGATGAAGTCCTTGCCCAGGAACACGCCGGCCACGCCGTCGATGGCGAACAGGCGCTTGGCCAAGGGCGAACGATCGGCTTCGGGCGCGTTGGTGAAATCGGCCACGCCGCGCTCGAGCACCGGTTTGCCGGGCAAGAATTTCAAAGTCGCCGGGTTCGGCGTCTGTTCGGTCTGAATAAACATGCAACGGACTCCACGCTTCCTCCCGCCACATGGCGCGGCAGGCGCGTGCGTGCAAGGTGTGCGATCGAGGATCAGGTCTGCAGAATGCTGGTCAGCTCGCGTAGCTGGGTGCGTGCGCGCAACACGTAGAAGCCCTGGCCGGCCAGATGCGCCGGCAAGAGCATCGAATCCGGCATACCATTGAAGACGAAAATCGGCTGCAGCTTGGCCGCCTCTTCGAGCGTGGCAATGGTCTGCGCCCAGGGCTCGGTCATGTCGCGCGTTTCGATCACCTGGCGGAAGTCTTCGCCCAGCGCGCGCAAGATCACGGTATAGGCATAGATCTCGCCTTTTACGCGATAAAAGACGTTGTCGCAGTACAGATCGAACGGATTATTGCCGTGGTCTTGGATATGCTCGTACAGACGCGCCGAGGCGGCACCCACGGCCTGCGCGACCCGATCGAGCACGACCTGAAGATTGTCGGCCCGGCGATCGAACACGGCATTGCCGTTGGCCAGGCGGGCATTGTAGCTGCGCAAGGCGCGCACCGCCGCGCGATACTGCTGGTCCGCCGCCGAGGTCGGCCCCCAGGAGGCCTTGAAATCGATGTACCAGGTGCGGGGCGGGTAGCGCAGCGCGCCGGCGGCCTCTTCCAGGTCCTTGTCGATCGGTGAACTGCCGCGCGTACGTGCCACGTGATCGCGCATTTCGTTGATGAAGCGCGCCGAGGCATCGACGATGCCTTCCTGGAAATTCGGCATGTTGTCGAGGATGTAGGCCGGCAGGAAGAACGGGTCGTTCGGCGTCCAGCGGTTCACATCGACCTCGCGCTCGACCAAATCGGCGGTCACCGCCACGGCGTGCGAGCCGCCTTCCGGTGCCGAACTCGCCGTGCCGAAGCTGATATCGTCATCGACATTCTGGATGAGCAGCGCGCCGCCGATATAGTAGACAAGCACCAGCCCGACGATGAAGCTGAGCGAGAAGCCGCTCCAGCGCAGCCAGCGCCGAGCCGGGCGGCGTTCGCCTTCCAGTACGTCCAACTCATCAGCCATGGCCGTCTCCTCCGTTTTCGGTCGCCCGGCGCCTAGGGACGCAGTAAGCCGACAATGTCTTGGATCTGCCGCAGGTTGTCCTCGGCGATCGCCGCGGCCCGCTCAGCACCTCTACGCAAAATACCGTCGATGTGTTCCGGATCCGCAAGCATGCGGCGCATTTCAGCAGTGATCGGCGACAGTTTGGCAACAGCGAGCTCGGCCAAATCGCTCTTGAACTGGCTGAACTGGGCCTCGGCATAGCGCGCTTCGACCTCTTTCACCGCAGTGCGCTCGAGCGCAGCGAAGATGGTCAGCAAGTTGGCCGCTTCCGGGCGGTTGTCCGGATCGTAGCGCAGACCGACGACCATGTCGGACTTGGCCTTGCGGATCTTGGCGGCGATGGTGTCGGCATCGTCGCTGAGATTGATGCGCGAATAATCCGAGCTGTCGGACTTGCTCATCTTCTTGGTACCGTCGCGCAACGACATGATGCGCGTCGCCTCGCCAAGGATGAGCGGTTCGGGCAACGGGAAGAACTCGGTGTCATAGGCGCGGTTGAAGGCGCCGGCGATGTCGCGCGCCAGCTCGAGATGCTGCTTCTGGTCCTCGCCGACCGGCACATGCGTGCCCTTGTAGAGCAGGATGTCAGCGGCCATGAGCACCGGGTAGACGAACAGGCCGGCAGCCGCCAGATCGCGCTTCTTGCCGGCCTTGTCCTTGAACTGCGTCATGCGGTTCAACCAGCCCAGCGGCGTGATGCAGTTGAAGATCCAGGCGAGCTCGGCATGGCCGGAGACGTTGGACTGCACGAAGATCGTGCAGCGTTCCGGATCGATGCCCGAGGCGATATAGGCGGCTGCGACCTCACGCGTGGCTTGGCGCAGGCCGGCCGGGTCCTGTGGCAGGGTGATCGCGTGCATATCGACGATGCAATAGATGCACTCGAAGTCTTGTTGCAGATCGACCCAGTTGCGAATGGCACCGAGATAGTTGCCCAGGTGCAAATTACCGGTCGGCTGCACGCCGGAAAAGATCCGCCCTTGCATGGTCGCTGCACGCCTTGCTGAAGAAGTCGAAAAAGCCTGCGCAGTAGAAGCAGCGATGCGCGCGCGTCAAGCCCTGTTGCCTAAGACGCGCTGCGGCGCAGCCGGCGTCTGAGATCCGCCAGGCTGACGACACCCAACAGGTGCGCGCTGACGAAGAACACCGCACCGCCGAGCGCGATGGTGATCGCCAGACTGATGATGTCGGGCAACTGGGCGCTCAACCCCGGCAGCGGCACGAGCGCGATGCCCATGATGGCGCAGGCGGCGAGCAAACGCGGCAGGAAGCGGTGTAAACGCGCATCTGGTGACAAAAATCCCCGCCTGTAGAGAAAAATCCCCAACAGAAGGGCATTCACCCAGTTCGAGATCGATGTCGCCAGCGCCAGGCCGACATGCTTGAGCGGCCAGATCAGGATGAAGGCGATGACGACATTGGCGAGCATGCAGGCAATCGCGATGCGCACCGGCGTCACCGTGTCCTCGCGGGCGAAAAAGCCCGGTGCCAGCACCTTGATGAGCACGAACGCGGGCAGGCCGAGGGCGAACATGTGCAATGCGCGCGCGGATTGATGGGTGTCTTCCGGGCCGAACGCGCCGCGCTCAAACAGCGTGCCGATGATCGGCGTCGCTAGCACGATCAGTGCCACGGCCGCCGGCAAGGTCAGCAAAAGCGCGGTCTCGATGCCCCGATTGAGGCTATGCGCAGCCCCTTGGGCATCGCCGGCTTTCAGTTGCCGGGAAAAAAGCGGCAGCAGCGCCGTGCCGACGGCGACACCAATGACGCCCAGCGGCAGCTGGTTCAAGCGATCGGCGTAATACAGCCAGGAAATCGAGCCGGCCGGCAAGAACGAGGCGAACACGACATCGTTCATGATCAGGTTGAACTGCGCCGCGCCGGCGCCGACCACGCCCGGCAGGATCAAGGCAAACAGCCGTTTGACGCGATCGGTGATGCGCGGCCAGCGCAGGCCGATCGACAGGCCGGCGCGATGACAGGAATAGGCCAGCCAGATCCATTGCAGCACACCGGCAGCGAACACGCCCCACGCCAGGGCATAGGCAGCGTTCTCGAACAACGGCAAAAACACCGTCGCCGCGGCGATCAGGGTGATGTTCAAGACGATCGGCGAGGCCGCCGGCGGGGCGAAACGGCCGAGCGAATTCAAGACACCCGATTGCAGCGCTACCAGGGAAATGAACAGAATGTAGGGCATGGTGATTCGGGTCATCTCGACCACTGCACCATATTGCACGCTATCGGGGTCGAAGCCTGGGGCGAGCACGCGGATCACGGCCGGCATGAACAGCCAAGCTGCCAGGACGACGATGAGCAGCACCGTGAGTTGAACCGCTTGCGCTTCCTCAGCAAAGCGCTTGGCCTCTTCCCGCCCCTCGCCTTCCAGCGTGCGCGCGAACAACGGCACAAAACCGGCGTTGAAAGCGCCTTCGGCAAACAGCCGGCGCAGGAAGTTCGGCAGCTTGAAGGCGACAAAGAATGCGTCCGCCAGCGGCCCGGCGCCGAGCACCGCGGCGACGATGACATCGCGCACGAACCCGAGCACACGCGACATCATGGTGAAGCCACCGACTGTCGCCACCGCGCGCAGCAGGCTCAACGGCGCCGCCTTCGGTGCGCTTACCGACACAGCGGCGCACTCACGGCAACGAAACATCCTCGAAGATGACATCCTCGCGATAGTCCGGGATATCGCTCGGCCGCGCATACCAGTCATAGCCGTTCACGGCCGCTTGATAGCCCTCAGCGAACAAGGTCGACATGCCCGGCTGGGCGAATTCAAAGACATCGATGTCGATGTCCAGATTGTTCGGAATTGCTGCGATCTGCATCGGCACGTCGTCCTCGAGCGCAGCTGCATATAGCTTATCGAGCGCGCCGTAAGACGCATAGCGACCAATGCGTTGATAGGCGCGTGTGATGAGTTCCAGCGGCTGACCGGAGGGCGGCGCAGCGAACTGCAGCTCCGATTGCGTATTCATGATGACGTAGGCGACGGGCACGATGTCCTCATGACCGTAACCCGCTGCAAACAATTCGACGTCAACGCCGGCCATATAGTCTTCGACGAAGACGAAATGCGTGCCGGCATCGAGATGCATCTGGCCGTAGGTTTCGCCATCGACCGTGACCGGAAAATAGACCGGCGGGAACGCGCCCGGCACGGCCACGGCGGCGGCGATGACCTCGCGAAAGCGCTCAATGCGATCGGGCCGGCCCGAGGCCGCGATCGCGCCCATATCCCACACCGTCCAACTATTGTCGTCGAAATTGGCCGTGGCAATGTAGAGCCGGCGGCCTTTGGTGTATTCTTCAGCAACCCGGTCGATCAGCGAGACGCTCAAGACTTCGGCGAGCAGCTCGCGGCCAGGTGAAAAATCGGCGAAATGGCCTCGACCAAAAAGGCCACGAATAACGGACCATGTAGTTAGGTTATAGAAGTCTTTATTTTCTCGCGCGGTGAAAATATCTTCGAGCACATAGTCATATTCAGCGCCGAGAAAGGCCGCCGGTGCCAGCATCGCGCCGGCTGACATGCCGGTCACGATGCGAAACTCGGGTCGCGTGCCGTTCTCCGACCAGCCCTTGAGAAACCCGGCGCCCCACGCGCCGTGCGAGCAGACCCCGCAAATTGTAAGGAATCTGTATTCGAGCACGCCGTCGTCATTGAGCCGC
>JBHJHH010000043.1:0-21431 GCA_050331015.1 Geminicoccaceae bacterium
CTGACGGCGCGCAATCGCTTTCCGATGCCGTTCATGCTGGACGATGCCGCCGCCGCTACACGCATTGCCCATGGCTTGGCCCGTGACCGGGCGCGCATCGCCTTTCCCCGCCGGCTCTATGCCGTCGTCTGGTTCCTGGCCGCCATGCCGCCCGGCCTGGCCGATCGGCTGCTCGCCGGCCGGCGCTAGTCGCTCGCCTGCTGATCGCGCACGCGCCGCCAATGGGCGACGTTGCGATTGTGCTCATCGAGAGTGCGGGCGAAAGCATGGCCGCCGCTGCCATCGGCAACGAAATAGAGATACGGCGTCTCGTCCGGTTGCAGGACGGCCTCGATCGCGGCGTGGCCGGGATTGGCGATCGGCCCCGGCGGCAGGCCGGCGATGACATAGGTGTTGTACGGGCTCTCGTGCTCCCAGTCGCTGCGCAGGAGCTGACGGCCGAGCGGCCCCTTGCCCTCGGTCAGGCCGTAGATCACGGTCGGGTCGGACTGCAGGCGCATGCCACGGCGCAGGCGGTTGACGAACACGCTGGCAACCTGCGGCCGTTCCTCGGCCACGCCGGTCTCCTTCTCGACGATCGAGGCAAGGATCAGCGCTTCCTCACGCGTTGCGATCGGCAGATCCTCGGCGCGCGCCGGCCAGAGCTCGTCCATGGTCTGGATCATGGCCAACTGCATGCGCTCGAGCATCTGCGTGCGCGTGGTGCCTTTCTGGAAGAAATAGGTGTCCGGCAACAGCGAGCCCTCGTCCGGCATCGCGTCCGGCAGCTCGCCGCTCAGGCCTTCGGTGGCACGCAGGATCTCCAAGATCTCATGCACTGTGGTGCCTTCGACGACGGTGACCTTGCGCTGCACGACCTTGCCGGATTCGAGCAGGGCGAGCACAGCGTTCGGGCTCATGCCCGGCTCGAGCGCGTATTCACCGGCCTTGAGCGAGCGATCCTGCTCGTTCAGCCGGGCGCCGATGCGAAACCACAAGGGCTTTTCGATGACGCCTTCGCTCTCGAGGAGGTCGGTTATCGCCGCCATGCCGCTGCCGCTGGGCACGACCACGTTGCGCGCTTCCTGCAGTGGCCCTGGCATAGCCATGTAGGTCTGCAACTGCTGCCAGGCGACCACGGCGGCGATGCCGCCGAACAGGCCGCCGGCGATGATGAGCAGCAAAAGGAACTGGATGACCCGACGCATGCGCGTCCTTCAAACGAGGCCTAGCGGCAGCTCAGGCCGCCTGGTACTTGCCAACGATCAGGCTGGCATTGGTGCCACCAAACCCAAAGCTGTTGGATAGCGCCACACGCACTTCGCGCCGTTTGGCCTCGAACGGCACGAGGTCGAGATCGCAGCCTTCCGAGGGGTCTTCCAGGTTGAGCGTCGGCGGCACGATGTCGTTCGATACCGCCAACAGCGAAAAGATCGCCTCGACGGCACCGGCGGCGCCAAGCAGATGGCCGACGGCCGACTTGGTCGAGGACATCGACAGCCGGTTCGAGGCATCGCCGAACAGACGTTTGACCGCACCCAGTTCGATCTCGTCGCCAAGCGGCGTCGACGTGCCGTGGGCATTGATATAGTCGATGTCGGCCGGGGTCAGATTGGCGCTCTTCAGGGCCGCCCGCATCGAGCGGTAGCCGCCGTCGCCGTTCGGCGCCCGTGCGGTGATGTGATAGGCATCGCCCGACAGGCCGTAGCCGAGGATCTCACCGTAGATCCTGGCGCCGCGGGCAAGCGCATGCTCGCGCTCTTCGAGAATGACGATGCCCGCACCCTCGCCCATGACGAAGCCGTCACGGCCCTTGTCCCAGGGACGCGAGGCCCGTGCCGGCTCGTCGTTATAGCGCGTCGACAGAGCGCGCGCCGCGGCAAAACCGGCCACGCCCAGTCGGCAGATGGCCGCCTCGGCACCGCCGGCGACCATGACATCAGCATCACCCAGCCGGATCAGCCGGGAGGCATCGCCGATGGCATGCGCGCCGGTCGAACAGGCCGTGACCACGCTGTGGTTCGGGCCCTTGAAGCCGTGGCGGATCGACACCTGGCCGCTGACCAGATTGATCAGGGCGGAAGGAATGAAGAACGGGCTGACCCGGCGCGGACCGCTCTTGTCCAGGGTCACGGCGGCATCGGCGATCGTGCCGATGCCACCAATGCCGGAGCCGATCATGACACCGGTGCGCTCCTTGTCCTCATCGGACGCGGGCGCCCAGCCAGCATCTTTAAGCGCTTCGTCGGCAGCGGCGATGCCATAGAGAATGAACGGATCATTCTTGCGCGCGTCCTTGGCGCTCATGAAATCCTCGATCCGCCAGTCGCCGGCGCCGTCACCTTCGGGCACGCAGCCGGCAATTTTCGCCGGCAGATCATCGGTGGCAAAGCGTTCGATCCGGCCGATGCCGGACTCGCCCTTAAGCAGGCGCTGCCAGACATGTTCGACACCGCAGCCGAGCGGCGACACAATGCCCATGCCTGTGACCACGACGCGTCGCATCGACGACCTCCCTGGCAAATGACGACCGAGCGTGGTCAGCCCTTGGCGTTGTCTTTGATGAAGTTGATGGCGTCCTGGACGGTGGTGATCTTCTCGGCGGCATCGTCCGGGATTTCGCAGCCGAACTCTTCCTCGAACGCCATGACCAGCTCGACGGTATCGAGCGAATCGGCACCGAGATCGTCGATGAAGCTGGCGCCGGGCACGACCTTTTCCTCATCAACGCCGAGATGCTCAACAACGATCTTCGAAACGCGTTCCTCGATGGTGCTCATGATGCGTATCCTAATTCTCTTGTCGTCTTAGCCGGACGATCGGGGTGGTGTGAAAAACGAATTCCGCGCGCGTTCGCTTGGCTTTTTCCGCTAGTCCAGCGCTGGGCCAAGCTAGCTAGCACACATGGCCAAGTCCTGACCAGCACCGCAACGGCGCGAAAAATCCTCAAATCATGGCCATGCCGCCATTGATGTGCAGCGTCTGGCCGGTGACATAGGCCGCCTCGTCACTGGCCAGATAGACGGCCGCGGCGGCGATCTCCTCGCTCGTTCCCAGCCGGCCGGTCGGCACGCGCGTCAAGATCGCCTCGCGCTGCTGGGCATTCAGGGCATCGGTCATCGGTGTTTCGATGAAGCCGGGGGCAATGCAGTTCACCGTGATGCCACGCGCGGCGATTTCCTGGGCCAGCGCCTTGGACATGCCGATCATGCCGGCCTTGGCGGCGGCGTAGTTCGCCTGACCCGGATTGCCGGTGACGCCGACCACGCTGGTAATGTTGATCATGCGGCCGAATCGACGTTTCATCATGCCGCGCAGACAGGCGCGCGACAGGCGGAACACGGCGGAAAGATTGACCTCGATCACATCGTCCCACTCGGCGTCTTTCATGCGCATGGCGAGATTGTCACGAGTGATGCCGGCATTATTCACGAGAATGTGCAGACCGCCATCGGCCTCGATCTCCTTGATCAGCGCTTCGCCGGCGGTGGAGCCGCCCAGATCGCAGGCTTTGGCGGCAACGCGAGCGCCGAGCTCGGCGGCCAGCGCCTCGAGCGCGTCCTGGCGGCGGCCGGTGATGACCACCTGTGCGCCTGCAGCGTGCAGCGCCTTCGCAATGGCGCCGCCGATGCCGCCGGTGGCACCGGTGACGAGGGCGGTCTTTCCGGTCAAATCAAACATGAGCTTTCCCTGCTGCGCTCTGGTGCGGCGCGGTTCGATCAAAGCGCTTCGAGGAAGCTGCGAATGTCGTCCGGTCCTTGCAGCGATTGCGCCGGCACATCCTTGATCGTGCGCTTGGCCAGACCGCTCAAGACCTTGCCGCTGCCGGCCTCGACCAGGGCGCTGACGCCCAGCGGAGGCAAGGACAGCATGGTTTCACGCCAACGCACCCGCGAGGTGACCTGGTCCACCAGCTGCTTGCGGATGGTGCCCGGATCGCTGGTCGGCGCGGCGTTGACATTGGCGATCAGCGGCACGGCCGGTTCGGCAAAGGCCGTCTCGGCCAGGGCTTCGGCCATGGTTTCCGCCGCCGGCTGCATCAAGGCGCAGTGGAACGGCGCGCTCACCTGCAGCATCATCGAGCGTCGGGCGCCCTGGCCGCGCGCGGCGTCGACCAGGGCTTCGACCGCCGCCTCGTGGCCGCTGACGACGACCTGACCGGGCGCGTTGTCATTGGCAATGGCGCAGACCTGACCCTCGGGCACCTCGGCAACCAGCGCTTCGACCTGCTCCAGCTCGAGGCCCAAAATGGCGGCCATGGCACCCTCGCCGACCGGCACGGCACGCTGCATGGCCTCACCGCGCAGACGCAACAGCCTGGCGGCATCGGCCAGTTCCAGGGTGCCGACGGCGACCAGGGCGCTGTACTCACCGAGGGAATGGCCGGCGACATGCGAGGCCAGATCGGCCAGATGGACAGCGCCCTCGCGCTCGAGCATGCGCATCGCAGCGATCGACACGGTCATCAGGGCCGGCTGGGCATTGGCGGTCAGGGTGAGCTGGTCGGCCGGGCCTTCGGCCATGAGCTTGCCGAGATCCTCGCCGAGCGCATCGTTGACCTCTTCGATGACCTGGCGGGCGGCGGCGGATTCGGCGGCGAGATCCTTGCCCATACCGACGGCCTGGGATCCCTGGCCGGGGAAGACGAAAGCGCGCATGACGGCCCTTGGCTTGCGAAACAGATGGGGCGGCGTTTGATTGGCTGAGTGCTCTTAACTTCTGCACCTTCTCTGTCAAGCGGAGCTTGCGTGAAAACGCACGCAGCCTATAAGGCCGCACTTGCTTCGTTTGGCGCTTGGGCGCTGAATTCAGCATCGAGAGCAGAGGACCGACGGCGGGCGTCGCCGCTTGCCGTTGTAACGCCTCAGCACCCACGTCCCCAATACAGCCAAGGACAGGCCAGACTCTCATGCCTTTGTATGAGCATACCTTCATCGCCCGTCAGGATCTGACGGCCCAGCAGGCCCAAGGGCTCGCTGACGAATACACCGAGACCGTGACCTCGCTCGGCGGACAGGTGACCCGCGTCGAGTACTGGGGCCTGCGCAACCTCGCCTACCGCATCCGCAAGAACCGCAAGGGCCACTACCTGCATCTCAATGTCGATGCGCCGCCGGCGGCGATCGCCGAGGTCGAGCGCCTGCAAGGCCTCAATGACGACATCCTGCGCAACCTGACCATCAAGGTCGATGCGCTGGATAACGAGACGCCCTCGCCGGTGATGCAGAACAAGGGCGGTCGCGATCGCGATGATCGCCGTGGCCCGCGCGAAGATCGTGGTCCGCGCGAAGATCGTGGCCCCCGTGAGGAACGTGGCCAGCGCGAGGAGCGTGGCCAGCGCGAGGAGCGTGGCCAGCGCGAGGAGCGTGGCCAGCGCGAGGAGCGCAATCGTGATCTTGCCGCCGAGTCGGCGAAGGGAGAATAACACATGTCGGACACGCCCAGTTCCCGTCCGGACGGTGAAGGTTCGCGCTATGCCCGCTCAGACGGTGACGGCGGATCGCGCTATGGTGGCGACCGCGAGCGCTCACGTGACGATCGCCGCTCGAGCAACGAGCCGCCGCAGATCACCATTCGCCGGCCATTCTTCCGTCGGCGCAAGAGCAGCCCGTTCGCCAGCCCGGACTCGCCGAAGATCGACTATCGCGACACCAAGCTTTTGCAGCGCTTCGTGTCCGAGCGCGGCAAGATCGTGCCGCGCCGCATCACGGCCGTGACCGCCAAAGAGCAGCGGGCGCTGGCCAAGGCGATCAAGCGCGCGCGCCAGCTCGCCCTGCTGCCGTTCATCAACGGCTAAGCCGGCAGCAGCATGCCTGCGCCCAGGTGATGACACGCAACGCACTCCTGATCGGCCTGGCCGGCTTGGCCAGCGCGGTGATGTTCGCCACGCTGCTGGGCGGGCCCGGCGTCGCCTGGGTGGTCGCCTATGCGGCACCGCTACCCCTGCAGCTGGTCGGCCTGATGCTCGGCACCTCGGCGTCGTACGGCGCCGGCGGCGTCGCCCTGGTGCTGAGCCTGCTGCTCGGCGGCGGCACGATCTGGCTGGTCTATGCGCTGCTCATCGTCGGGCCGAGCCTCTTGCTCGTTCGCCAGAGCCTGCTTTGGCGCGCCGTTGACCTGGGCGAGCGCGAGGGGTACCCGATCGGTTTTGTTCTGGCATGGCTGTGCGTCTGGGGTGCCGGGCTGACCCTCTTGGCTTACGCGGCGCTGCCCGACGGCTTCATCGGCGTCACCGATGCGGTTCGCGCGGCCGTCGATGAAGGGGCGCTGGCCCAGCCGGACATGGGCGGCGTTGACATCGCCGATCTGGTGCGGCTCGCCATGATCATGACGCCGGCTTCCTGGCTGATCATGATCGTGCTCAACGCCATCCTGGCCGAGGCGCTGGCGGTGCGCACCGGCCAGGCGCAACGACCCGGGCCGGCGTTCGCCACGCTGGTTCTGCCGACCTGGCTGGGTCTCGGCCTCGGTGCCGCCGCGGTCTTGAGCCTGCTCAGCGGTGATGCCGCCATCCTCGGCTATGCGTTGATGACGCTGTTCGCCACCGCCTATCTGCTGCTCGGCCTGGCCGTGGTGCACTTCGCCGTGCGCAACCACCCGCGCCGGCCGCTGATCTTGAGCGTGCTGTACGCTTTTCTATTCCTGTTCGCCTGGCCGCTGGCAGCGCTGTTCGTCCTCATCGGCCTGGTCGAGAGCGTGTTCCAGCTTCGCCGGCGCTACGCCTGACAAACCAAGGACATCACCCACCATGAAGATCATCCTCCTCGAACGCGTCGAGAATCTCGGCCAGATGGGCGCCATCGTCAGCGTGCGTGACGGCTTCGCCCGCAACTTCCTCATTCCGCAAGGCAAGGCGCAGCGTGCCACCAAGCACAATCTCGAGGCCTTCGAGCACCGCCGCGTCGAGCTTGAGGCGATCAACCTCAAGCGTCGCGAGGTCGCCCAGGAGGTCGCCCAGGAACTCGACGGCCGCTCGGCGGTGATCATCCGTCAGGCCAGCGAAGGCGGCAATCTGTACGGCTCGGTGACGGCGCGCGATATCGTCGATGCCTTTGCCGCGCAGGACGTGACCATCGATCGCAAGCAGGTGCGCATCGATGCGCCGCTGAAGGCGCTCGGCCTGCATGAGGTACGGATCGCGCTGCATCCCGAGGTCGATGTCACGGTCACCGTCAACATCGCCCGTTCGCAGGAAGAGGCCGAGATCCAGGCCACCGGCGTGGATGTGCTCGCCCTGCAGGCCGAGCAGCTCGCCGCCGAGGACGCCGAGGCGCGTGCGGCGCATGAGGGCATGGGCAGCGGTCTGGAGGATGACGAGGAGCTCTGAGGCGCACGGGCCTTTGGCTGTGGCGCACGGATACGCCAGCGCTGTTGCGGAAAAAGGCTGGCTGCCCTCACTTATTTCGCTATAGCTTGTCTGTAATTGGGCAATAAGCCTCGAGACGTGGTGTGGAGTGTTATGGCAAGCGAACGTGCGGGTGGTAAGCGCAGCGACATCGCGGTGGTGAAAAAGTACGCCAACCGGCGATTGTACAATACGGCAACCAGTAGTTACGTCACCCTGGACGAGCTCTGCCGTATGGTCCGCCAGGGTGAAGAGTTCGTCGTCTACGACGCCAAGACCAGTGAAGACATCACCCGCTCGGTCCTCACCCAGATTATACTGGAAGAGGATGGCAAGGGCCGCAATCTTCTGCCAATCAGTTTCTTGCGCTCGCTGATCGGTTACTACGATGATTCCCTGCGTGCCTTCCTGCCACGCTATCTCGAGCTGAGCATGGAGAATTTCGCGCGCAATCAGGACACGATTCGCCAGTATATCGAGGGCACCTTCGGCCGTGTCTTCCCGATGGCGCAGTTCGAGGAAATGGCCCGGATCAATATGGCCATGTTCCAGAAAGCCGCGCGCATCTTCTCACCTTTCCCGGTCGAGAGCGGCGAGGCCATCGAAGGTGAGGACGGCGAGTTGTCGGCTGAATTGACCAGCGAACAGCGCGTCAGTGACTTGAAGCGACAAATCGAACTGCTGCAGCTGGAAATCACCCGCCTCGAAACCGAAGCGAGCGCTGAGGACGCGCCAAGCAAGGTTGTCGGCTCGTCCTGATCGCTTGTTGACGTCTCCTGTCAAGTCGGCGCGCCGGGTCAAGGGCGCCGGCGGCAGCAGTCAACGCATCGGATAGCTGAGCAGATCGCTCCAATAGCGCTCGAGCGCACTCAAAACGCGATTGGTGCTCTCCAGATCCGCTGTATCGACGACATTGCCGGCGAGCTTGTCGGCATCGCGCTCGTACAGCGCGGCGATCTTTTGCACCAGATCGAGACCCTTATCAGATACGCGCAGGCGGGTCTGGCGGCGATCGTGCGGCGAACGCTCCTGCTGCAGGTAGCCGTTTTCAACCAGGCGCTTGACGTTGTACGAGACATTCGAGCCCAGATAGTAGCCGCGATTGGTCAATTCACCGACCGAGAGCTGGTCCTCGCCGATATTGGAAAGAATCAGGCTCTGGACATTGTTGATGTCTTCAACGCCGAGCCGGTCCAATTCGTTTTTGATGACGTCGAGAAAACGCCGGTGCAGACGTTCGACAAGTCGAATCGTGTCGAGATATTCCTGCTTCAACGAAACCGCCTCTGATGGCCATGAACGAACTGCGCTGACGCTGCAGCCAGCGCCAAACATCACCAAGTTGGAGCACTTTGTCTAGGCTTTTGCGCGCAATAGGTTAATGATCGCGGAAAAATCATAATCGCCCATGCCTAGATTTTGAAAAATGTGATACAACTGCGACGCGTGAGCACCGAGCGGCGTACAGGCACCGCTCGATCTGGCTGCGTCCTGCGCCAGCTTGAGATCCTTGGCCATCATGTCGGCGGCAAAGCCGGCGGCGTAGTCGCGGTTGGCCGGGGAGGTCGGCACCGGCCCCGGCACCGGGCAGTAGGTCGTCAGCGACCAGCACTGGCCGGATGCTTTCGAACTGATATCGAACAGCTTTTGCCGATCCAGGCCCAGCCTGTCAGCGAGCACGAACGCCTCGCAGGTGCCGATCATGGAAATGCCCAGGAGCATGTTATTGCAGATCTTGGCGGCCTGACCGGCGCCGCTGTCGCCGGCGTGGATGACCGCCTTGCCCATGGCCTGCAGGATCGGCTCGGCGCAGGCGAACGCCTCGGCATCGCCACCGACCATGAAGGTCAGCGTGCCGGCTTCGGCGCCGCCGACGCCACCGGACACCGGCGCATCGAGCTGGGCAAAGCCCGCCTCGGCCGCGCGCGTGTTCACCGCCCGCGCGGTGTCGACATCGATCGTCGAGCAGTCGATGAGCAGCGTCTTCGCGGGCGCGTTGGCAAGCAGGCCGTGCGCGCCCTCATAGACCGCACGGACATGCCGCCCCTCCGGCAGCATGGTGATCGCCACCTGCGCGCCCTCGAGCGCAGATGCCAGATCATCGGCAGCGAAGCCGCCAACCCCGCCCAGGCGTACGCGCGCCGATGCGTCGAGGTCGAAGCCGCGCACGCTGTGGCCGGCCTTGACCAGATTGGCCGCCATGGGACCACCCATGTTGCCCAGGCCGATGAAGGCGATCGTGCTCATGATCCGGCTCCCCGTTGGTCTTGTCTTCGCCTCAGTGCCAATCCAGCCTGAGATCGCCATCGTCGAGCTCACGGCTCATGGCGGCGACCTCGCCGGCATCGACCAGATCGATCGTGGCGGGCTGCCATTTCGGCTGTTTGTCCTTGTCGATCAGCAGCGCGCGGATGCCTTCGGCAAAATCCGGCCTGGCGATGATCCGGCTGACCATGCGGTATTCCAGCTTCTGGCAGTCCTCGAATTCCAAGGTCGCGCCGAAACGCAGGGCGGCAAAGGTCAGGGCCACGCTGAACGGCGCCTTTTCCTCAAGGACGGCCGCCTGCTCCTGGGCGAACCCGGGTGTCACGCGCAGCCGCGTGCGGATTGTGTTCAGATCCGTGCCGGCGAACAGGCGATCGATGGTCTCCTGACAGGCAGCGATCGGCGCCTCGCCCGGATCGGCCGCAAAGCGCGCGATCGCGCGCGTGATGAACTGCGCCTCGCGGGCATCGTCCAAGCTGAGCAGCGCCTCGGCCAGCTCGTCCATGCGCGCGCTCGGCACGAAGTGCGTGCCGATGCCGGCGTAGAGGCAGTCGGCGGCGCCCAGCCGAGCGCCCGTCAAGCCGAGATACATGCCGAGTTCGCCCGGCAGCCGCGGCAGCGCGTACGTGCCGCCAACATCCGGAAACAGGCCGATGCCGGTCTCGGGCATGGCGAACACGGTCTTCTCGCTGACCACACGCAGGTCGCCGTGGATGGAATCGCCGACGCCGCCGCCCATGACGACGCCGTTCATCAAGGCGACATAGGGCTTGGGAAAGCGCTTGACCCGCCAGTTCTGGCGATACTCGTCGGCGAAGAAGGCGCGCGCCTCGTCCAGACGCCCCTCGGTCACCTTGCGCGCGATATCACGGACATCGCCGCCGGCACAAAACGCGCGATCGCCGGCGCCCCGGATCAGAACGGCATGGATCTCGCCATTCAAACGCCAGTCTGCCAGGGCCGCGGCGATGGCCCTGACCATGTCATGGGTGAGCGAGTTCAGCGCGTTCGGGCGGTTCAAGGTAATCACCCCGAAACGGCCGATCTGTTCGAGGCGAAGGTCGTTGTGCGTGCTCATGAAGCGTCCCTTGTCGCGCGCATCATTCGGCCAGCAGACGCCTGGCGATGATCAGGCGCATGATTTCGTTGGTGCCTTCGAGGATCTGATGCACGCGGCAATCACGGACATAGCGTTCGATGCCATACTCCTTGATGTAGCCATAGCCGCCATGCACCTGCAGGGCGTCATTGCAGATGCCGAAGCCGGCATCGGTGGCAAAGCGCTTGGCCATGGCGCATGCCTGGGTTGCGCCCGGATCACCGGCATCGAGCAGGGCGGCGGCGCGATGGGTCATGAGGCGTGCCGCCTCGAGTTCGGTCGCCATGTCCGCCAGCTTGAACTGGATGGCCTGAAACTCGGCGATCGCCTGGCCGAACTGCTTGCGTTCCTTGGCGTAGGCCTTGGCCTGATCCAGGCAATGCGCCGCGGCGCCGAGCGAACAGGCGGCGATATTGATCCGGCCGCCATCCAACGCGCGCATGGCGATCTTGAAGCCTTCGCCCTCGCTGCCCAGCCGGTTGCTCGCCGGCACCCGGCAATCCTCGAACATGACGGCCGTGGTCGGCTGGGAATTCCAGCCCATCTTGGCTTCTTTTTTGCCGAAGCTGAGGCCGGGCGTGCAGCCTTCGACCAGAATGCACGAGACGCCGCCCGGCCCGGTCTCGCCGGTGCGCGCCATGACCGCGTAAAGCCCGCTGGCCGAGCCGCCGGAGATGAACGCCTTTTGCCCGTTCAGGACATAGACGTCGCCGTCGCGCTTGGCGGTGGTGCGCAGTGAACTCGCGTCCGAACCCGAGCCCGGCTCGGTCAGGCAATAGCTGGCGAACAGCTCCATGATCGCCAGCTTGGGCAGCCAGTGCGTCTTGAGCGCTTCGTCGCCGAAGCGATCGATCATCCAGGCAACCATGTTGTGGATGGAAATATAGGCCGCGGTCGACGGATCGGCGCGCGCCAGTTCTTCGAAGATCAGGGCGGCATCCAGCCGGGTCAGGCCGCTGCCGTCATAGGCCGGATCGACATAGATCGTCGCCAGGCCGAGCGCGGCCGCCTGGCGCAGCGCATCGACCGGAAAGATACCGGCCTCGTCCCAGTGCGCAGCGCCCTTGGCGAGGACATCCTCGGCATATTGCCTGGCCATTTCCTGAAACGCGCGCTGCTCTTCGCTGAGCGCGAAATCCACCACCTTGCCTCCCTCGGCTTCGGGCTTGCAGAACTCCCTTGCAGCACTGGTAGTGAGCAGCACCCGACCGGTCAACGCCCGTGCAAGCCATGCGGCATGCCCGTGGCGGCGGCTGGTCGCGCCGATGCTTTGCGCGCTTGTCAGAACGGGTCAAAACGGTCTAGCGCAAAAGCGGGTGGCTAACACTTTCCAGCCTCATGACGTACGGGGTGCGCGGGCTTTGTCAAATCTGCCGAAACCGACCCAGACTTTCCCGGCGTGTCGGCCGCGCCGCAATCGCGCGCAGGCCTGGTGTCGGCGCATGATCGCCGAGCACCGGCTCGATGCCAGTGACCTGATCCAGCCGGCGTTCATTCTGGATGGCGCGGATCGCAGCGAAGCGGTCGCGAGCATGCCCGGCGTTACGCGCATGAGCATCGATCGCCTGATCGGCTACGCCGAACGTTGCGCGCGCGCCGGTATCCCGGCCCTGGCGTTGTTCCCGGTGACGCCGCCCGAACTCAAGACCACCGAGGGCGAAGAGGCGGCCAACCCGGACAATCTGATCTGCCGGGCGATCCGCGCTCTGAAGGCTGCCGTGCCCGAGATCGGCCTGATCTGTGATGTCGCACTCGATCCCTACACCGATCACGGCCATGACGGGATCCTGCGCGATGGCTGCATCGTCAATGACGCAAGCCTGGCCATGCTCACGCGCCAGGCCATGGTCCAGGCCGAGGCCGGCTGCGACATCATCGCGCCGTCGGACATGATGGACGGCCGCGTCGGCGCCATCCGCAAGGCGCTGGAAGAGGCCGGCTACTGCGATACCGTGATCCTCGCCTATGCCGCGAAATATGCCAGCGCCTTCTACGGCCCGTTCCGCGATGCCGTCGGCTCCGGCGGCGCGCTCAAGGGCGACAAGCGCACCTACCAGATGGATCCGGCCAACAGCGACGAGGCCCTGCGCGAGGTCTGCATGGACATCGCCGAAGGTGCCGACATGGTCATGGTCAAGCCGGGCATGCCCTATCTCGACATCGTCCAGCGGGTGAAGGACGCCTTCGCTGTGCCGACCCTGGTCTACCAGGTCAGCGGCGAGTACAGCATGATTGCCGCGGCGGCCGCCGAAGGCTGGATCGACCGCGACAAGGCGCTGATGGAAAGCCTGATGGCCTTCAAGCGCGCCGGTGCCGATGCGATCCTCACCTATGCCGCGCTCGAGATTGCCGAAAAGCTCGGCGCCGCCCGCTAGCGCGCGAGAAAACGGCGCACTACGGCAATCTGCGCCTCCTCCATCAAGGCCGGCGCGTGGCCGACACCGGCAAAGGTCTCGAGTTCGGCCTTCGGCCCGCGCTCGGTCATCGCCTGGGCTGTCTCGGCATGGAGCAGGGGCGAGTCGCCACCGCGCAGCAATAGCGTCGGACAGGTGATGCGCTCGTAGACGTCCCAGAATTCCTGGTCCTCGCCATAAGCGTCCTTGAACGGCTCGGCGATGCCCGGGTCATAGGCCAGCGTCAGCGACCCATCCGGCTGACGCCGTGCGGCGTGTTCGGCCATGGCGCGCCATTGCGCATCGCTGAGATCGCCGAAGCCGGCGTGGATCTTGCGCAGGTAGGCTTCAAGGCCGGCCAGATCGTCAAAGCGCGGCATCTGGCCGACATAGTCGGCGATGTATTCGAGGGCTTGGTGCGGGATGAACGGACCGATGTCGTTCAGAACCAGATGGCGGATCGGGTGATCGTCGCGCGCCGCCAGATACATGCCGATGATGCCGCCCATCGAGGTGCCCAGCCAGTCCAGCTTGGCGATACCCAGCCTGTCGATGAGCTGTGTGCAATGCGCGACATACTCTTCCGGCTGGTAGCGGCTCTTATCGTCCAGCCAGTCGCTTTGGCCGCGGCCGAGGATGTCGGGGCAGATCACCCGGCGCTCGGTGCAGAGACTTTGTGCCAATATGTCGAAATCTCGCCCGTTTCGGGTCAGGCCATGTACACAGAACAGGACATCGCTGGCATGCTCATCGCCCCAATCGGTGTAGTGCATGACAGCCTTTTGCCCATCGATCTCGAGCTCGATTCCGCATTGGCGCATGGCCTGGCTCCCCCACGGTTTCTTCGCGCTTGCGAGACAAACCACGGGGCGTGCCGACGAACAAGGAATAAGACGGCCTTGAGGATGCCTTCACGCGTATTGCCTTGCCTTCGTGCGGCGCGTCGTCTAGCGCTCCCGCCGGCGTGCGACAACCGAGGGTAATGCATGATCGCCGATCCTGAGCTGACGATGCACGGCTGGCTGGTCCTGGCGGTCGCCATAGGCGGCCTCGCCGGCTACATGCGCGACGAGCTTCCGAGCGAATACGTCTCGCTGTGCATCATCGGCGTGCTCATGCTGGTGTTTCACTTTTTTCCCCTGTACGGACCCGGCGACGTGCTCGTGCTGGCACCCGAGGACATGCTGCGCGGTCTGGCCAATCCGGCACTGATCGCCATTTTGGCGCTGCTCATCATCGGCCAGGCGATGGTCTACACCGGCTCGCTGGACGGGCTGGCCAGCGCTCTGGTGCGCATTGCCAGCGGCAAGCGGCGCCGGTCGGTACTGCTCGCTCTGGGCTCAACCTCCGGCCTGAGCGCGTTTTTGAACAACACGCCGGTCGTAGTGATTTTCATCCCGATCATCCGCGCCATTGCCGAACGCTTCCGCATTGGCGCCAGCCGCCTGTTCATGCCGCTGTCCTACGTTGCCATTCTGGGCGGCATGCTCACCCTGATCGGCAGCTCGACCAACCTGTTGATCTCCGGCGAACTGGCCAAGCTCGGCCAGGGGCATCTGTCGTTCTTCGAAATGACGCCGATGGGGCTCATCCTGTTCGTCGTCGGCTTCGCTTATGTGCTCGCCCTGACCAAGGCCCTGCCGCGCGCCCAGGGGGACGAAGAGCTGAACACGGAAATCGTCGAGGGCCGCCAGTTCATCGCCGAGATCGATGTTGTCGCCGGCTCGCGCCTGGCCGGGCTCGAGCCGAAGGCCGGCATGTATCCCGGCCTCAAAGACGTCACCGTGCGCCTGATCCAGCGCGGCGACCGGGTCTTCTTCCCGCCGTTCGAAACGCCCCTGCAGGACGGCGACATCATGATCGTCGCCGCCACACGCAAAACCCTGACCACTTTGTTGCAAAAAAGCCGTGGCCAGCTCTTGCACGCCCGGCTGGCCGCCGCCGAAGAATCCGGCGAACGCCAGGCCGACGAGGGCCGCTCGAGCCTGGCCCTGGCCGAAGTCATGGTGGCACCGGCCGCGCGTATCGTCGGCCAGACGCTCGAGTTCACCAATTTCGCCCAGCGCAGCAAATGCACCGTGCTCGGCATCCAGCGCCGGGCGCGCATGTTGCGCGCGCGCATGAACACCATCCGCCTCGAAGCCGGTGACGTGCTGCTCGTGCTCGGCAAGCCGGAGTCGATCCGCGCTCTGCGCAACGACATCGATGTCGTGCTGCTGGAATGGTCGGCAAAAGAACTGCCGCGCATGCAAAACCAGATGATCACGGCACTGGTCTTTGCCGCCACGGTGATCCCGCCAGCCTTTGGTTTGATGCCGATCTACATGTCGGCCGTGCTCGGTGCGACCGCACTGATCCTGACCGACTGCATCAATCTGCGCCAGGCGACGCGCGCCATCGACCGGCAGATCGTGTTGATCATCATGGCGGCGCTGGCACTCGGCCAGGCCATGGAGGCGACCGGCGTCGCCGCCTATCTGGCCAACTCGCTGCTCGGTCTGCTGCACGACCAGTCGACGACCTTGCTGCTGTCGGTCTATTTCCTGATCGTCGCGCTGGTGACCAATTTTCTCAGCAACAACGCCACCGGCGTCCTGTTCACACCGATCGGCATCAACCTGGCACAGGCGGCCGAGGTCGACCCGCACATCTTTGCCCTGGCGACCCTGTTCGCCGCCAACTGCTCTTTCGCCACGCCGATCGGCTACCAGACCAATCTTCTGGTCATGGGTCCCGGCCAGTATCGCTTTGCCGACTTCATCCAGGCCGGCCTGCCGCTGATCATTCTGATCTGGATCACCTTCACCATGGCGGTGCCGATCTTTTACAGCCTGTAAGTATGCGCAGGCATTGCGCCGTCGCTTGCCGATAGCCATGCTCTTGGGGCAAACTCTTGGGCAAAACTGCGGAGGCCGCATCACTCGATGCGCTTTTATTATTCCACTGAATTGATGCCGTGTCCCTATCTGACGGGACGCCACGAACGGCGTCTGGTGGCCTTTCTCGATGCTGAGGACGTCGACAGCCAGCACGACCGGCTGTCGCGCGCCGGGTTCCGCCGCTCGCAGAACATGGCCTACCGGCCGGTCTGCCCAGGCTGTGGCGCGTGTGTCTCGGTGCGCGTGCGCGTGCGGGCGTTCCAACCATCGCGCGGCTTTCGCAAGATCATGCGACGCAACGTCGATCTCCGGGCGATTGAGCGGCCGCTGACGGCCACCGGGGAACAGTACGAGCTGTTTCGCCGCTATCTCGCCCATCGTCACAATGATGGCGAGATGAGCCAGATGGGCTGGAACGAGTACCGCGCCATGGTCGAGCACAATCCGACCCGAGCGCATATCGTCGAGTTTCGTCAGAACGACGACCTCGTCGCCGTCTGCCTGACCGACCGGCTGCACAGCGGCCTGTCCGGCGTCTATCAGTTCTTCGCGCCGGAACAGACCGGCCGTTCGCTGGGCACCTATGCCATTCTCTGGCACATCCAGCGCACACGCGAACTGAACCTCCCCTACTTCTACCTCGGCTACTGGATCGCGGAGTCGCGCAAGATGGCCTACAAGGCGCGCTTTCGCCCGATCGAGGCCCTGACGGCCGAAGGCTGGAAGCTAATCGGCGACAGCGAACGCGAGGCCGAGCCGGCGCCGATGTCGGCGACCTGTTGACCGCGAGGCGCAAGGGTAGCTAGCAAAGGGCACCGTTTGCAAACAGCGGGCCATAACGATCTGGGAGCCTTGGATCATGAAGAGACGCGATTTTGTCCAGAGCGCGGCGGTTGCCGGCGCTGCTGGCGGCCTCGGTGCCGCCGCCTCGAGCTTTCCCACCCCGGCCATCGCCCAGGGTGCCATGCAGTGGCGCATGGTGACCACCTGGCCGAAGAACTTCCCCGGTCTCGGCACCGGTGCCGAGCTGCTCGGCCAGTACATCACCGAAGCCTCCGGCGGCCGGCTCGAGGTTCAGGTGTTCGGTGCCGGTGAAATCGTGCCGGCGTTCGAGAGCATCGACGCGGTTGGCAACGGCACGGTCGAGATGGGCCATGGCGCGCCCTACTACTGGAAGGGCAAGGTGCCGGCGACGCAGTTCCTCGCCAGCGTGCCGTTCGGCCTGAATTCGCAAGAGCAGAATGCCTGGTACATCTGGGGCGGCGGCCAGGAGCTGGCCGACACGGCCTACGAACAGATGAACTGCAAGTTCTTCCCCTCAGGCAATACCGGCGTGCAGGCCGGCGGCTGGTTCAACAAGGAAATCAACAGCCTCGAGGACTATAACGGCCTGAAGATGCGCATCCCGGGTTTGGGCGGCGAGGTCGTCAAGGCGGCGGGCGGCAATGTCGTCAACCTTCCCGGCGGCGAGATCCCGCCGGCGCTGCAATCGGGCGCGATCGATGCCACCGAATGGGTCGGCCCTTACAACGACCTCGCCTTCGGTCTCTACAAGTCGGCCCAGTTCTACTACTTCCCGGGCTGGCACGAACCGGCGACCTGCCTCGAGAACTTCATTAATCTCGATGCCTGGAACAGCCTCGATGACGAACTCAAGGCCATCGTCGCCAACGCCAATGCGCGTGTGAACATGGCCGTGCTCAGCGAGTTCGTCGCCAAGAACAACGGCGCGCTCGACACGCTGGTCAACGAGCACGGCGTGCAGGTCAAGCGCTTCCCCGACGAAGTGCTCGCCGGTCTGGGCGGTCTTGCCGGCCAGGTCATGAATGATCTGGCCTCGGCCGATCCGCTGTCGCGCGAGGTCATGGACAGCATCTTGAAGTTCCGCAAGACCTCGGTGGCCTATGCGGCCTTCTCGGAAGAACCGTTCATGTACGCGCGCACGCTCGATTTCGAGTTCGCCGAGCCGAGCGAGGGCTGAAGCCGCCCCTGCGAGCGCACCTTAAGCTCGAGCAGGTGTCTCAGAGGGGTCGGTGCGCGCGCCGGCCCCTTTTTTGTCTGCCCATGCCGCCGACTAGCCGAAGATCACTTTTGGCAGCCAGGTGGCTGAGGCCGGGATGGCGGCGACGATCATCAGGCCGATAATCTGGATGATCACGAACGGGATGATCCCGCGATAGATGTCCATGGTGGCCACTTCCGGCGGCGCAACCCCGCGTAAGTAGAACAGCGCGAAGCCGAATGGCGGTGTCAGGAAGCTGGTCTGCAGGTTGATGGCGATCATCACGCCCAGCCAGATCGGATCGAGATCCATCTGCAGAAGGATCGGGCCGACGATGGGCACGACGACAAAGACGATCTCGATGAAATCCAGGAAGAAGCCCAGGAAGAACATCAGCGCCATGACCACGACCATGGCGCCGAAGGCGCCGCCTGGCATGGCGTGCAACACCTCGTGCACGATGGCTTCGCCGCCGAGCCCGCGAAACACCAGCGAAAACACCGACGCGCCGAGCAGGATGACGAACACCATGCACGAGATCTGCGTCGTCGTGCGCATGACGTCTTGCAGCGTCGCCAGGCTGAGCCGGCCTTTGAGCGCGGATAGCAGGATGGCGCCGACGGCACCGACGGCGGCACTTTCCGTCGGCGTGGCGACGCCGGCCAGGATCGAACCAAGCACCGCCAAGATCAGCATGGCCGGTGGCAGCAGCGCGGTCAGCACACGCCACCACAGGCTCTCGTCGAAGTCCTGGCTGAGCGCCGGGCTGCTCTCCGGATCCATGCGTGCAACGATGACCTGCCAGGCCAGATAGAGGCTGACCAGGATCAGGCCCGGGATCATCGCGCCGGCGAACAGATCGACCACCGACACCGGATCGGGCGCGAAATTGCCCAGTGCGAGCTGTGCCTGGGTGTTGGCGCCCTGCATGATGTCGCCGAGCAGCACCAGGGCGATCGACGGCGGGATAATCTGTCCGAGCGTGCCCGAGGCGCAGATGATGCCGCAGGCGAGCTTGGGCTTGTAGCCCGCCTTGAGCATGGCCGGCAGCGACAGCAGGCCCATGGTGACCACGGTGGCGCCGACGATGCCGGTGCTGGCCGCAAGCAGCATGCCGACGATGGTCACCGAATAGCCGAGGCCGCCGCGCAGCGTGCCGAACAGCATGCCCATGGTCTCGAGCAGTTGCTCGGCGATGCGCGAGCGCTCGAGCATGACGCCCATGAACACGAACAGCGGCACCGCGACGAGCACCTCGTTCGACATCACACCGAAATAGCGCGACGGCAGGCCGCCCAGCAGACGCAGATCGAAGTGACCCATGAGATGCGCGGCAAACGCGAACGCCAAGGCCGTTCCCGCCAGCGAGAACGCCACCGGAAAGCCGAGCAGCAGCACGCCGCAGGTGACCGCGAACATGACCAGCGAAAGGATTTCGCCGACGAGAACGTCGCTCATGGCTTTACCTCACACCGACTCATGCGGTTCGGGCGCCGGCTGAAACTCCGGATGGCCGGTCAGGATCAGGATCGAGCGCGCCGCCATGCTGAGCGCCTGCAGGATCATCAGGATGCAGAAGGCCGGGATCGCCGATTTCAGCAGGAACAGTCCCGGCAGCCCGCCGGCCTCGCGCGAGGCTTCCATCTTCGACCAGCTCTCGGCGACATACGGCCACGACACCCAGAGCACCATGATCAGCACGGGCAGCATGAGGAACAGCGCGCCGAACAGATCGACCCAGGCCTTGTAGCGTGGGCTGGCCGGCCGGTAGAAGACATCGACGCGGACATGACCGTCATGCAGCAGCGTGTAGCCAGCGGCGAGCATGAACACGAGGCCATGCATCCAGACATAGCTCTCCTGGATCCACACCCGGCCCCAGCTGAAGCCGTAGCGGGCGATCGACACGAAGAAGGTCACCAGCACCATCGCCAGGGTCAGCCAGGCGACCGCACGGCCGATTATCTCGTTGAGCCGGTCGACGCTGCGGACGAACGTGGCGAGAAAGGACATGACGAAGGCGCCCCCCGATGGCGCAGCCGGCGTACCGCACGCACTTGTTTGGCTTGGTTCACGCTGTTGTACCGGGCGAGCTTGCGGCAAACGACCCCCAAAAACCAAAGAAAAGCGCGCACTTGCCTTTGCATTGCCGCATTCCACCGCGTAGGTGTGGCTCTTGTCACGAACGTGCTCTTGGGGAGGCGGGCCGATGGGCGAGATATTCAAGGCGGTGGTGCTCGATGAAATCGACGGCAAGAGCCAGCCATCGTTCAAGGAACTTGACACCGACGCTCTGCCTGCGGGCGATGTCCTGGTGAAAATCGCCTACAGCACGCTCAACTACAAAGACGGCCTGGCGATCACCGGTGCCGGCAAGATCGCGCGCAGCTTCCCGATGATCCCGGGCATTGATTTCGCCGGCGAGGTGCTCGAAAGCGACCACGCCGAGTTCAGGCCCGGTAACCAGGTCGTGCTCAATGGCTGGGGTATTGGTGAAAAACACTGGGGCGGTCTGGCCCAGCGCGCGCGGGTCAAGGGTGACTGGCTGATCAAGCTGCCGCAAGGCCTCGATGCCAGGCATGCCATGGCGATCGGCACGGCGGGCTACACCGCCATGCTGGCCATCCTCGCCCTGGAGCGTCACGGCCTAACGCCGCAGACCGAGGGCGAAATCGCCGTCACCGGTGCTGCAGGCGGGGTCGGCACGGTGGCGATCGCCTCGCTGGCCGCACGCGGCTACACTGTCGTCGCCAGCTCGGGCCGGCCGGAGCTCGAGCCGTTTTTAAAGGATCTGGGCGCCGCAGACGTGGTCAGCCGTGAGACTTTCAGCGACACCGGCAAGCCGCCACTGCTGTCGGCCCGGTTCGCCGGCGCCATCGACACCGTCGGCAGCAACACGCTGGCCGGTCTGCTCAAGCAGATGCGCAACAATGCCGCCGTCGCCGCCTGCGGTCTGGCTGGTGGCTTTGATCTGCCGACCACGGTCATGCCGTTCATCCTGCGCGGCGTCAGCCTGCTCGGCATCGATTCGGTCTACGCGCCGAAAACGCTGCGCGAGCAGGCCTATGCCCGTTTGGTCAGCGATCTGCCCGCGGACAAGCTGGAGGCGCTGACCTCGCAGATCGGCCTGAGTGAGGTCATCGACACGGCACCCGCCTTCCTCAAAGGCCAGGTCAAAGGCCGCATCGTTGTCGATGTGAACGCCTGAGCTTGACGTGCACGTCAGCTAATTGCCTTTACGGCATCGCGATCTGAACCTGTGCTGATGGGCGTTGCCGGCGGGTGGCGCCTCGTGTATGCGTGCCGCGCAATGTGTGCGGCTGCACCGCACGCGCGACGCTGACTGTCCTTTCTTGCGGCGCAGCAGGGCCGGCACGTCGATGGACGCCGGCGCTGACCATGCTACGCCGTTTCTGGAAAATGAGCCTGCCATGTCCAAGCTGAGTATCGATACCGGATTGATCGAGAA
>JBHJHH010000044.1:0-8264 GCA_050331015.1 Geminicoccaceae bacterium
GCCGATCGATGCCGAGGAAATGGCGCCTTGGTACGATAAAGCCGAGGCCAAGATGGGCGTGACCCGGACGAATGATCTCCCCGGCCTGCCCGGTAACAACAATTACAAAGTGTTCGAGGCCGGCGCTAAGAAGCTCGGCTACCAGAACGTGCACACCGGCCGCATGGCGATCAATTCGATCGAACGCGTTGGCCGCTCCCCGTGCCAGCAATCCGGCTTTTGCTTCCAAGGCTGCAAATTCGGCGCGAAATGGTCGACCGCCTATACCGAGATCCCCTTGGGCGAAGAGACCGGCAATCTGGAAGTGCGTGAGTACGCCCATGTTCTCAAGATCGAGCATGGCCAGGACGGCAAGGTCACCGGCGTCATTTACGCCGACCGTGACGGCAACCAGCATCGCCAGGCGGCACGCGTTGTCTGCGTCGCCGGCAACACGATCGAAAGCCCGCGTTTGCTGTTGAACTCGGCCTCGTCGATGTTCCCGGATGGCCTGGCCAACTCGTCAGGTCAGGTCGGGCGCAACTACATGCGCCACGTGACCGGCTCGGTCTACGGCGTGTTCCCGCAGCCGGTGCGCATGTGGCGGGGCACGACCATGGCTGGCGTCATCGCCGATGAATCGGTCAACGATCCATCCCGCGGCTTCGTCGGCGGCTATGAGCTGGAGACCCTGTCGCTGGGCGTGCCGTTCATGGCCGCCTTCCTCAATCCGGGCGGCTGGGGGCGCAGTTTCACCGCCGCCATGGATGGCTATGAGTACATGGCCGGCATGTGGATCGTCGGCGAGGACATGCCGCGGGAGAGCAACCGCATCACCCTGCACGACACCGACAAGGACCAGTTCGGCCAGCCGGTGCCGAACGTGCACTTCGACGACCACCCGAACGATATCGCCATGCGCAACCACGCCTACCGGCAGGGCACGGCGATCTACGAGGCGGTCGGCGCAACCCAGACCTACCCGACGCCGCCCTATCCCTCGACGCACAATCTCGGCACCAACCGCATGTCCGAGAGGCCCGAGGATGGCGTGGTCAACAAGTTCGGCCAAAGCCACGACATCGCCAATCTGTTCATTTCGGACGGCTCGCAGTTCACCACCGGTGCCGCCGAGAACCCGACGCTGACCATCGTCGCCCTGGCCATCCGCCAGGCCGATGCCATGGCCGGCATGATGAGCCGCGGCGAGATCTGATCGGCCGCACGAGGCCGGGACCGGGACGGCGGCGCCCTTGGGCGCCCCGCTCGGGCCCAAGCCAGCCGGCACGCTCAACATGCTCGGCCGTGCACACGTGAGCGAGCGCGACCGGCCCGCATTCGTCGCCGAGCCGGCGGGGTCTTCTGCGTAACGCCTGATCGGCATGACGCACGGGCATCCAGTTCATGCTATCCACGCACTGGGCTGACCGGTCGGTTTGCGATCGCGCCGGACCGGCGCCGGTGACAGCCGACAGGGCGAACATCATCGAAGGCATGAGGATGGAGCACGACATCCGAGGTTGGCTGGCGTCGCTGGGCCTCGACGTCTATGCGGACGCGTTCGAGGCGAACTGCATCGATGCCGAGGTGCTACCGGATCTGACCAGCGAGGACCTCAAGGAGATCGGCGTCCTCCCGGTCGGCCATCGCCGCAAACTCCTCAGCGCGATCGCCGCCTTGCGTGCCGAGACGCACGATGATGCCCCGTCAGAGTCCGGGCCGTCGGCCAGCGTCCAGGAACAGAACCGCGAAGGCGAGCGGCGGCAGGTGACCGTCCTGTTCGCCGATCTGTGCGGCTTCACCCAGCTTTCGTCGCAGATCGACCCGGAGGAACTGCACGCGCTCCTGGCAAGCTATTTCGAGCGCCTCGACAGCATCATCCATGACTATGGCGGCACCGTCGACAAGCATATCGGTGACAGCGTGATGGCCGTGTTCGGCGCGCCGGTCTCCCATGGCAACGACGCGGAGCGCGCCGTGCGCGCCGCGCTCGCCATCCAGGCGGCGATGCCCGATCTCACCGCCAGGCTCGGCCATCGGCTGCAATCCCATATCGGCGTCACCAGCGGTCAGGTGGTGGCGAGCGGGATCGGCGCGGACACGCACTATACCGTGGTCGGTGACTCGGTGAACCTCGCCGCACGGCTCACCGATGCCGCCGGACCCGGCGAGATCTTCATTTCCTCGAGCGTCGAGCAAGCAATGTCGGGCAGCCTCGCGACAGCGGATCTCGGGCAGATCGCCATCAAGGGGCTGGCCGAGCCGGTGCGGGCGTATGCCGTCCAGGCAGGCCAGGCCGCGAAGACGGCCAGCGAGGAGTCGCCGTTCGTCGGCCGCCAGGCGGAGACACGCCAGTTCATCGGCGCTTTGCAAGCGTGCCTCGATGTCGGCACTGGCCAGCTCCTCTATATCCGCGGCGACGCCGGCATCGGCAAGACCCGGCTGACCCACGAGTTCTGCCGGCTCGCAGCCGAGCGGCAAGTCACCTGCCACCGCTCCCTGGTGCTCGATTTCGGCGTCGGACGGGGACAGGACCCGGTGCGGATGCTGGTGCGCAGCTTTCTGGACATCGCCGATGGCGCCGACGACGAGTGCCGTACGGCTGCCGCCGAGCGCGCTGTTGCGGAAGGTCTCGTCGCCGGCGACCACGCCGTTCACCTCAAGGATCTCCTGGACCTGCCACAGTCCGCGGCAGACCAGGCGCTCTATGACGCCATGGACAATCCCACGCGCAATGCCGGCAAACGGGCCACCGTGGCGGCGCTCGCCTGTGGCCTCGCGCGAAGACGCCCGAGGCTGATCGTCATCGAGGATCTGCACTGGGCGGACGAGATCCTCCTGCAGCACATCGCCGAGCTCGGTCGTTCCGCCGCCGGCTGCCCGCTCTTGATCGTGATGACATCGCGGGTGGAGGGTGATCCGCTCGATCCGGGCTGGCGTGCGTCGCTTCCAGGCACGCCGTTCATCACCCTCGATATCGGCCCGTTGAGTCAAAGCGACGCCATGGCGATCGCCGCGCGCTATGGCACCTCCGTCGACCGGTTCGCGCGGTCCTGCATCGAGCGGGCCGCCGGCAACCCGCTCTTTCTGGAACAGCTTTTGCGCAGTGCCGAAGAGCGGGGCGAGGTCGAGGTGCCAGGCTCGGTGCAGAGCATCGTGCAGGCACGGCTCGATAACCTGCCACCGTCCGACAAGACGGCGATCCAGGCGGCCTCGATCCTCGGTCAGCGCTTCGCCCTCGATGCACTGCGCCACCTGATCGCCGACGAGCGCTACGAGTGCGCCCAACTCCTCAGCCATCATCTCATAAGGCGGCAGGGCGAGGATTTCCTGTTTGTCCATGCGCTCGTGCGTGACGGCGTTTACGGCTCCTTGCTGCGCGCACGCCGCAATGCCTTGCATCTGCGGGCCGCCGAGTGGTTTGCGGCGCGCGATCTCGCGCTTAGGGCGGACCATCTGGAACGTGCCGGTGACCCGCGCGCGGCCGAAGCCTATTACGACGCCGCGGAGGCGCAGACCCGGGCGCTGCGCCTCGAACGGGCACGGCAGCTTGCCGAGCGCGGCCTGGCCGTCGCGCTTGAGCCATCGATGGTCTATGCGCTGAGCTGCCAGCTTGCCGAGTTGCTGCGCGACCTCGGCGAGGCGGAACGCTCGATTGCTGCTTACGAAGAGGCGGAGGCCAAAGCCGCGACCAATGCCGAGCGGGCGCGCGCTTGGCTCGGGATCGCGGAAGGGATGCGCATCGTCGAGCGCATCGATGATGCGCTCGCCCTGCTCGCGCGCACGCAACCGGTCGCTGAAGAGGAAAGGCTAGCGGACGTCTTGATGCGGCTGCACCATCTCCGCGGCAATCTGCTGTTCCCCAAGGGCGATATCGAGGGCTGCGAGGCGGAACACCGGCAGAGCCTGGCCTATGCGCGCGAAATCGGCTCGCCCGAGGGCGAGGCGCGCGGGCTGGGCGGGCTCGGTGACGCCGCCTATGTCGCCGGGCGAATGCGGACATCTGATGAGGAACTGTCGCGCTGCGTTGAGATCTGCCGTCGCTACGGGTTCGGGCGGGTCGAGGTCGCGAATGCCTCGCAGATCTGCCACACCAAGATCTATCAGCTGCACTTGCACGAGGCGCGCACGCTCGGTGCCCGCGTCATCGAGGCGGCGCGCTTGGTCGGGCACGATCGCGCCGAGCTCAACGCGCAGGCGGCTTGTGTCTTTGCCGCCGTCGAACAGGGCGATTGGCCAGGGGCCGGCCTGCACGCCGATCGCGTCGGCGATCTGGCCAGGCGCATCGGGTCCATTCGCTTCAGCAACCAGGTGCTGGCGTTTCGCGCCGTGCGCCTCAAGGCGCTGGGTGACAGCGAACAGGCGCTCTTGAGCGCCCGTCAGGCGCTCGCCAATGCACGCGACCTCGGGCTTTCCTTCGGCGGGCCAAGGATCCTCGGCATCCTGGCGCGTATCTCGGACGATCCCGAGGAACAGGATCGGGCGCTGGCAGAGGCAGAGCAGCTGATTGCCGGCGGCTGCGTCGGTCACAACCAGCTCTACTTCTATCGGGATGCCATCGACGTTGCCCTGGCGCGGCGGCAATGGGACCGCGCCGACCGGTTCGCCGACAAGCTTGCCGCGTTCAGCGCCGCGGAACCGTTGCCCTGGTCGGACTATTTCAGCGCACGCGGCCGGGCGCTGGCCACCTGGGGACGCGGCGCGCTCGACGCTGAGACCCTGGCCGAGCTCAAGCGCTTGCGCGCGCAGACCGAGCGCATTGGCCTGCCGCTTGCGCTGCCCGGCATCGATCAGGCGCTGCACGCGGCCTGAGCGCTGTACCGGTCGTCGGCGGGAGCTGCCCCAGCGCGCCAACGCGTTGGAAAGGATCCGACCCTAGTTGCCGCGCAAGCAGCTGTAGAGGTGCGGGTTGTGCTGGCAAAGTTGATCGCGTGACGGGCGTTGATAGGCGCTCGGGCCAGCCGGCGCTGGCGGCGGGGTCGTGGCCGGCGCTGGCCGATAAGCGCTGGACGGCCAGGGCGCAGCGCGGCATTGCGCCGACAGCCCTGGCGCACGATCGGCTTGAAGGCGGCTCAAAACGGCAGGCCGACATAGTTCTCGGCCAGCGAGCCGAGTGCCTGTCTTGAGGAGAACAGATAGCCGAGCTCGGCCTCCTGCAGGCGGACATCGTAGGGGTTGGCCTCGGGAAAACGGTGCAGCAGATGCGTCATCCACCAGGAAAAGCGCTGCGCCTTCCACACCCGTGCCAGGGCGCGGCGGGAATAGTCGTCGAGGCCGGCATCGTCGCCGTGCTTATAGTGGCCGAGCAGCGCGTGGTAGAGGTAGTAGATGTCCGAGGCGGCGCTGTTCAGGCCGCGCGCGCCGGTCGGCGGCACGATGTGGGCGGCGTCGCCCGCCAGGAACAGCCGGCCGTAGCGCATCGGCTCGGCGACGAAGCTGCGCAAGGGCGCGATGCTTTTCTCGATCGACGGGCCGGTCTCGAGCCGGCCGGCGACCTCCGCCGGCAGGCGGCGCTTCAGCTCGGCCCAGAAGGCATCGTCCGACCAGTCCTCGACCGTGTCGCTCAGCGGCACCTGGATGTAGTAGCGGCTGAGCACCTGCGAGCGCAGCGAACAGAGCGCAAAGCCGCGCGCGTGCGTGACGTAGATCAGCTCCGGCGAGACCGGCTTGGTGCGCGACAGGACGCCCAGCCAGCCGAACGGGTAGACGCGCTCGTATTCGCGCAGCACGTCCTGCGGGATCGACTTGCGGCTGACGCCGTGAAAGCCGTCGGCGCCGACGATGAAATCGCACGCGATGCGCACGATCTCGTCACCGTGCCGGTAGGTCAGGTACGGCGCATCGCTGGCCATGTCGTGCGGCCGCACGTCTTCGGCATTGTGGATCACCGTGCCGCCGGCCTTGTCGCGCGCCGCGTAGAGATCGCGGGTGAGCTCGGTCTGGCCGTAGACGATGACCGAATTGCCGCCAGTCAGCGCGTGCAGATCGACCCGCTCGAGGATGCCGTCATGGGCGATGTGGAAGCCGTGATGGATCTCGCCCTCGCGGTCCATGCGCTCCCCGCACTGCGCTTCGCGCATCAGCTCGGCAAAGCCGTGTTCGAGCACGCCCGCGCGGATGCGGCCGAGCACGTATTCGCGGCTCTGGCGCTCGAGCACCACCGTCTCGATGCCCTGCAGGTGCAAGAGCTGGGACAAAAGCAGGCCCGACGGCCCGCCGCCGATGATGCCAACCTGAGTCTTCATGGGTCATCCTCCGTTATCAGGGCCCGTGCGGGCCGCTGTCGTTGCGCGCGTGACCGCTCAGCCGCCCAACAGCCGCGGCATCGTCAGCACCAGGAGCGGGAAGGCCAAGAGCAGGGCGACCCGCACGAGTTCGGCAGCAAAGAACGGCATGACGCCGCGAAACGTGTCGGCCATGGACGTGTCGTCGGCGAGCGCGTTGATGATGAACACGTTGAGGCCGACCGGTGGCGTGATCAGGCCGAGTTCGACCACCACGAGCGCCAGGATGCCGAACCAGATCTTGAGGTCTTCCGTGCTCATGCCGAACGCGGCGGTCTCGGCGGTGGCGAAGTCGCCGCCATTGAGGTCGATCAGCGTCGGCCAGAAGAACGGCACGATGACCAGGATCATCGCCAGGCTCTCCATGAAGCAGCCGAGCAGGATGAGCACGAGCAGCATCAAGATCAGCACGATCCAGGGATCGATGCCGCTGGTCGCCGCCCATTGGGCGAGCGCGGCGGGCAGATTGGCGCGGGTGAAGAAGCCCTTGAGCACCTCGGCGCCGAACAGGATGAAGTAGATCATGCCCGAGGTCACCGCGGTATCGAGCAGCGAGTCGCGCAGCTTGGGCAGGGTGAGGCCTTCGGTGACGAGGTTCAGCAGCAGGCCGTAGACCAGGATCGCGCAGGCACCCACGGCCGCCGCCGGGGTCGGCGTGAAGAAGCCGAGGCCGAGCCCGACGATGATCGAGCCGAAAATCACCAGGACCGGGATCAGCCGGAGCAGGGCCTCGTTGCGCTCGGCGGCAGGCATGGCGGCCGCCTTGGGTGCCAGCTCCGGCCGCAGGCGGACCGAGATCGCGATGACGCCGATGAAGAAGGCCACGGCGAGGAAGCCGGGCAGCACCGCGGCCTGGAACATGTCGATGATCGAGGCCTCGACGATGATGGCGTAGATCACCACCGCGACCGAGGGCGGGATCAGGATGCCGAGCGTGCCGCCGGCGGCCAGCGCGCCGGTGGCGAGCCGGCCGTCATAGCGCAGCCGGCGCAGCTCGGGCAGGGCCACCCGGCCCATGGTCGAGGCGGTCGCCAGGGACGAGCCGCACACCGCGCCGAAGCCGGCGCAGGCACCGATGGCCGCGATCGCGACACCGCCGCGCAGCCGGCCGACCAGCGCGTTCATGCCCTGGAACAGGTCGCGGCTGAGATTGGCGTGGCTGGCGAGAAAGCCCATGAGCACGAACAGCGGCACGACCGAGAGGTCGTAGTTCGCCATGTTCGACCAAAGCAGCGTCTTGAAGCTCGCGAGATAGGGCTCGAAGCGCAGGAAGGGCGCCACGATCGACAGCGCGTAGTTGCCGGCGATGCCCACGGCGAGCATGGCGAGCCCGACCGGCACGCGCAAAGCCAGCAGACCGAAGAACACCACCAGGCCGGCGATGCCGATGAGCTCACGCTCCATGAAGGCTCTCCGTGGCGTTGGCGCTGGCCGCCTGCGCTGCCGCCACGGCGGCCCAGAGCGCCAGCGAGACCACGCCCGGCAGATAGAACGGCCATTCGAGCCAGCCGAGAATGCTCGTTGCGGTCCGATCGGCACGCGTCTCGAGCAGGCCGATGATCATCCAGTAGCAAAGGAACAGCGCGGCCAGCGCGGTCATCGCCAGCCAGACCCGTTCGAGACGGGCGCGGCTGCGCTCCGAGAGCCCGCTGACGAAGATGTCGACGGCGACATGGCCGCGGCGCGCCTGGCACCACGGAAAGAACATCAGCGCCGCGGCACTGATGAGCAGACGCACGGCGTCCTCATAGCCCGGCAGGCCCTGGACGCCGAGTATGAAGGCGCCGACGTTCCAGCTGGTGATCGCGATGATGACGAGCAGGAGCCCGCCGCCGAGCAGTGCCCACCAGCCGGCGATCCGGGCGAGATGCTGTCGCACGGTCGTTCCTCTCAAGCCTGGGCACCGGACCGCACAACCCGTCCGGTGCCGCGGGGTCAGTTGCCTTCCGCCTGCGCCTCGACCGCGGCCCCGGCCGCCACGCCCCGCGCGGCCGCATCGCC
>JBHJHH010000045.1:0-5798 GCA_050331015.1 Geminicoccaceae bacterium
GCCGGCTATGATGCCCGGCTGATCCGTGAGATCGAAGCGGCCACCGGGCTGCCGACGACGACAACGACCACGGCTGTCCTGCGCGCGCTCGAGGTCTTGGGCGTGTCGCGCATTTCGCTGGCAACGCCCTATACCGACGAGGTCAACGCGCTCGAGGTCAAGTTCTTCGAAGATCATGGCTTCAGCGTGCTGGCCCATGAGGGCGGTGGCATCGTCGAGACCGCCGACATCCAGGCCTGCCGGCCGGAAGTGGCCTATGAGCGCGCCAGACGCGTCGATCACCCCGATGCGCAGGCGGTGTTCATCTCCTGCACCGGTTTTCGCACCGCCGAGGTCATCGCCGCGCTCGAGGCCGATCTGGGCAAGCCGGTGATCAGCGCCAACCAGGCGACCTTTGCCGATTGCCTTCGCATCCTGCGCGTGCGCGATGTCGCCCCGGGTCACGGCCGCCTGCTCGATGCACACCTGCTTTATGACTTCCAGCCCAAGACGGATGCGCCGCGCGCGGTCGCCTGATGCTGGGCGCTGTAGGTAGCCGTATGAATTGACGCGGGCAGCGAAGCCGGCATTCTTGGCGTCAGCCGATAACGAGAATGCCGCTTCGGGGAACGCGCCATGCGCACACGCGTGCTCAGCCTCATCGCCGTTGTCATCCTGGCCGGGCGCCCGGTCCTCGCCGCCGATGTCGCCATCGTGCTCGATGCCAGCAACTCGATGTGGGGGCAGATCGACGGCGTCTCGAAAATCGAGATCGCGCGCGAGGTCATGGGCGATATCATCGATGATTTCGCTGCGGACACGCGCATGGCGCTGGTCACCTACGGCCACCGCGTGGAAGGCGATTGCGGCGATATCGAAACCGTCATCCCGCTCGGCACACTCGAACCCGACGCCTTTCTGGCAACCTTCAACGCAATTCTGCCACGCGGCAAGACACCTTTGTCGGCTTCCGTGATCCACGCCGCCGAAGCGCTCGCGTTCGAAGACCAGCCGGCGACGGTCGTCCTGCTGTCCGACGGCATCGAGACCTGCAATGCCGATCCGTGCGCGGTGGCGGCCGAGCTCGAGCGCAAAGGTGTCGGTTTCACGGCCCATGTCATCGGCTTCGATGTCGCCGATGTGGCCGATCAGGCGCAGCTACGCTGCATCGCCGACAACAGCGGTGGCCAGTTCTTTGCCGCCAAGGATGCCGATGAACTGCGCAGTGCCATGACCTCGGTCGCGCAGGTCGCCAGCGAGCCTGAGCCTGAGCCGGCACCTGAGCCGGAGCCGGAACCCGAGCCGGAACCGGCCACGGTCACCCTGACCGCGCCGCAAGAAGCCGTGGCCGGCAGCGAGATCGAGATCGGCTGGACGCCGGTCTTGGCGGACAAGGACTACGTCACCGTGGTCGCCGCCGATGCAGATGACGACGAGATCGGCAATCATGTCCGCGCCAATGCCAGGCAGCCGGCCACGGTCGACGTGCCGGGCGATCCGGGCCTGTATGAGGTCCGCTACCTTCAAGCTGATGGGCGCATCGTCCAAGGCCGTCATCAAATCGAGCTGGTCGAGGCCGAGGTCACGCTGGAGAGCCCGGAAACGTCGGTTGCCGGCAGTCGCATCGAGATCGGCTGGTCACCGACGATCAACAAGGCCGACTTCATCACCATCGTCCCGGCGGACGCTGATGACAACGAGGTCGGCGGCCATGTCCGCGCCAACAAGGCCGCGCCGGCTGAGCTCAACCTGCCGGGCGAACCGGGCCTGTATGAACTGCGCTACGTCCTCAAGGAGGGCCGCCGGCCGGTTGCACGCCGGGCCATCGAGCTGACCGCGCCCGAGGTCACCCTGGATGCACCAACGCAAGCCGTGGTCGGTACCGACGTGCCGGTGGCTTTCGGCCCCGCCATCCATCCTGGCGATTTCGTCACCATCGTTCCGGCCGACGCCGCGAAGGACGACATCGGCCCGCATGTGCGCGGCAACCGGGCACCGGAAGCCCGCTTGAGCGCCCCCGGCGAGCCGGGCCTTTATGAGATCCGCTACGTGCTCAATACCGGGCGCACCGTGGTCGCGCGCACCGGCATCGAGCTGATCGATGCTTCGGTCACCCTGGTCGTGCCGGAAACCGCCATGGCCGGGAGTGCCATCGAGGTTGAGTGGACACCGACCATCGATGGCGCCGATCTGGTTACCATCGTGCCGGTCGATGCCGACGAAGACGAGATCGGCACGCATTTTCGCGCCAACCGGGACACACCACAATCGCTGACCGTGCCGAGCGAACCCGGCCTCTATCAGGTACGCTATGTCTTGAACCAGGGCCGCCGCGTCATCGCCGCCGCCGATATCGAGGTCGAAACTGTCGCTGTCACCCTGGATGTGCCAGCCGAGGTCATGGCCGGCGCCGCGTTCGCGGTCGCCTGGAACCAGACCATCGCTGACAACGATATCGTCACCATCGTTCCTGCCGATGCCGGCAACCGCGAGGTCGACAACCATGTCCGCGCCGGCCGCAACAATCCGGCCGAACTGACGGCACCCGGCGAGCCCGGCTTGTACGAAGTGCGCTACGTCCTGCCGCGGGATTACACCGTGGTCGGCCGCGCCGAGATCGATGTCACCCAAGCCAGCGTTAGCTTGAGCGCCGCCGAAGTCGCCACCGCCGGCAGCAAGATCGAGGTCACCTGGGGCCAAGCGATCAACGATGCCGATTTCATCACCGTCGTGCCGGAAGGCGCCGATGAGGGCCGCATCGACTATTCGGTGCGCGCCGGCCGCGACAATCCCGGTTCCCTGCCGGTGCCGACCACGCCCGGGCGCTACGAGATCCGCTACGTCCTGGCCGAGAGCCAGGCCACGGTGGTGCGCAAGACCCTGGAGGTCGAAGCGGCGAACATCGTGCTCGATGTCGTCAGCGAGGTTGAAGCCGGGGCCGCCTTCGATGTCGCCTGGGGCCAGCCGATCGACGGCAACGACATTATCACCATCGTGCCGCCGGAAGCGCCCGACGATGAGCTGGCCGGCGTGACCCGGGTGCGCAGCCAGGCCGCCACGCGTCTGCAGGCCCCGAGCGAGCCGGGCCTGTACGAAGTCCGCTACGTGCTGAGCCAGGATTACACGGTGGCCGCGCGCAGCGAACTGGACGTCGTCGCCGTGCGCGCAGCCCTGATAGCGCCGCAAGAGGTCGTCGCCGGTGCACGCTTCGATGTCATGATTGACGGGCCGCGGCGCGAGGGCGATCGCATCGTGCTCGCCGATGCCGGCGCGGCCGCGGACAATGCCGTCTCTGCCGCGGAAGTTGGCCGCAGCAGCAAGCTGGCCTTTCTGGCACCGAAAACGCCCGGCCTGTACGAGGTGCGTTACATCCTGGGCGAAACCGGCGCGATCATCGGCCGTACCGAACTCGAGGTGGCCGGCCTGGACGCCAGCCTGAGTGCGCCCGGCCGCGCGGCGGCCAACAGCCGGATCGAGATTGGCTGGACCGGTCCCGGAGCCGAGCGCGATCGCATCACTTTGGCGACGCCGGACATGAGCGACACGCGCTGGGTCAAGTCCATGCGCACCAGCGAGGGCAATCCGCTGATGTTCGATGTTCCGGCCGAGACCGGCAGTTATGAGCTGCGCTATCTGTCCGCCGACACACGCAACATACTCGCGCGTCAGGAACTGATCGTCGACTAGGGCTTAGGCCGGCACCAGGCCGCTCAAATGGGCGATATTCTTGAAGAAGATGCGCACATGGGCGAGCGGCCGCGCCTTGACCAGTTCCTTGTTCATATAGGCATCGAAGGTCAGCACCTGGACGTCCTTGTCACGACAGATGCTGACGAAACGCTCGCGCCGGTCGTCATTGGTGTACCAGTAGCGCTGCATCATGCCGAGGATCCAGAACACGCCGCCATGAGTGCGCATGAAGCGCCGGCGCGCGCTCGCCAGCTGGCGCATTTCGTTGCGCTCAAGGGCCTGATCGACCGCCTCACCGGCCAGCTCACCGCCGAGCATGGCGTAATAGATTCCCTCGCCCGAGGCCGGCGCGACCACGCCGGCGGCATCGCCGGCCAGGACGACATTGCGGCCGTTGTCCCAGCGTCGCAGCGGCCTGAGCGGGATCGGCGCGCCCTCGCAGCGGATGGTGTGGCTAGCGCCCAAGCCGGTCGCCCGACGCAGATCGGCGGTCGCGCCTTTAAGCGAGAAGCCTTTGTTGGCCGAACCGGTGCCGACGCTGACCGTCTTGCCGTGGGGAAACACCCAGCCGTAGAAATCCGGCGAAATGCGGCCATCATAGTGGACATCGCAGCGGCCACCGTCGAAGTCGCCGGCGGGCGCTTCGATGATTTCGTGATAGGCGAAGACGCAAGGCGGCACGCCATCGCGCTCACCGAACAGCTGGCGCGCGACTTTCGAGCGTGCCCCGTCGGCACCGACGAGCAGACGTGTTTGCACGCGCTCGATGTGATCCTTCGCGGCCGGCGAACCGGGGCGATAGACGACGCTGAGCGTGCCGTCATCGCTCTCTTCGAACCGCTCGAACGCGCCGGTGCGCCGCTCGGCACCGAGCAGAGCCGCGCGGTTGCGCAAGTATTCATCGAAATGCTCGCGATCGACCATGCCGACGAAGCCGCCCTCGATCGGAATATCGACGTTCTTGGCCGAGGGCGCGATGATCCGTGCGGTATTGATCCTGGCAACAAGCTGGCTGTCGGGAATGCGGTAGTCGTGGATCAGCTTGGGCGGGATCGCGCCGCCGCACGGCTTGATACGCCCGGCCTTGTCGAGCAGCAGGACAGCGCGGCCGTTGCGCGCCAGTGTCTCGGCTGCGGTTGCGCCCGCCGGACCGCCGCCAACGACGACGGCATCATAGATACGCGTGCTCACCATTGGCTCAGGCTCCCTGCAAGTTGGGCACGGCCGGACCAACCGCGCGTGCGGCTCCGGCATCCGGCGCCTTGTCAACCGCGGCGTGCACGCGCGCGGCCAGCATGGCGGCAATGACGAACAGCACCGCCTGGCCGGCGAACACCAAGCCATAGGCGCTGGTCGGCGCACCGAGTGCGATGCGCGTGACATCGACCGAGGCGGCGCCGAGGAAGCCGCCGAGGCCAAAAGCGATCGCCTGGGCAGCGCCCCACAAGCCCATGCGCATGCCCTCGCGGGACTCCCGGCCGGCAGCGGCCAAGCCCATCATCGAGCCGATCGCGGCGACTGCGAAGGCGCCATTGGCGGCACCTAGCGCGAACACGGCGACGCGCAAGGGGAAGCCTGGGCCAATGGCAGCACCAAGGCTGAGCGTGCTCAAGGCCACCGCCGAGGCCAGACAGCCGCCGATGGTCCACACCCGCAAACTGCCGAAGCGGCCGCCGGCAAGGGCGACCATGATCATGCCCATCAGCACGCCGGAATGTTGCACGCTGGCGAGCTTGGTGGATTCACCCGGCGTCATGCCGAAGACGATGCCGGCGAACGGTTCGAGAATCAGATCCTGCGCGCTGTAGGCGAGCATCGAAGCGAAGACGAACACGGTGAAGCGCCGGGCAGCGGTCTCCTGCCAGACTTCCGCCAGCGCTTCGAAAAAGCCGGGCTTTGCTTCCGCTGGCGCAGCTTCGTCGGCAGACAACGGGGCGCGTTCGATGCCCCAGACGGCCAGGCAAGTGACCACCAGGGCGCAGCATCCAACCATGGCGGTCAACGTGATCAGCCGGCTGTGGCTGTAGGGATCGAGCGCCTCGCCGACGCTGGCAGCCGTGATGACGAAGCCGAAAATCATCATCATCCAGACGATGGTCGCCGCCGGTGCCCGACGCGCCGGAGCGACA
>JBHJHH010000046.1:0-32630 GCA_050331015.1 Geminicoccaceae bacterium
GTTCTTCGCTGTGCTCTTCATCCGCCTGGCCCTGGTAGTTGCCCTTGTCGTACAGGAGCGGTCGGTCCTGCTCTTCCTCACGGCAGCCGGCGAGGGACAGCAGCACGGCGGCGGCGACCACCAGGCCGATCCGGGCAAAGGCCACACGGTAACAGAGCGGAAAGGCAGACATGCGCGGCATGGGCATTCGTGTCCTCTTGGTTGCCAGGTCTGTGCGCCAGTTCGTGTCGTCACTCTCTTGTAGCATACCGTTGCGCTCGGGCGGCCCTATCAAACGTAGGGGGCGGCCGAAGCCGCCCCCTGACGCCAAAGCCTCCCAAGCTTTGCCTTCAGCCGCCGGCCTTCAGATCGTAGGCTGTTCCCCAGCCCCAGGCGCCGGAGCCGAACCCGCGCGCGACCACGCGGTCGCGATAGATGTCCGCGACCGTGTCACCGTCGCCGGCGAGCAGGGCCTTGGTCGCGCACATCTCGGCACATAAGGGCAGCTTGCCTTCGGCCAGACGGTTCGAACCATAGGCACTGTACTCGGCCGTCGAGTTGTTCTCTTCCGGACCGCCGGCGCAGAACGTGCACTTGTCCATCTTGCCGCGCGAACCGAAATTGCCCGCCTGCGGGTATTGCGGCGCGCCGAACGGACAGGCGTAGAAGCAGTAACCGCAACCGATGCACAAGTCCTTGGAGTGCAGCACGACGCCTTCGTCGGTTTGGTAGAAGCAATCAACCGGGCAGACCGCCATGCACGGCGCATCCGAACAGTGCATGCAGGCCACCGAGATCGACCGCTCGCCGGGCAGACCGTCATTGATGGTCACCACCCGACGCCGGTTCACACCCCACGGCACTTCGTGCTCGTTTTTACACGCCGTGACACAAGCGTTGCACTCGATGCAGCGCTCGGCGTCACAAAGAAACTTCATGCGTGCCATTTGTTGTCTCTCCCTGGGCCGGTGACGCTCCTGATCGGCTTGGTCATCACCGGCTCCCGTTACCTAAAGCTGGATCCCGTTTGGCTTCGATGATCAGGCCGGCTCGATACGGCAGAGCGTGGCCTTGGTTTCCTGCATCTGCGTCACCGAGTCGTAACCATAGGTCTGCGCCGTGTTGCAGCTCTCGCCGAGCACGTAAGGATCGGCGCCGTCGGGGTATTTCGCCCGGCGGTCCTCACCTTGATAATGACCGCCGAAGTGGAACGGCATAAAAGCGACGCCTTCGCCGACCCGCTCAGTGACCATGGCCATGTCCTTGACCTTGCCGGCCTCGGGACCGTGGACCCAGACATCGGTGCCGTCCTTGATGCCGGCGTTGTTCGCGTCGACCGGGTGGATCTCGACGAACATGTTCTGCTGCAGCTCGGCCAGCCACGGATTCGAGCGGGTTTCATCGCCGCCACCCTCATATTCGACCAGACGGCCGGAGGTAAGGATGGTCGGGAAGTCCTGGCTGAAATCGTCCTTCTGGATCGAGGCGTACAGCACCGGCAGACGATGCATGTGGCGGTCTTCGTAAGTCGGATAGTCCGCGACCAGATCGCGCCGCGGCGTGTACAGCGGCTCGCGGTGCTTCGGGATCGGGTCGGGGAAGTTCCAGACCACGCAGCGCGCCTTGGCATTGCCGAACGGCGCACAGCCATGCTCGATCGCGACCCGCTGGATACCGCCGGACAGATCGGTCTTCCAGTTCGTCTCGTCGCCGGCGACGGCCTCGATCGAAGCCCGCTCGTCGTCGGTCAGATCGCCGTCCCAGCCGAGTTCCTTGAGCATGGCCATGGTGAATTCGGGATAGCCATCCTCGATCTCGGACCCTTGCGACCAGCTGCCCTCGGCAAGCAGGTTCTCGCCCTCATACTCGACACCGAACCGGGCGCGGAAGGTGAGGCCACCCTCGGCCACCGGCTTGGAGGTATCGTAGAGGTTTGGCGTGCCCGGATGGTTCATCTCGGCCGTGCCCCATGATGGCCAGGGCAGACCATAGTAATCCCCGTCGCACGGCCCGCCGCGGGCCTGCAGCGTGGTCTTATCGAAGGTGTGCTGGTTCGCCATGTGCAGCTTGAGCCGCTCGGGCGACTGGCCGGTATAGCCGATCGTCCACATGCCGCGGTTGAACTCGCGCGTGATGTCTTCGACCACCGGCTCTTCGTTCTCGACCGCGATATGCTTGAACAGATCGCTCTCGAAGCCGAAACGCTTGGCGAACTGGTACATGATCCAGTGATCGGACTTGGACTCGAAGATCGGCTCCATGATCTTCTCGCGCCACTGCAGCGAGCGGTTCGACGCCGTCACCGAGCCCGAAGTCTCGAACTGGGTGCAGGCCGGCAACAGATAAGCGCCGTTCGTGCGATCGTGCAGGATCGCCGACACCGTCGGCACCGGATCGATGACGACCAGGAGATCGAGCTTCTCCATGGCCTTCTTCATGTCCGGCAAACGCGTCTGCGAATTCGGTGCGTGACCCCACAAGACCATGCCGCGGATATTGTCGGGCTGGTCCATGTTCTCGGTGGCCTCGAGCACGCCGTCGATCCAGCGCGACACCGGAATGCCGGCGGCCTCCATCAGCTCCTGCGAGCCGAAACGCCCCTTGAGGTTCTCATAATCGACGTCCCAGACCCGCGACCAATGCTGCCACGCGCCGGTGGACAGGCCGTAATAGCCGGGCAGGGTGTCCATGAGCACACCCAGATCGGTGGCGCCCTGAACATTGTCGTGGCCGCGGAAGATGTTCGTGCCGCCGCCAGCAGCGCCCATATTGCCGAGCGCCAGCTGGAGGATGCAGTACGCGCGCGTGTTGTTGTTGCCGTTGGTATGCTGCGTACCGCCCATGCACCAGATGAACGTGCCGGGCTTGCTGGTCGACATGATACGCGCGACACGCTTGAGCTGGCTGCCGGGCACACCGGTGACCCGCTCAGTCTCCTCAGGCGTCCAGTGCTTCACCTCTTCGCGGATCCGGTCCATGCCCCAGACGCGCTGGCGGATGAACTCCTTATCCTCCCAGCCGTTCTCGAAGATGTGATAGAGCATGCCCCAGATCAGGGCGACATCGGTGCCCGGACGCAGGCGGATATACTCGTCCGCATGGGCAGCCGTACGTGTAAAGCGTGGATCGGCGACAATCAACGGTGCGTTGTTGACTTCCTTCGCCTTGAGCAGGTGCAACAACGACACCGGATGCGCTTCGGCCGGGTTGCCGCCGATCAGAAAGATCGCGCGCGAATTGTGAATGTCGTTGTAGGAATTGGTCATCGCGCCATAGCCCCAAGTGTTGGCAACACCCGCGACCGTGGTCGAGTGACAGATACGCGCCTGGTGATCGATGTTGTTCGTGCCCCAGAAGGCGGCGAACTTGCGCAACAGATAGGCCTGTTCGTTGCTGTGTTTGGCGGAACCCAGCCAATACACGGAATCGGGGCCGGAGCTGTCGCGGATTTCCGTCATCTTGGCGCTGATTTCATCGAGCGCCTCGTCCCAGCCGACGCGCTCCCATTTGCCGCCGACCAGCTTCATCGGATACTTCAGCCGGCGCTCGGCATGGGCGTTGTGGCGCACCGAGGCACCCTTGGCGCAGTGGGCGCCGAGGTTGAACGGGCTGTCGAAGCCGGGCTCCTGGCCGACCCAGACGCCGTTCTTGAGCTCCGCCAGCACGGTGCAGCCGACCGAACAGTGCGTGCACACCGATTTGCGGATCTCGATGTCACCCACCGCCGGCCCGGCGGCGCTCGCCTTGCGCACGCGGCCGCCGGTGAAGGTCGCCGCGGCGGCCAGACCACCCGCTGTCAGGCCCGACCGTTGCAGGAAGGTGCGGCGATCGACGGTGCCGCCCGTTAATCCAGCGAGGCTGCTCGCCAAACGGGACCCTGTTGCAACCCCGTTCGTCCTCTTCCTCAGCATCTCAGTCTCCGAATCCCAAAGCCATTGTCAGCGACGCATCGTTCAAAAGCGCGCCGTCTCGTAGACCTTGCGCACGTGCTCGGTCTCGCGATAACCGGCCGCCCCGGGCGGCAGGTCGTCCGCGGCTTCCGCCGGTTGGCTCTGTCCCGCCAATGCGGCCGCAGCGCCACCGACCGTACCCAGACCGGCGAACCGCAGGAATGCGCGCCGCTTGGTGCCCTCGGCTTTTTCCTTCGTGCTCATGCTCACGTCATCCTCCCCACATCCGCGATGCAGGATCGTGTCGGCGGCGTTCCAAGACGAGGGCCTCACGCAACCTCACCTTACGCCGCCATCTTAAAGGCATTGGTCTCGATCTCGATGAAGACCCTGCCAATCGTGCCCACCGGCGCGTACAAAACCGCCGCCTGGGCTGCTTCAAGATTGCTGAAAAACAGGCCGGCCCATGGCGCCAAGTGCTTGTCGAAAAACGCCATCTGTTCGGCCAGGGATGCCGGCTCGCCGAACTCCCCCGCGATCAGCCCGGCCATGATCTCGCAGAGCGTCGCGATATGGTCTTCCGGTTCGCTGACGGTCTCGGCGCGCTCGATGCCGAGGCGATACATGTCGTCGCGCAACGCCGCCAGCGGCCGCTCGTTGAGAAAGCCGGTCAGGTAGTAGGACGCATACGGCAGCAGCTCACCGCGCGTGATGCCGATGAACAGCTTATTGTACTCGTCTTTTGCGTCATTTACAGAAACGCGCGAAGCAAGCTTGCTCAACGCCGCCAGGCCCTGGCCGAGGCCGCTGTCATCACCCTGCAAGCTGGCGGCGCGCTTGAGCAGGTCTTCGCGTGGCGGCGACGCCAGAAAAGCCGCCAGCAGGCGATAGACGTGGGCGCGCATGTGATCTTCTGCGGCTATCTCGCGCTCGTCGCTCACTCAACCCATCCAGACGCCGATCTCAAATTCGTCTCATTCTAAGGCGATCGGCGCACGCGTGGTCCGAAAACTTGACCACAGCATGCCGAAATTAGACTAACTCGCAAGAGATTAGGTGTGCGATGCAACATTGTACATTGGTGATAAACACTTGAAATGCTGCGACAATCTGTGCGCGCGTCAGACGTAGCGCAAACGTGATGGGCGAATGCCTCCAGGCGCGTTCCCCCTGATCAGGCTGCGCCATGCCGAGACGCTGTGCCTGAGGGGAGGGCGCCGGCCGGGCACCCGAGCCGGTGTCAAGCCGAGGGCAACATGATCAAGCGCAATAATGTCGACATGACCGGGTCGTCCTTGGAGATCTCAACCTGGCCGCCACGCGCTTTCATGATGTCACTAGGAACAACCTGCGCATCGAAGTTGGCCTACCCCATCGCGCGACTGTCGCACCTGTGTCGATCACCTGGGCGACTTTTGCCGAGGTCACACTGTGATCAGGGCCATTTGCCAACGTTGTTTTGAGCGGCAGCGCGTTTCACAACGTCAATCTGGCCAATGTCCGCATTACCGGCGCCAGTATCGACGACATGACCATGGATGGCGTCAGCCTGCGCGCCCTGCTCGAGGTCGACAAGGCGGCACAGGACTGCGCTCACGCTGGCCTTACTGCCTAGCCGGTGCTCTCGGGCTTTTCGACCGGCGCCTCGACGGACACAGTGTCGCGCGCCGTCTCCGCATCATCAGCCGGGCTGTCGGCAAGGCGGTCGTCGTCCGCCTGTGCGTCCGGTTCGCTGGCGATGTGCTCCGCCGCTGACGACGGTTCGGCCGGCAGTGCCTTTGGACCATACCGCAGGCTGTTCGCGGTGATTTCTTCGTCGGTCAACAGACCCTTGCCGACGCGATAGACCGTCTGCAGGCCTTTGTGCACCATGGCCTTGTCGGTGTAGTCCTCATCATAGTCATTGAGGCCATCGAGGCAGGCGAACACCGGATCGCTGCGCCACAGCTTGCGCAGCGCCGCATTGCGCAAGGCGCGCGGCACACCGGCCTGCATGAACTGGCGGAAATCGTCGCCGCGCTTGAGCGTTTCCGGATCGGGCAGGCTGTCGATAAGGGCCTGCTGCGCTGCATCGGCCGGCTCGCCACCCTGATTTGCCGCCACATCCGAGGCTTGGCTCGGCGCTTCCGCCGGCCTATCCGCGGGCAGGCCGTCTTGGCGCGCCTGCTGCTTGCGCTTTGACCAGCGGCTCACAAAGGTCTCGCTGCCCGGCGCGCGTTGGTCCCGATCGCTCATGCCCCGCCATCCTTGTTGCTCAGCCGTGACGCACGCGCCACCGGCGCTTCCGGCCACTCTTCCGCCGCCAGCGCCTTGGCATCACGCTTGCGCTTCTTGAACGCCTCGTCAACGTGGTGGCGATCGATGAAGTCCTCGACAAGCGCGCGCACGGCCGCCGGCATCGGCACCGCCTCGACCAGATCGTCGCCACAATCGAGGAAGTGCTGCCCCTCATAGGCCGACACTGTCACCTCATACGCGTGGTAATCCCGCCCGGGCGTGCCCGGCTGGCGCGGCCTCAGTATGGTAAACACTGCCGGCCGGTCCGACGCTAGATTGAGCCGGTAGGCCTCGGTTTCCCGGCGATGCAGATGCAGCGGCAGTGTCGCCATGTGGTAAACGGCGACGCCGTCCTGCTCGCGCAAGAGCTTCCAGTCAGCCGGCGGCGCACCGGGCAGCAGATCGACCACGCGATAGGTCGTCTTGCCCCAGCGATGGCGCGAGGGCCGTGTCTCGAGCACGATGCCCAGATCTAGCGTTACCAAGCCGTCGCGCTGCCGTTGCATGCCGTGTCGGAAGGCTCCTGTTGCCTGTTCGCGGTGTTGGTCGCCGGCATGACCATGTGCTTGCGATGCCACACCATTTCCTTACCTATGCAGACAACGCCAGAAGAACAACAGCCCGCGCGGGGCGGGGCCCTCGGAGTTCGCGCATGCATATCGGCAAGAAACGCGTCCTGGTCTGCTCTTGCGAAGCGACCATGCCAGTGGACGGCAAGGCCTTGGCCCGCGGGTGCCAGGCCGATGAAGCGACCCAGCCGTTCACCCAGCTCTGCCGCGCCCAGCTCGAGCATTTTCGCCGCACTTTGGGTGATGAGGACGCGCTCCTGGTCGGCTGCACGCAGGAAGCACCGCTGTTCGCCGAAACCGCCGAGGACGCCGGCTTCGAGGGCGCGCTCAGCTTCGTCAATCTGCGCGAACGGGCCGGCTGGTCCGAGCAAGGGGGCAAAGCCGGCGCCAAAATGGCTGCACTGCTCGCCGAAGCGGCCCTGGACATCGCGCCGGCGCAAAGCGTTGCCCTCAAAAGCGACGGTAACTGCCTGATCTACGGTCATGATGAGCGCGCCCTTGAAGCGGCGGATCAGCTCAAGGATCGCTTGAGCGTCACCGTGCTCCTGGACCGCCCGGGCGAGCTCATGCCGCCAAGGCGCAATGATGTCGCGGTGTTCAAGGGCACGATCCGCAGCTTGAGCGGTCATCTCGGTGCCTTCGACATCGAGATCAGTGACCATGCACCGATGGTCGTGTCCTCGCGCCAGACGCTCGCCTTCGAGCCCGGTCGCCACGCGCGCACGGTCTGCGATCTCGTGCTCGATCTGAGCGGCGGCCAGCCGCTGGTGACGGCGCCGGACAAGCGCGATGGCTATGTCCATGTCGATCCCGACCATCCGGCGGCCGTCCAGCGCGCGCTGTTCGATCTGGCAGATCTGGTCGGCGACTTCGACAAGCCACGCTATGTCGATTTCCACACCGAGTTGTGCGCACACAGCCGCTCGAAGCGCACCGGCTGCACGCGCTGCCTGGAAGTCTGCCCGGCCGGTGCGATCACCCCGGCAGGCGACACCGTCGCCATCGATCCATATGTCTGTGGCGGTTGCGGCGGTTGTGCCAGCGTCTGCCCGACCGGTGCCGCCGACTACGCCTTGCCCAGGATCGACGATCTGTTCCGGCGCCTGCGCACCTTGCTGAGCACCTATCGTGATGCCGCCGGCTCCGGCGCGCGCGCGCCGGCGTTACTCGTCCATGATGATAACTTCGGCGGCGAAGCCATTGACATGATGGCGCGTTTCGGGCGGGGGCTACCGGCGCATGTCCTGCCCTTTGCGCTCAACGAAGTCACGCAGATCGGCCTCGAGACCCTCGCCGCCGGCATCGCCTACGGTGCCGGCCAGATCGTGCTGCTCGTGCCGCCTAAGCGGCGCGCCGAAGCCGACGGCCTGCGTGCGCAGGTGGCATTGGCCGACGACATCCTGGGCGCGCTCGGCTATGGCGCCGGCCGCATCGTCTTGTGCGAGGACGACGATCCCGACCAGATCGAAAACCGGCTCTGGGCCTTGGAGGATCCCCTCGGCGCCGCGGCCGCGAGCTTCCTGCCGCTCGGCGACAAGCGCAATCTGATGCGCATGGCGCTCGAAGCCCTCAATCAGAACGCGCCTACGCCGGTCGACATCCTGCCGCTCGACCAGCAGGCGCCGTTCGGGCGGATTGTGGTCGATGACCAAGGCTGCACGCTGTGCCTCGCCTGCGTCAGCCAGTGTCCGGCCGACGCCTTGCGCGCCAACGATGACAAGCCACAGCTTCGCTTCATCGAGGATGCCTGCGTGCAATGCGGGCTGTGCGCCGCGTCCTGTCCGGAGAAGGTCATCCAGCTTGAGCCACGGCTGAACTTCACCGAGCAGGCGCGATCGGCGGTCGTGCTCAAGGAGGAAGAGCCCTATGCCTGCATCCGCTGCGGTAAGCCGTTTGGCGTGAAGAGCAGCGTCGAACGCATCGTCGCAAAGCTCGCCGACAAGCACTGGATGTTTCAGGACAGCTCGGCGATCGACCGCATTCGCATGTGTGACGATTGCCGCGTCAAGTCACAGTTCGAATTGCCTGAAATGGCCCAATCCGGCCGGCCAGTCACACGCACGACGGAAGACTATCTGCGCGAGCGATCGGAAATGGAGCGTCTGCGCGCGCAAGAGAAAGCCAAGCGCGAAGATTAACGCTGGCTCGCGCGACTCACGCCCGGCTTTGTGGCATAGTGCACAGATGACGGGGTGGCACTGAGCCATCGTGCCGTCGTGTTCATACGATTGGTGATCCTCAAGGGGAGGAGCGCCGGTGCCACGAACCCTTGCCCACATCGCATGGGCGGGGCGTTCAGGGTCCTTGCCATGGTCGCCTGTGCGTCCGGTGACCTAACCGCGCCCGAGCCGGCGGACCAGACGGCCACGGTCAATCGCCAGGCGGCAACGCCGCGCTTCCTGCCACAACCCTATGCCCAGGACGAAACGCGCGAACGGGCAGGGCCCGCGCCACAGGCTGCACCGCTCGGCACGGCCCGGACATCGCCGGGCGCCGGCCGGACGACACCAGAACCGCAACCTGAGCCGGACCCGGCACCGGAGCCGCCGCCGGACGAAGGTGAGGTTGGCGCGGCGGAGGAAGAGGAGGAGCCCGAGCGCGAACCGGTCTATGGCTGCAGCGTTCCGAGCGGCTACATACAACACGACTGCCTGCCGCCCGGCCCGTTCTCGCCGCCAGCGCCCAATCTGACAGTCGGTGCGCCGACAGCAGCGGCCTCCCTGTTCGACCAACGCTGCACCGAGCGCGAGTTCTGCGCGCAGTCATTCGTCTCTGGGCCGGGCGCCGCGCGCGGCGCGTCCGCGGAAACGTCTGGCAATGCTCCCGACCCGCCGTCAGACCGCTGAGCTCAGCCCATGCGCGCGCGATCGCTGAAGGCGCCGTGACATGGCGCGCCTGTTCGGCTTCATCCGGGCGGAAACCGACATTGTTGCGATGTCGGCGCTGGTGCTGTCTCTGGTCACCGCCAGTTACAACGCCTTCCAGTTCTTCCGCGGCCCGCAGCTCTCGATGGTGCCGCTCGAACAGGTCACGTTTCTGGCGCATGCCAACACCGGCGTGCCGGTGGCCCAGGGCAGGGTAATGCTGAGCGCGCGGGTGACACTGACCAACCGCGCGATCCCCGAATACATCGATTTCGTGACACGCTCGCGGGCGCATATCGCTGCCGGCGACATCGACGTCACCCTGACCTGGCAGTTCACCGGCGAAACCCGCATCGAAACCGGGCTCGGCACAAGCGATGCCATCCGTCCTTTCGCCGTGCCTGGACGTGCAACGGCCGGCGAACAGATCGTCTACGCGCCGCACCCGGTGCGCTGCGAACCTGGCAGTGTCGATTGCGATCGGTATCAGAACTGGGTGCGCTGGCGCGACTTCATGGCCGCCCTCGACAAGTTCGAGCGCGTGCGCGTTACGCTCGAGGTCGATACCGAACTCAGCGGCACTCTGGCTCAGACCTGCGTCGTCCGCCTCGACGAAGACGTTCGCCGCTTCATCAAAGATAAGGTGCTGATCTCACCGGTCTGCGAGCGGGAACCGTCAACGTGACGCTGCTTGCCCTTCGCAGGTCGCTTGTGCCCGGGCGCGGAACGGCCCGGCCTGCTGTTCGGTGATCACGCCGTCACGGACCATCTGATCGACCTCGCCAACGCGCTGGGCGATGCAGTCCTGCAGCGCCTGTTGCGCCGGCGAGAGCGCATCGGTCCGGGCCACGTCGGCGGCCAGATCGCGCCAGTGGTAGCTGACGATCACGCCAAGCGCGCTTAGCAGCACAAGGGCGGCGATGGCTTTGGCAAGCGGTCCGTCCGCACGCTGGTTCACGCTTCGATACCGCCGTCAGCCGAGCATGAGCTCGCCGTGGATGTCGAGCTCGAGATCGATGCCCTCGACGCGCAAGGTGACCTTGGCGGGCAAGCGTGCATCGTCGGCGACACGACCTTCGGCGACCGCATCGCGCACGGCCTGCTCGATCGCGCGCTGGCTGGTCACGCCGACCGTCTTCAGGAATTTGCGCAAGCTCATATTCAAGGTGTCTTCATTCATGGCTCTGCCTCGTTCCTCTGTGCGCTCCGTTATGTGATGCCGCTTGCCCCGCGCGCGCAAGCGCCCACCTCACGGAATCGTCACGCAACCGACATGCAGCCGCGTTACCACAAGCGACACGGGCAGCCCGCACGGCATAGAGAGGGAAGACACGGCATGAGCGACCTGATCGTCATCGGCTTCGACAGCCAGGAAAGCGCCGAAAACGTCCGCCAGAAAATGGTCGACATGCAAAAATCCTATCTGGTCGATCTGGAAGACGCCGTCGTCGCGGTGAAACAGGAAGACGGCAAGATCAAGCTCAACCAGATGCACAACCTGGCCACCGTGGGCGCCCTGTCGGGCAGTTTTTGGGGCCTGCTCATCGGCCTGATCTTTCTCAATCCGCTGCTGGGCGCCGCCGCCGGTGCCGCGGCCGGCGGCATCTCGGGCGCGCTCAGCGATATCGGCATCAATGACGACTTCATGCGCGAGGTCAGCGAGGTCCTGCAGCCGGGCTCGGCGGCCTTGTTCGTGCTGACGCGCAAGGTTACCGGCGACAAGATGCTGGCTGAGCTCGAGGGCGTCGGCGGCACGGTCTTGCGCACCTCGCTCAGCAATGAGGACGAGGCCAAGCTGCGCGAAGCGATCGCGGCCGTGCGCAACCAGGACGCCAACGCCTGACCTCAGGCGAGCGGCCGTTGAGGTTGAGCCGTTGCGCCCCGCGGCTCAGGCGGCAGCCGGCTCGGCGACCAGATCGAGCAGCCGCGCGTACATGCCATCGCACAGACGACGCACCTCCGGCTCGATGTCGGGCGGCGCGTCCTTGCCGATGGAGCTGGTGCGCACCGGCCGGATCATGAATGGTGCATACGGGACATCGAGGAAGCGGCATAGCCGCTCGGTCGATGCTTCCGGTGCGCGCACATAGGCTTCGTAGTGGATCAGATGGCAGGCCGGATCGCGGTCCAGCGACTGATCGAACAGCAGCCGCGAACGATAATACCAAAACAGTGCCTGGGCACTCGCTTGGTTGATACCGGCATGATAGTGGCGGCGCACGGTGTCGAGCGTTTGCGCGGTCATCCCGGCACCGCGCCAGCCGGCAGCAGTGGGATCGGCGACCAGGCGATCAAGGTAGTTGCCATGCGACCAGCGGCGCATGTTCGAGTTCACGACATCGTCATAGTGACGAAACACCCAGATGAAACGCGGCCCGGTGTAAACAGCGCCGAGCGCACGCAGATCGTGGGCATCCAGCAGCGCCTTGAAGACGACCAGCGGCGCATGGGCGCTGTGATACAGGCGACGGATGACTTCGGGCGGCCGCAGCTCGAAATCCTCAAAGGCGCGCGGATCGCCCTCGCGAAACACGGCCGTGTGGAAGTTACGATCGAGCACGCTCATGAGCAGGTTGGTACCCGAGCGCGGCACGCCGGCCAGAAACACGACGCGCTTGGCGGCTTCGGGCTGCGTCGCATAGCGCGCGCGTTGATAGAACGCTTTGGCGGCACGGACGAGCTTTCGGTTGGCCCGCTCGCGCGAGCTGGCACTCGAGAACGGGAGCTCAAGGTGCAAGGGACGGCGTCCAGCAGCACTTGCTGTCGATGACATTGCGTGAATGGGCCTCTTCGGCGCGCAAAGGGTGAACCGGTCGCTGCGCCGCTGATGGGCAGAGCGGGCTGTCAGGAAAATGGCCTCAAGACGCGCACGGCACCGCGACCAAGCGATCGCCTGCATACCATGATGCAGGCGACTTCCGCCGCACAGGTCGCCCGCAGGTGCACGATTTCCTGCCGCAAGAGTTGAGTCGTGCTTTGCGCTCAACCGTAAAAGGGGTTTAGATCACCGCATAGCACAGCGCAAACACGGCGCCCCGGGGCCTCGCTTACCGTGCCTCAACCATCGTGGGAGTATCACCGCCATGTCAGCCGTTCGTCGTCTATCGCTCAATCTCGCCCTCGCCGGCGCGCTCATGGCCTCGAGCAGCCTCGCGCTCGCCGAGATGGTCTATCATCGCGGCAATACCGGTGAGCCCGAGACGCTCGATCAGCACCGCACCTCGACCGTGTACGAAGCCCATATCCTGCGCGATCTGTATGAAGGCCTGGTCGTCCACGACGCCAAGGCCGAGGTCGTCCCCGGCGTCGCCGAGAGCTGGGAGACTAGCGAGGACGGCACGACGTATACGTTCAAGCTGCGCGACGATGCCAAGTGGTCGAACGGCGACCCGGTCACGGCTGGTGACTTCGTCTATTCGCTGCGCCGGATCATGAACCCCGAGACCGGCGCCGAGTACGCCAACATTCTCTACCCGATCCTGCATGGCGAAGCGGTCAACAAGGGTGAGATGGCGGTCGAAGAGCTCGGCGTTGTCGCCGAAGACGATCAGACGCTGGTGATCTCCCTGCAATCACCGACGCCATACTTTCTGGAACTGCTTACGCACCAGACCGGGCTGCCGGTGCACCCGGCATCAGTCGACGCACATGGCGATGACTTTGTCCGGCCCGAGAACATCGTCACCAACGGCGCGTATGTGCTCGCAGAGATCGTGCCGAATGCGCACATCAAGGTGACCAAGAACCCGGAATTCCACGATGCCGACAATGTCGCCATCGACACCGTGTTCTTCTACCCGACCGAGGACCGCGCCGCCGCCTTGCGCCGCTTCCAGGCCGGCGAACTGCACTCCAATAATGACGCGCCGGTCGAACAGGTCGCCTGGATGGAGGAAAACCTCGGCGATCAGTTCCGCGTCGCCCCCTATCTCGGCACCTACTACTACACGGTGAAAACCGATAAAGAGCCGTTCTCCGATGTCCGAGTGCGTAAAGCGCTCAGCCTGGCGATCGATCGCGATCTGATCGCCGATGACATCTGGGGCGGTACCATGATCCCGGCCTATAGCTTCGTGCCGCCGGGCATCGGCAATTACGGCGAACCGGCTTATGCCGATTACAGGGACACGCCGCTGCTCGATCGCGAGGACGAGGCGCTGGCGTTGCTTCAGGAGGCCGGCTTCGGACCCGATAATCCGCTCCAGGTCGAAATCCGCTACAACACCTCCGAAAACCATGAAAAAACCGCTGTTGCCATCGCCGACATGTGGGGCGCGCTGGGTGTTGATGTCAGCATGCTCAATACCGATGTCGCCGCTCACTACGCGCACCTGCGCGAAAAGGGCGACTACGATGTCGCCCGCGCCGGCTGGATTGGCGATTACTCTGATCCGCAGAATTTCCTCTTCATGGTCGAGAGTGACAACGCCGGCTTCAATTACGCCAACTACAACAATCCCGATTACGACGCCTTGATGGAACAGGCCGCCAAGACCGTCGATCTCGACGAGCGCGCAGCGATCTTGAAGGAGGCCGAGACTCTGTTCATGCGCGACCTGCCGTTCATCCCCTTGATGTATTACGGCTCTCTTTCGATGGTCTCTCCGAAACTGAAGGGGTGGGAGGACAACATCCAGAACGTTCACGCCTCACGATGGATGAGTATCGAAGAGTAAACACGTTGGCATGGTGGCGACATCGCAAAATGCCGCCACACCTCATTTGGTTCAGGTAGGCCATGCTGTCTTACGCCGTTCGACGGTTACTCGGGGCGATTCCGACGGTCTTTCTGATCATCACGATCGCCTTCTTCCTGATCCGCGTTGCGCCGGGTGGGCCCTTCGATATGGAGCGCCCGCTCGATCAGACGATCATGGAAAACCTGCGCGAGCTCTATCACCTCGATGAGCCGCTGATCATGCAATACGGCCGCTACCTGGCGAACCTGCTGCAGGGCAATCTCGGGCCGAGCTTTGTTTACCGTGATTTCACCGTCGCCGAGCTGTTCGCCCAGGGCCTGCCGGTATCGATCCAGCTCGGCGGCAGCGCGCTGCTGCTCGCCCTTCTGGCCGGCTGCACCGCCGGGACACTTGCGGCATTGCGACAGAATCACAGCACGGACTACGCTATCATGGGTGTTGCCATGGCCGGCATCACCATACCCAATTTCGTTATGGCGCCTGTGTTGACCCTGATCCTGGCGGTTTGGCTCGGTTGGCTGCCGGCCGGCGGCTGGGGCGGCGGCGCGCTCGCCAACAAAATCCTGCCCGTTTTCGCGCTGGCGTTGCCCCAAATTGCCGTGATTGCTCGCCTCACGCGCGGCTCGATGATCGAGGCCCTGCGCTCCCACCATATCCGCACCGCCCGGGCGCACGGCCTGCCGGCCCGCTCGGTGGTCATCAAACACGCACTGCGCGGCGCGCTCTTGCCGGTGGTCTCCTATCTCGGGCCGGCCGCGGCCGCCCTGCTCACCGGCTCTGTGGTGATCGAAACCATTTTCGGCATCCCCGGCGTCGGCCGCTATTTCGTCCAGGGCGCGCTCAATCGTGACTATACGCTGGTCATGGGCACGGTGGTAATGATCGCGACATTCGTCATTCTCTTCAATCTGATCGTCGATCTGCTTTACGCCGCGCTTGATCCACGGGTGCGCTATGACGACTGACACCCTGGCGATGGCCGACGAGTTGCCGAAAGCGGTCGAGGGCCGCTCGCTCTGGGGCGATGCCTGGCTGCGCTTGCGCGCCAATCGCGCCGCCATGACCAGCCTGGTGGTGCTGGCGTTGATCGCGCTCGCCTGCCTGATCGGCCCCTGGTTGTCACCGCACAGCTACACCGCGGTCTATCGTGATTACGTCAAGGTTCCGCCATCGCTGACTGCTTATCCGCGCGAAAGCGACGTCGAGCTGGCGCTGGAAAAGGCCGTGCGCCGACTCGGTGTCGAGATCAGCCGTCTCAACTATGACGGCCGCGCGCTCACGGCGACCTTACAAAGTGATGACCGGATCGACCCGCGGATCACCCGCTATCTCGACCGGCCACAGCCATTCAGCAATGCCGCGATTACGGAAACACGCGAAGCTGGCCAGGTTGCCGACATCAGCATTGATGTCGAGTCCAATCGATTTCTTTTTGGCACTGACAGCAACGGCCGCGATCTACTGACACGCATTTTGGTCGGTGGACGGATTTCTTTGATGATCGGTCTGCTAGCCACAGGCGTTGCGCTGCTGATTGGTGTCACGTATGGGGCCACCAGCGGCTTTCTTGGCGGCCGCGCTGATCACATCATGATGCGGGTCGTTGATATCCTTTATGCTTTGCCGTTCATGTTTTTCGTCATCATGCTCGTCGTATTCTTCGGGCGTAATATCGTTTTGATGTTCATCGCTGTCGGCGCCATCGAATGGCTCGATATGGCGCGTATCGTCCGCGGCCAGACGCTGTCGATCAAACGCCAGGAATATGTCGAAGCCGCGCAGGCCATGGGTGTGTCACAGATGGGCATCCTCAAACGACATATCGTGCCGAATACGCTCGGTCCCGTGGTGGTCTACATGACCTTGATGGTACCCAAAGTCATTCTTCTGGAAAGTTTTCTGTCCTTTCTTGGCCTGGGCGTGCAAGAGCCAATGACGTCTTGGGGCGTACTTATCTCGGATGGCGCCAGCAACCTGCAGGACAGTCCGTGGCTCTTGATCTTTCCTTCGGTTTTTCTCGCAACGACGCTGTTTTGCCTAAACTTCATTGGTGATGGCCTGCGCGACGCCCTCGACCCGAAGGATCGCTGAACCATGAGCGGGCAGGGCACAGGCAACCCACTGTTAACCATTCGCGCTCTCGACGTGCGCTTTCGCGTGCCCGACGGCGAGGTGCACGCCGTGCGCGGCGTCGATCTCGACGTTGCCCGCGGCGAAACGGTTGCCGTGGTCGGCGAAAGCGGCTCGGGCAAGAGCCAGCTGATGATGTCGGTCATGGGTCTGCTCGCCAGCAATGGTCGCGCCAAGGGCAGCGTCACCTTGAACGGCCAGGCCATCCTCGGCCTGCCGCCGGCTGGGCTGAACCGCATCCGCGGCCGGCAGATGACCATGATCTTCCAGGAGCCGATGACCTCGCTCGACCCGCTCTATACGGTCGGCAACCAGATCACCGAGCTTTTGCGCCATCACCGCGGCATGCGCGCCGGCGACGCCCGCCAGCGCGCCATCGAGCTGCTCGAACTGGTCGGCATGCCCGAACCAAGCCGGCGCTTCGGTGCCTATCCGGCCGAGCTGTCCGGCGGGCAGCGGCAGCGCGTCATGATCGCCATGGCGCTGGCAAACGACCCGGATCTGCTCATCGCCGACGAGCCGACGACAGCGCTCGATGTTACCATCCAGGCGCAAATCCTGGCGCTTCTCAAGGACTTGCAGGCGCGCTTTGGCATGGCGATCTTGTTTATCACCCATGATCTGGGCATCGTCCGGCACATCGCCGATCGGGTCTATGTCATGCGCGACGGCATGGTCGTCGAACACGGCCCAACACGAACCGTGTTCAACACGCCAGCGCATCCCTACACACGCATGCTGCTCGATGCCGAGCCGAGCGGCCGCAAGGAGGCGCCGCCGGACGAGGCACCGATCCTGCTCGAGGCCAACGGTGTCCATGTCCACTTCGCCATCCCGGGCGGCGGCCTTTTTGCCAAACCGAAGCGCTTCACCGCCGTGGACGACGTTTCGATCAGCTTACAGCGCGGGCAGACGCTCGGCGTCGTCGGCGAAAGCGGCTCCGGCAAATCCACGCTCGGCCGCGCGTTGCTGCGCCTGCTGCCGGCCGAAGGCACGCTGCAGTTCGACCAGACCGATCTGCTCGCACTCAACCCGCGCGCGCTACGGCCTTGGCGCAAACGCATGCAGGTGGTCTTCCAGGACCCGTTCGGCTCGCTCAGCCCGCGCATGACCGTCGGCGAAATCGTCGGCGAAGGCCTGCTCGTACACGCGCCAGAGCTGAGCGCCAAAGAACGGAATCGCCGCGCCGCGCAAGCACTCGAAGACGTCCAGCTCGACGGCGCGCTGATCCGCCGCTTCCCGCACGAGTTCTCCGGCGGCCAGCGCCAGCGCATCGCCATCGCCCGGGCGCTCATCCTGCGGCCGGACTTCATCCTGCTCGACGAGCCGACCAGCGCGCTCGACCGCTCGGTGCAAAAGCAGATCGTCGAGCTGCTGCGTCGCCTCCAGCGCGAGCACAATCTGACCTATGTGTTCATCAGCCACGATCTCGCCGTGGTCCGCGCCATGGCCGACACGGTCATGGTCATGAAAGATGGCGTCGTCGTCGAGAGCGCGCCGAGCGAGCAGCTCTTCGAGCAACCGCAGAGCGATTACACCCGGCGCCTGCTCGCCGCGGCGCTGTAAGATCGCGCCGCACGCAGCGGCACGTCGCGACACGGGTGTGAACCGGCGCACATCCAGTGGCAGGCGCGCGGGCCAGACGGCAGCCATCGTCAATCGTGCATCGCCCGACCGGACCCGTGAAGCCCAGGCCATGATCGCCAGCAACCTTGCCAGCCAGTACGCCGCCGACGTGAAGAGCGTTCACAGTGAAACCGTCACTGGCGGCAGCGCCGGCTCAGCGCGTCAGACACCCAGCGGCACGCCCGCCGCGCTAAGAACCGCCTGATCAAAGCGCGTCTGAGGGCCGAGTGAACAGTGCAGTAAGGATGCACTATTTTGTCATAATTCGCGTTATCGCTATTGCCCGGCGACCGAATCACTCGTGTTATTTCCCGAGTACATCATCTCGGCTGTAATGCCCGGCGACGTCGCAGTAGAACTTGCCTTTGGCCAACGTGCGGCGGTCGAGTTCGGCATAGAGAATCGCCGGGCCGTCGCGCGCGGGCTCGACGAGAAAGTCGCCGAGCGGATCGACGATGCAGGAGCCGCCAGCGCTGATCACCGTGCCCGGTGCTTCGGACGGCAAGCCCGGGTAATCGGCCGGGAAATCGGCGCGCGTCGAGTATTGGCAGGCACTCAGGACAAAACAGCGTCCTTCCAGAGCAATATGCTGCACGGTCGAGCGCCAGGTCGGGCTGTCGTCCATGGTCGGCGCGCAATACAACTGGATGCCCTGCTGGTAAAACTGCGCACGCAACAGCGGCATGTAATTTTCCCAACAGATGATCGCACCGATGCGGCCGAGCGGCGTCTCGTGCACCTGGAGCGTGCTGCCATCGCCTTGCGCCCAATACAGGCGTTCGGCCATGGTCGGCATGATCTTACGGCGCGTGCCAAATAACCGGCCCTGGTCGTCAAAGAACAGGACGGCGCAATACAGGCTGCCGAGCACGCGCTCGATGACGCCGATGACCATGTAGACCGCTTCGTCCTTGGCGATCTGGCGCAAACGTTCGACGTGCGGCCCGGGGATGTCGATCGCACCGGCCTCGTAGCGAGCGAATTCGTCGGCCGCCAGCGGGTTACGGATCGCGGTCAGGGCGCCGCCCCAATCCAGCGCGCTCGGATAGCCGGGCACGAAGGCTTCCGGGAAGACGACCAGCTTGGCGCCGCCGCGCGCGGCTTCCGATGTCAGCAGTTCCACCTTGTCGATCGTCGCGTCCGGATCGAAGGCGACAGATGCGGCCTGCACGACCGCGCACGGGATGATCTCCATGGCGCCCTCCCTGGCGCTGGTGGCCGGTTGTCTGATTATGCGCCCGTGCGCGGTCCGCTGCCAGAGGCAGGTGCGCAAAGATGCAGCGCCCTGCCGTGTTCATCTGCCGGATTCATGGGCACGGCCGCCGTCGACCGCGCCGTGGTGATCAAGCTTTGCGCAAGCGCGACTTTCCGGCTAGCGATGGTGGCGAGGTTTTTGCGGGCCAATGGCGCAGTGACAAGCGCGAACACGATCGCCCGAACGGCAAGGGAGCCAGCCCATGAGCAGACTGATCACGCCACGCCGAACCGTGCTGCAAGGCGCCGCCGCCTTGGCGGGCACGAGCATGTTCGGCGCCCCGGCCATCCACGCCCAGGAGCGCACGCTCAAGGTCGCGGTCTATGGCGGCTATTTCAAAGACAGCTTCGATCAGCACATCTTCCCGAAATTCACCGCGGACACCGGCATCGCGGTCGAAAGCGTCGCCGAGCCGACCAGCGAGGCGTGGGTCGTGCAGCTCGAACAGGCGGCGCGTGCCGGTAGGGTTCCGGCGGACGTCAACATGATCTCGCAGACCGCCATGCTGTCCGGTCAGGCGATCGAGCTCTGGGCCGAGCTCGACGAGAGCAAGCTGCCCAATATGAGCTATGTCACCGACGCCTTCGTGCACCGCTATCCGGACGGCCGGCTGGATGGCCTGGGCGCGGTCGCCTGGTTCATCACCCTTTGCACCAACACGGATGCCTATCCGCAAGCGCCCGAGAGCTGGGCCTTCCTCTGGGACCCGGCCAACGAGGGCAAGCTCGGCCTGCTCGCGCTCGCGTCGAACTCCTTCCTGCTCGAAGTCACGGCGGCGACCTATTTCGATGGCCACGCCAGCCTGAAGGACGAGGAGAGTATTCTCCAAGTCATGGACAAGCTGGCCGAAGTCAAACCGAACGTGGCGCTTTGGTATCGCGATGAGGGCCAGTTCCAGGCCGCGCTGGAAAGCGGTGAAATCCCCGCCGGGCAGTACTACCACGATGTCACTGGCCTGATCGCCGCGGACGGCAAGCCGGTCCGCTCGACCTTCCCGAAAGAGGGCGGCATCAGCGATTCAGGATGCTGGGCCGTGCCGTATGCTTCGGACAAGATGGACGAGGCGCACGTCTTCATCGACTATATGTGCCAGCCGTCAGCCCAGGCCCTGCTCTCGCGCATGGTCGGCACCGCCCCGATCGTGGCGCGCGCCGATCTCGATCTGACCGACGAGGAATTCGCCGCTGTCGCCAGTGAGATCGAGCCGATCGTACCGGCCTACGCCATGCAGAACGAGCGCAAGGACTGGCTGGCGCAGATGTGGTCCGAAAAGATCACCGGCTGAGCGCGTCTTGCCTGTGCGGCCGGCGTTATGAGCCACCTGGAGATCGAGGGCGTCGCCAAGCGCTACGGCCCGGTGACCGCCCTCGAGCGTCTAGATCTGCGCGTGCCCGAGGGCGCCTTCACCTGCCTGCTCGGCCCATCCGGCTGTGGCAAGACCACGCTGTTGCGCATTCTGGCCGGGCTGGAATCGCCGAGCGGCGGGCGCATCAGACTGAATGGCGAGGATCTGACGGGCAAGCCGGCGCACAAGCGCGGCATCGGCATGGTTTTCCAGTCGCTGGCCCTGTTCCCGCACATGACCGTGCGCGAGAACATCGCCTATGGTTTGAAGATCCGCGGCGTTGACGCGCCGGCGCGCCATGCCAGGGCCGAAGACCTGCTCGAGCTGGTGCGGTTGCCGGGGGTCGGCGACCGGCAGATCACCCAGCTCTCCGGCGGCCAGCGCCAGCGCATCGCGATTGCCCGCGCGCTGGCGCTTGAGCCGGCGCTGTTTCTGCTCGACGAGCCCTTGTCCGCGCTCGATGCCAAACTGCGCGAAGACCTGCAGATCGAGCTCAGGCAATTACAGCAACGGCTTGGTATCACAACGATTTTGGTCACCCACGACCAGCGTGAGGCGATGACCATGGCCGACCTGGTCGTGGTCATGGATCATGGCCGCATCATGCAGGCCGGTGCGCCGCTCGATGTCTATCGCCAGCCGGCCAACCGGTTCGTCGCGGACTTTCTAGGTGGCGCCAACCTGCTGGATGGCCGCTTGATCGAGGATCACGGTGTCTGCCTTGGCGACGAGCGCACCTACCAGGTCGATGCCGTGTCCGAGACCGCGCTGGGGCGGTCCTGCGTGCTCACGATCCGCGCCGAGGATGTCCGCCTGATGGCAGAGGCGAGCAATGACGCAAACAGCCTGGACGGTCAGATCGTCTTCCTGCGCGACCTCGGCCACTTCGTCGAGGTGACCGTCGACACCGATGCCGGTCGGATCGAAGCGCTCTTGCCGGCCGAGCAGCGCGGAACCTTTGCGGCGGATCAATCGGTACACGTGCACCTGCCGCCACGCGCCTGCCGGGCACTGGGCGGTTGAGCGCGCCATCGCAACGCACAGGCTATGCGCTCGCCGCCGCGCCGAGCGTGACGCTGGGTGTGCTGTTTCTGCTGCCGTTCGCGATCATGACCATGGTGTCGGTTTTCCTGCGCAACCCGCGTGGCTTCTACACGCCAGGGTTCACGCTGGAGCATTACGGTCGCTTCTTCTCGCCGTTCTTTCGCGACGTCTTGCTCGACTCGCTGTTGATTTGCGGGCTTGCGGCAATCGTTTCGGTGCTGATCGCGTTCCCGTTCACCTATCTGCTGACCCGCTGTCGCCGACGCTTGCAGGTCATCATGCTGGTGCTCGTCCTGGCGGTGCTCTCGCTCTCGGAGGTCATTGTCGGCTTTGTCTGGTCGAAGCTGCTGTCGCGCTCGGAGGGCCTGTCCAATCTCCTGGTCTTTGCCGGCCTGCTCGACGAGCCAGTCGCCTGGACGCCGGGCTTTTTCGCCGTCGTCATCGGTCTCAGCTATGTCACGCTGCCCTATGCCACGCTTGTGCTCTATCCGGCGCTGTCCAGGCTCGATCCGGAGCTGAGCGAGGCCGCACGCACCCTTGGCGCCTCGCCGCTGCGCACTTTTTTCGAGATCATCACGCCGATGGCGCGCAAGCCGATTGCCGCCTGTGTGATCATGGCCTTCGTCTTCACGCTGGGCGCCTATGCCATTCCCAACCAGCTCGGCAGCGGCAACCCGACCCAGTGGACGATCACCGTGCACATCACCGAACAGGCCTTCCAGCAGTCCAACCTGCCCTTTGCCGCGGCCATGGCGATCTTGCTGATGATGATCACGCTGATCTTGGTGGCGCTGACCCAGCGCTACCTGGGCGGCCGGTCATGAGCGCCGGTGCACGGCTCTATCTGGCCTTCGTGGCACTGGTGCTGGTCGCACCGCTGGTGGTACTCGCCGGCATTTCTGTTAATGAATCCAAGTCATTATACTTCCCGCCTCAAGGCTTTTCGTTAGGCTGGTTTGGCGAATTGCTGTTCGAACCGGGCTGGCGCCGCGCGCTGACCAATTCGCTCATCGTGGCAGCGGGCAGCGCACTCGTGGCCCTGGCCATCGCTTTACCCCTGGCCTACGCCATCTGGCGCTTTCGTCCGAAAGGCGGCGAAACGCTGTACATCATCGGCCTGATGCCGTTCATTCTGCCACCGGTCGTCTCGGCGCTCGGTTTTCTGGCCGTTTGGGCCAGCATCGGGCTTTATGGCCAATTGGTTACCGCAGTTTTCTCACACGGCGTGTTCCTGACGACACTGCCGCTGGTGACCATCACGCTCGGTTTGCGCGCGATCCCTGGCGAGATCGTCGAGGCTGCGGGCACGATGGGCGCCGGCGAGTGGACCTTGGCGCGCACGATCGTCTTGCCGCTGATCGTGCCGTACATGATCTCCGGCGTGGCGTTTGCGTTTGTGCTTTCACTCAATGAATACATCATCGCCTTCATGACCATCGGCTTCAGCTACGAGACCTTGCCGGTGAAGATCTTCAACAGCCTGCGCTACGGCTATTCACCGACCATGGCCGCCGCCGCGTCTGTGTTCGTCGGCCTTGCCGTGCTGGTTTTCGGCCTGATCGCCTGGTTCGGTGACTTACCGCGGCTGCTGGGCGCCACCACCCAGCGCGACAGCCCATGAAACTTGCGGTCCTGCAAGCGCCTGCCGCTGCCGGCGATGTGGCGGCCAATCTGGCAACACTCGATGCCGCCGTTGCCGATGCGCAGGCACGCCGGGTCGATCTGCTCATCGCGCCGGAACTGTTCCTCACCGGCTACTGGAATGGCGAGGCCATCGCGCGGCTGGCCGAGCCGGCCGACGGTTCCACGGCTACCGAACTCAGCGCACTGGCGTCACGTCACGGCGTGGCGCTTCTGGCCGGTTTGCCCGAGCGCGCTGGGGCAAAGCTATACAATGCCGCGATGCTCGCCAAAACGGATGGCACGCGCTGCGTCTATCGCAAACGCAATCTCTACGGCGCGCACGAGAAAGCCCTGTTCACGCCTGGCGATGCACCGGCACCGGTCGTTGCAATTGCCGGTGTAAATCTTGGCATACTGATCTGCTACGATGTTGAATTCCCCGAAGAAACCCGCGCGCTCGCCTGTGCCGGGGCTGACCTCATCGCCGTGCCCACCGCCCTGCCCGACGATGGCGACGCGGCAACGATCGCGCATACGCTGGTACCCTGTCGCGCCTTCGAAAATGGCTGTTTCGTCGCCTATGCCGATCTGTGCGGCCAGGAGAACGGCCGACGCTTTGCCGGATTGTCCGGCATCATCGGTCCGGACGGCCAGCCGCGCGCACGCGCCGGCAGCGAAAGCCGCGACCTGCTTGTTGCCGAAATCGATCCGGCCGAACGCAGGTCATCGCCCTATTTGCGCGATTTGCGCACGGACTATGGCAGGACCGAGTGAGCCGGAGCTTAGCTCCTTGTTCTATTTTGCCGGCATTTCCTTGCACGCAAAAAATGGTGTGTCCGAACAATACACGGGATTGCCATATTTGGCTTTTTTGTTGTTTGGCCTGTTCGGGGTCATAGACACTACAGATGCGAGGTGATCGATCCATCGGTACGGTTTCGTCGGTGTCCAGGCAGCGCCCGTATTTGCCAATGGGTAGAGACAGACCCTTTGCGTCGATTGCCTCCCGACGACACGCCAGTTCGGCACACGGAACACCAGGTCGTAGTCCGCGCTTTCGATCGGAAAACGTGCGTCCGCGGGCTGCCAGATGGCGTGGTCGTGCGGAAGCCTGAGCAGCGGGATCAAGCCGCGCAAATTCCAGAAGGCACTGTACGGGCCGCTATAATTCTCAAGTAATCCGACACAAGATCCGTAGAATCCGTTGGTGAAACGTCCATTAGCGATAGCGCCGTTTGTAATGTAGTGCCGCCATGTCGACAAAAGCGCGCGATTGGCAAGACCAATGGCATCATCATCCCGCGAACCGGCAGCTTCACACGCAAAACTTGTCGGAAACGCCAGTCGGTAGACGAGACTGCGGCCATAGGCCGGGAAGCATGTGGATGGTGTGAAGAGATGGCGGAATTGCCAATTGAACTGCCGCAAGGCATCAGTCGTAAAGCTGCGATCGATCTCTGGATCTATTTGCGCCAGGAAGTGCAGCGAGTAGTGCACCGCCCAGCTATTGTAGTAGTCAAAATGCCCTTCGTCACCGTCCTGAAACCAGCCGTCGCCACGATAAAATTGAAGCATGCGCGCCAGGGCGGCACGACCGCGCGCTTGATCGCCCCATCTGCCGACCTGCGCGCCGACCAAATTGATCGTGGCTGAGAACAGTTGCCAGTTATTGTCCCTGACCGGCCGACGAGCGCACTGATCGAGCCAGCGGCACAGATGATCGCTGTACACGACCGGTTGGCCGCTCGTCTCGAGCAGCCACAGTGTCAGGCAAATATCGGCAGCCTCACAGATCCGTTGATCGAAGTCGACCGGTTCGCCCCAGTAGGTTGGCGCAGTCGGATTGGTACCTGCCGCCAATTCATCCGTAATCAGCGCAAGGAGATCGACCGAAAGCCCATGCCCGTCCTGTATGACCCTGTCCCGGCCGCCCGCCAGCCAGGCCGCGAAGAAGGGCGCAAGACGGGCGAAGTACTCGAGATGGTTGACCCGATGGCAATGTCTGGTTGTGACCTCAAGACAGTCACGCCAAAAGACAAGTCTTGAGCGCTTGCGCAGTAGATAGCCGGTCAGAACATACGTAAGGACAGCTTGGCACATGGCCTGCAAGTCCCTATCCTTCGCAGCGCGCAGGATGTTGTTTTCCATGGACGACCAGGACAGTGGCCGATTATCATCCGGATTTCCTGTCGTCAGAAACGACGTCGTATCTGCTGCACGCACCCGCGTTGACCTGCCCTTGCGCTACCACAAGGCCAAGGGCTACGGCGTCATCGGGCATTGCGAAAGGCGCCCGCGCCAGCCGGACGCACCCGGTTACGATGACCGGAACGTGCGGCTCAGTCGCCGAGCGGCATGCGCCGCAGCCGCAACGCATTCGTGATCACCGAAACGGACGACAGGCTCATCGCCAAGGCGGCGATCATCGGTGACAACAGTACGCCGAAAACCGGGTAGAGCACGCCCGCCGCAATCGGTACGCCGGCGGCATTGTAGACAAAGGCAAAGCCCAGATTCTGCCGAATATTGCGCAAGGTGGCCTCGGCGAGCAGGCGCGCGCGCATCAGCGCGCTCAACTCGCCGCTGACCAGGGTGATCCCAGCGCTTTCGATCGCAACATCGGCACCGGCGCCCATGGCGATGCCGACATCAGCCGCCGCCAGCGCAGGCGCGTCGTTGATGCCGTCACCGGCCATAGCAACCAGCGCGCCGTCGCCGCGCAAGCGCTCGATCAGCGCGGCCTTGTCCTCGGGCGACAGGCCGGCGTGGACCGCATCGAACAGATCGCTCTGGCCGAGTGCTGCCGCCACGGCCTTGGCGGTCGCCTGGTTGTCACCGGTCGCCATGACCAGACGCAACCCGTGGTCCTTCAAGGTGGCCAAAGCCTCGCCAGCGCCGTCCTTGAGCGGATCGGCCACCGCGAGCAAGCCGGCAAACGCGCCATCGATGGCGACGAACATCACCGTGCGCGCTTGGCCGCGCAGTTCGTTGGCCCGCGCGTGCTGGCCGGACGGATCGACACCGAGGTCGCGCAGGAACGCTTCGTTGCCAATTGCCACGGCGTGGCCGTCGACCTGGCCGCGAACGCCCTGCCCGCGCACAGCCTCAAAGTGGTCAATCGACGCCAGCGCCAGGCCACGTTCCCTGGCTGCTTCGACGATCGCACCGGCAAGCGGGTGCTCGGAGCCCTGTTCAAGCGCAGCCGCGAGGCGCAGCAGGGTGTCGGCCTCTGTGCCGATCGGCTCGACCTCGCTGAGCTTGGGCTTGCCCTCGGTGACCGTGCCGGTCTTGTCGATGATCAGGGTATCGACCGTGGCCAGCCGCTCGAGCGCCTCGGCATCGCGGATGAGCACGCCGGATTGCGCACCCCGTCCGGCGGCGACCATGATCGACATCGGCGTTGCCAGACCGAGCGCACAGGGACAGGCGATGATCAGCACCGAGACCGCCGCCACCAGGGCATAGGCCATGGCCGGCGACGGGCCGATCAGTGACCAGACGATGAAGGCAAGCACCGCCACGCCAACGACGGCGGGCACGAAGTAACCGGCGACGCGATCGGCCTGGCTTTGGATCGGCGCGCGCGAGCGCTGCGCCTTGGCCACCAGCGCAACGATCTTGCTGAGCATGGTATCCGCACCCACGCGCGCCGCCTGAACGATCAGCGTGCCATTCTGGTTGAGCGTGCCACCGGTGACACTGTCGCCCACCGCCTTGCGCACCGGCAAGGGCTCACCTGTGAGCATGCTTTCATCCACCGTGCTGCTGCCCTCGGTGACCTCGCCATCGACCGGCACGTGTTCGCCCGGGCGCACGCGCAGGCGGTCCCCGACCCGGACCTGCTCGAGCGGCACGTCTTGTTCGGAACCATCGCTCACCCGGCGGGCGGTTTTCGGCGCCAGATCGAGCAGCGCACGGATGGCGTCGCCGGTGCGCTCGCGCGCGCGCAGTTCCATGATCTGCCCAACGAGCACGAGCACGATGATCACGGCTGCCGCCTCGAAATAGACCGCGACCTGCCCGTGCGACCCGCGAAACGCGTCAGGGAAGATGCCGGGCAGCAAGGTGGCGAGGACGCTGTAGGCGAAGGCCGCGCCGGTACCGATGGCAATCAGCGTCCACATGTTCGGGCTGCGATTGACGATCGACTTCCAGCCGCGCTTGAAGAACGGCTGCGCCACCCAGAGCACCACCGGTGCGCTGAGCACCATCTGCAACCAGACGAACAGGCGCGGGCCGAGCCAATGCTCGAACGGCACGCCGAGATGGCTGCCCATTTCCATGATGAACACGGCCGCTGCCAGCGGTGCCGAGACATAGAGACGGCGGGTGAAATCGACCAGCTCGGGATGGGGTCCGCCATCGCCGCCCGTGGGCGTCATCGGCTCGAGCGCCATGCCGCAGATCGGGCAGTCACCCGGTGAGTCGCGGACGATCTCCGGGTCCATCGGGCAGGTATACTGGGTCCCCTCAGCTACCGGCTCAGGCGCCGGTCGGCCGGCGAGGAAGACCTCCGGCTCGGCCTCGAAGCGGTCCTGGCAGCGCGCCGAACAGAAATAGAAGCGCTCGCCCTGATGCTTGCTCAGATAGACGGCATCGGCGCGCGACACCGCCATGCCGCAGACCGGATCTTCGGCTTCGAGATAGTCTTCGGGTGCGTTGGCGAAGCGCGTGCGGCAGCTGTCACAGCAGAAATGAAACGTGCGGCCCTGGTAAACGAAGCTCGGCTTGCCGGCCGCCGGATCGACGATCATGCCGCAAATCGGATCGCGGACGGTTGCGTGCACTGGCTTGTCGATCGCGTTCATGGCGCCTCATCATCGCTCGTCGAACCCGCGCATGCAGGGAACGCGCGGAACGTGTCTGTGGCTGGCACCAACCCTGCCCAAATCGCAAGCACCTCTTGTGCGACCAAAGGCTAATTCACATATATCGGTTGGAGTTCGCGGCCGAAAACCGCCGACTCCGGGCAACGAGGTGATCCATTTTCCTGCTTGAGGCATGAGGTGAGGACATGGATTTCAAGTCATTGACGCCTTTCGGCCGTCCCGGCCGGGTTGCGCGCCCCGGGGCGGACGATGTGTTCACCAGCTTGCATCGCGAGATGGAGCGGGTGTTCGATGAATTCGGCCGTCACTGGCCGATGATGACGCCGACGGCAGGCGCCGGCTTCATGACACCGAAGGTCGATGTCGCCGAGACGGCGAAAGGTCTCGAAGTCACCGCCGAGCTGCCGGGCATCGACGAGAAGGACATCGAGCTCGAGTTCGCCGACGGGGTCTTGACCCTCAAGGCCGAGCGCAAGGAAGAGAGCGAGCAGAAGGACGAGAAGAAGCAGTTCCATGTGGTGGAGCGCTCGTACGGCACCTTCATGCGCCGCTTTGCCGTGCCGTTTGTCGCCGATGAGGACAAGGTCGAGGCACACTTCGCCAAGGGCGTACTTAGCGTGCACGTGCCACGCGCGCCTGAGGCCGAAAAGCCGATGCGCAAGATCGCGATCAAGAGCGCCTGATCTCGAGCGCGCGGGGGCTGTCCGGCCCCCGCGCCGTTGCGCCGGCATGACGTCATTTTGCGTAGACAACAATTGTCGTCCGCGCGCGGTTGTGTATCCTCCCTGTCAAAGATCGGGTCGTGGAAGCCCGCCAAACGAGCCCGCATACCAGGGAGGCACAACTCATGAAGACCATGCAGGGGCCGGGTCTGTTCCTGGCCCAGTTCGCCGGCGATGACCCCCCCTTCAACTCCCTGCACGACATCACCCGCTGGGCGTCCAGCCTGGGCTATCGCGGTGTCCAGATCCCGAGCTGGGACGGCCGTCTGTTCGATCTCAAGCGTGCTGCGGAAAGCGACGCCTATTGCGATGACATCAAAGGCATCTGCGATGATGCCGGCGTCGTCATCACCGAGCTGTCGACCCACTTGCAGGGCCAACTGGTTGCGGTACATCCGGCCTATGACGAGCTGATGGACGGCTTTGCCGCGCCGGAGGTGCACGGCAATTCGAGCGCGCGCCAAGCCTGGGCGGTCGAGCAGTGCAAGCTGGCGGCGCAGGCCTCGAAGCGCCTGGGACTGACCAAGCACGTCAGCTTCACCGGCGCGCTTGCCTGGCCTTATCTCTATCCCTTCCCGCAGCGTTCGCCCGGGCTGGTCGAAGAAGCGTTCGACGAGCTGGCGCGTCGCTGGAAGCCGATTTTGGATACGTTCGATGATTGCGGCGTCGATGTCGGCTACGAAATCCACCCGTCCGAAGATGTCATGGACGGCGTGACCTTTGAGATGTTTCTGGAACGCCTGGACAATCACCCTCGCTGCAACATCAACTACGACCCAAGCCACTTCGTTTTACAGCAGCTCGACTATCTTGCCTTTATCGACATCTATCACGAGCGCATCACCAGCTTCCATGTCAAGGATGCCGAGTTCAATCCGACCGGGCGCCAGGGCGTCTACTCCGGTTACCAGCCCTGGGTGGACCGGGCCGGCCGGTTCCGTTCACTCGGCGACGGTCAGGTCGATTTTGCCGGCGTGTTCAGCAAGCTCGCGGCCTACGACTATGATTACTGGGCCGTGCTCGAATGGGAGTGCTGCCTGAAGCATCCCGAGGACGGTGCTGCCGAGGGCGCACCGTTCATCGAAGCGCACATCATCAATGTCACCGACAAGGCGTTCGACGATTTCGCCGCGGCCGGTATCGATACGGCGCAAAACCGGCGTATTCTCGGCCTCGATCGGAGCTGAGCGCCATGACCAGCGAAAGCGCGACCCCCCGCCGTCTACGCCTCGGCATGGTCGGCGGCGGCCGCGATGCCTTCATCGGCGGCGTCCATCGCATCGCCGCCAGGCTCGACGATCACTACGAGCTCGTCGCGGGGTGTTTTTCTTCGAGCGCCGACAAAAGCAAGGCCAGCGCGGCCGATCTGCGCGTCGCCGACGACCGGGCCTATGGCGGCTTCGAGGCCATGGCCAAGGCCGAAGCGGCCCGCGCGGACGGCATCGATGTGGTGGCCATCGTCACGCCCAATCACATGCACTTTCCGGCCGCCAAGGCGTTTCTCGAGGCCGGCATCCATGTCATCTGTGACAAGCCGCTGACGACCACGCTCGACGATGCTCTCGCCCTACGCGATGCCGTTAGGCAAAGCGGCAAGGTCTTCGTCCTGACGCACAACTACACCGCCTATCCCCTAATCCGCCAGGCACGCGCCATGGTTGCCGCTGGCGAACTCGGCGCCATCCGCGTCATTCAGGCGGAATACCCGCAGGACTGGCTGAGCACGCGCCTGGAAGCGACCGGCCAGAAACAGGCTGGCTGGCGCACCGATCCGGCCCGCTCGGGACCCGCCGGTTGCACCGGCGACATCGGCACGCATGCCTACAATCTCGCCTGCTTCGTCACCAGCGCGCGCGGTACGGAGCTCTATGCCGATCTGCGCAGCTTCGTCGACGGCCGGCCGCTCGATGACAACGCGCAGATGCTCGTGCGCTATGACAACGGTGCCAGCGGTATGCTTTGGGCTTCGCAAGTTGCCGTCGGCAACGAGAACGCCCTGCGCTTGCGCGTCTATGGCGATAAAGCCGGACTGGCATGGGCACAAGAGAACCCCAACGAGCTGTGGCTCACCCCGCTCGGCGAGCCACCGCGCCGGATCACGCGGGCCGGCGCCGGCGCCAGCGAAGCGGCCAACGCGCTCAGCCGGATCCCCGCCGGTCACCCCGAGGGCTATCTGGAAGGCTTCGCCAACCTGTACAGCGAGGCCGCCGCCCTGATCCGCGCCGCCGACGCAGGCACGCCGCTCAAAGGATCGCTCCTGCCGGACATCGAGGTCGGCGTCGACGGCGTGCGCTTCATCACCGCCGCCGTCGCCAGTTCCAAGGCCGGTGCCTGGGTGCCGCTGCAAGGACCCTATCCCAAGGTCTGAAGAAATCAGTTGACGCACGTGACCTTTTGGCAAACACTCAACTAAACTCTACTCAACTGTTGGCCGATACAACGGTCCACTCGGGAGGTTTGTCATGCGTAAATTGACCGTGGCGTTCATGGGGGCGTCGGCGTTTGTGGGTTTGACGGCCCAGGCCGAAGCCCAGGAACTGACCTTGTGCTGGGCAGCCTGGGATCCGGCCAATGCCCTGGTTGAACTATCGAAAGACTTCACCGCCGAAACCGGCATCGGCATGAAGTTCGAGTTCGTGCCCTGGCCGAATTTCGCCGATCGCATGCTCAATGAGCTCAATTCCGGCGGCCAGCTGTGCGACCTGATGATTGGTGATAGCCAGTGGATCGGCGGCGGTGCCGAAAACGGCCACTATGTCAAGCTGAACGACTTCTTTGATGCTGAAGGCATCTCCATGGACGATTTCGCACCGGCGACCGTCTATGCTTACTCGACTTGGCCGAAAGGCACACCTAATTACTATGCCTTGCCCGCCATGGGCGATGCCAATGGCTGGTTCTATCGCAAGGACTGGTTCTCCGATCCGGCTTTACGGGCTGAATTTCAGGAACAACATGGCCGCGAATTGGCTGCGCCCGCCACCTGGACGGAAATGAAAGAAATCGCCGCATTCTTCCAGGAACGCGAAATCGACGGCAAGACGGTCTACGGCATCTCCATTTTCACCGAGCGCGGTTCCGAAGGTATCACCATGGGTGCGACCAGTGCACTGTACCCGTGGGGCTTCAAGTACGAAACCGAACCCGGCACCTATCAAATGGAAGGTGCGGTGAACTCGCCGGAAGCGATTGAAGCGCTCGAGTTTTACAAAGAGCTATATGAGTGCTGCACGCCGCCAGGCTACACCGACAGTTATATGCAAGAAGGCCTCGACGCCTTTAAGTCTGGCCAAGTGGCCATGGCAATGAACTGGTTCGCCTTTTTCCCTGGCCTGTACAAGGACGAGAATGTCGGGGGCGACAAGATCGGCTTCTTTGTCAATCCGGAACAGAATATTGAAGCGTCCACGCTCGGCGGGCAGGGCATTTCGGTGGTTTCCTATTCGGATCAGCAAGACGAAGCCCTGCAGTATATCAAGTGGTTCGCCCAGCCGGAAGTCCAGCAGAAGTGGTGGGATCTTGGCGGTTACTCTTGCCATGTTGCGGTGCTGAATGACCCCGGCTTCATCGACAGTCAACCCTTCGCCGCCGACTTCCTTAAAGCCATGGATGGTGTGCAGGATTTCTGGCAGGAGCCCGCCTACGCTGAATTGCTGCTCGCCATGCAAAAGCGCCTGCACGACTATGTCGTGGCCGATCAGGGCACGGCGGAAGAAGCGCTCAACATGCTGATCGAAGACTGGACCGAGGTCTTCGAAGACGAAGGCAAGCTCTGAT
>JBHJHH010000047.1:0-8314 GCA_050331015.1 Geminicoccaceae bacterium
ACCACCGCCTGGCCGTCGCCGATATCGACCACGCCGGCGTTCTCGCCCGGGCCCTGGATGACCTGCGGCCCCTCGGTCGGCAGCTTCTTCAGCCAGTGCTTCGAGCTTTTGTAGGAACAGTGCTCGGACCACATGACCGAGAAGATGCCCAGCTCGAGCAGGTTTGGCGCCCGGCCGAGGATACTCAGAATGCGCTGGTATTCTTCGCCGGACAGGCCGTGTTCGGCGACGATTTCAGGGGTGATCTCGCTCATGCCGCCACCGCTTCGAGCATCTGGAACATGGTGGCCCCGTCATGGCCGCCCAGCGCCGGGTCGGCCAGCCGTTCGGGATGCGGCATCATGCCGAGCACGTTGCGCCGGGCGTTCAAGATGCCGGCGATGTCATCGACCGAGCCGTTCGGGTTGTCGACATAGCGAAAGGCGATGCGGTCCTGGTCCTTGAGCTCGGCCAGGGTCGCCGGATCGCAGACATAATTGCCGTCATGATGCGCCACCGGCACGCGGATGCGCTGGCCCTTGCCGTAGCCCTGGGTGAAGGCGCAGGCCGTGGTCTCGACCACCAGCTCGACATCCTTGCAGACGAACTGCAGCGAGGCGTTGCGGATCAAGGCACCTGGCAGCAGGCCGCATTCGGTGAGGATCTGGAAGCCGTTGCAGATGCCCAGCACGCGCACGCCGCGCTCGGCCGCCCTGGCCACCGCCGCCATGATCGGCGCGCGCGCCGAGATCGCGCCGCAGCGCAAGTAGTCGCCATAGGAAAAGCCGCCGGGCACGCCGATGACGTCCAGGTCGGGCAGGTCGCTGTCCTGGTGCCACAGCCGGGCACAGGCCCGGCCGGTCAGGCGTTCGAAGGCGACGATCAGATCGCGATCGCAGTTCGAGCCGGGAAAGGTGATGACACCTGCACGCATGCCTTTGTCCGTTCTTGGGCAGTTCCGCTGGCGACCCTGTTGCCGGTGCGCGGCGGCTCAGGCCTCGATGGTGATGCGATACTCCTCGATCACCGGATTGGCCAAGAGCTTGTCGCACATCGCCTTGACCTGGCTTTCGGCGGTGGCCGGATCGGGCGCGTCCAGCTCGATCTCGATCAGCTTGCCCTGGCGGACCTCGCCGACGCCGGCGAAACCGAGCCCGCCCAGCGCCTTGGCGATCGCCGCCCCTTGCGGATCGAGCACGCCGGATTTCAACGCCACATGGACACGCGCTTTCATCGCCCTTGGCTCCTCCAAGTCCTGTTTTGGCCCGCGTCGGGCTATTGCATGGTTTCCGGGCCCCGCATGTCGCGCGGGCCGGCCTCGGGCAGGATGCCGAGGCGGCGGGCGATCTCCTGGTAGCCCTCTTCGACCATGCCGAGATCGCGGCGAAAGCGGTCCTTATCCAGCTTTTCGCCGGTCGCCATGTCCCACAAGCGCATGTTGTCGGGGCTGAGCTCGTCGGCGAGGATGATGCGCATGTCGTCCTCTTCCCATAGCCGGCCGAACTCGACCTTGAAATCGACCAGGCGCAGGCCGATGCCGGCAAACAGGCCGCTCAGATAATCGTTCACGCGCAAGGTCAGGTTGAGCATTTCGTCCAGCTCGGGGTAATTCGCCCAGCCGAACGCGGTGATGTGTTCTTCGGTGACCAGAGGATCGCCGAGTTCGTCGGACTTGTAGAAGTATTCGACGATCGAGCGCGGCAACGCTTCGCCTTCCTTGATCTTGAAGCGCTCGCAGAACGAGCCGGCGGCGACATTGCGCACGACCACTTCGACCGGAATGATCTCGACCTCGCGTACGAGCTGCTCGCGCATGTTCATGCGGCGAATGAAATGGGTCGGGATGCCGGCTTCGCCCAACCGCACCATCAAATATTCGCAGATGCGGTTGTTGAGCACGCCCTTGCCGGTGATGATACCCTTTTTCTTGTTGTTGAAGGCAGTCGCATCGTCCTTGAAATATTGAATGATGGTGCCTGGCTCCGGACCTTCGAACAGGACCTTGGCTTTACCTTCATAGAGCTGTCGTCGACGGGTCATCGGCCCTCAATCGCTATTCCGATTACTGAGGACGGCCGATCTGCATGTGCCAACTAAGCCCAGCGCTCCGGGCGCGCGTCCCTCATCAAGCGCGCTGTATAGAACAGCCGCGAGCGGCGCACAACGCCGCCTCGCGCATGTCGGGGCTTGTTAGAACTATAAAACTAGTTATATAACGCCATATCGTTCAACCGGCCAGGCTGAGGACACCCCGCGCATGGATGCCGATATCGCCGCCCAGCGCTTTGCCGCGCTCGGCAACCCGTCCAGGCTGCACATCATCCGCCTGCTCGTGCAGGCCGGCGCGGACGGCCTCAACATCGGCGCCATCGGCGCGCATACCGGCATCCCGGCCTCGACGCTCGCCCATCACGTGCGCCAGCTGGTCGCCGCCGGCCTGATCCGCCAGGAACGCCGCGGCCGCGAGACCTGCACCATCGCCGCGTTCGACACGCTCGATGCGCTGCACGGCTATCTGTTCACGGCCTGCTGCCGGGGCGCGCCGCACGCCGAGGCCAAGCCGGCCCTGGAGGGTGCCGAGCGATGACCGCCATCGCCCTGCAACGGCTGCACGCCGGCTTTCAACGCATCGATCCAATCTGGCTGCTCAGCCCGCTGGTGCTGGCCGTCGCCGCGCTGCTCGATCCCGGCCAGGCCGGCTTTCTGGTCGGCAAGACCGCCGGCAATTTTGCCCACACGGCCGTGTTCATCGCCCTGACCGCGCTGACGCTGGGCGCGATCCGGGCCAGCGATGCCGACGGCCTGGTCGCCAAGGCGTTTCAGGCCCATCCGGCGCGCGCCGTGGTGCTCGCTGCCATGGTCGGCGCGCTGGCGCCTTTGTGCTCGTGCGAAATCGTGCCGCTGATCGCCGCCTTGTTGCGCTTGGGCGTGCCGTTCGGGCCGATCATGGCGCTGTGGCTGGCCTCGCCGATCATCGATCCGGGCATGTATCTGGTCACCGTGCCGGCGCTGGGCGTCGGCTTTGCCACCTACAAGGTGTTCGCCGCGATCGCCATGGGCATCACCGGCGGGTTCCTGACGCTCGCCTGGCAGCGCGCCGGCGGCCTGGACAACCAGTTGAAACCACAAGCCACATCGAGCTGCTGCGCATCCAGCTGTGGCCCGAGCAGCGATGCCGATGTGCTCGCCAAGCGCGTCGTCTGGCGCTTCTGGCACGAGCCGGCGCGGCGCAAGACCTTTGTCGACGAGGCCACCGAAGCGGCCTTGTTCGTCGGCAAATGGCTGCTCTTGGCCTATGTCATCGAGAGCCTCATGCTGGCCTACATCCCGGCCGATGCCATCGCCTCGGTGATCGGCGGCAGCGGGCCGCTGGCGCTGGGCACGGCCGCGCTGGTCGGTGTGCCGGCCTATCTGAACGGCTATGCCGCCGTGCCACTGATCTCGGGCCTGATGGAGATCGGCCTGCAGCCGGGTCCGGCCATGGCGTTCATGATCGCCGGCAGCGTCACCTGCGTGCCGGCCATGGTGGCGGTGTTCGCCCTGGTCAAACGCCGGCTGTTCGCCGCCTATGTCGGCCTCGGCATGGCGGGAGCCCTGGTGTCCGGCTGGCTGTACGGCCTGATGGCCTGAGACCGTCGACGGCTCGAACTCGGGCCATGGCCGCCCCATGTCATCGCCAGCACGCAACACATGGGGAAGGTTCATGGCCCGTCTGCCGCTGCTCAAACCCGGTCTTGGCCTGGCGCTGGTCGCCGGCCTGATCGCCTGCACCGAACCCGGCCGGGCGCCGGTCGCCGATCAAGTTTTCGAGAGCGACGCGACCAGTTTCCGCCTGGTCACGGTCGCGCGCGCGCTCGCCAATCCCTGGGGCATGGCGTTTTTGCCCGACGGCAGCGCCCTGGTCACCGAGCGTGACGGCCGTTTGCGCCTGCTCGATGCCGACGGCGTGCTGCAGGACGCGCCGATCGCCGGCGTGCCCGAGGTCTGGGCGCGCGGCCAGGGCGGCTTGCTCGATGTCGCGGTCCACCCCGATTTTGCCAGCAATGGCTGGGTCTATCTGAGCTACAGCGAGCCGGGCGATGGCGGCGCCAGCACGGCGGTGGCGCGCGGCACCTTCACCGGCGATGCGCTGGCGGACGTTACGGTCATCTGGAGCGATCAGCCGAAGAGCGGCGGCGGCCGCCATTTCGGCTCGCGCCTGGCGTTCGCGCCTGACGGCACGCTGATTGTCACGCTCGGCGATCGCGGCGAGCGCTGGCGGGCGCAGGATGCCAACGATCCGACCGGCGGCACGCTCAGGTTGAACGACGATGGCAGCATCCCGGCCGACAACCCGTTCGCCGCGGGCGGCGGCCACCCGGCGCTGTTCACGATCGGCAACCGCAATGTCCAGGGCCTGGCGATCCATCCCGAGACCGGCGCGATCTGGACGCAGGAACACGGGCCGCGCGGCGGTGATGAGGTCAACATCCTCGAGCCGGGCGCAAATTACGGCTGGCCGGTGGTCACCCATGGTGAGGAATATGCCGGCGGTTCGATCGGCGAGGGCACGTCCAAGCCGGGCCTGGTCGACCCGCTCCATGTCTGGGTGCCGTCGATCGCGCCCTCGGGCCTGACCTTTTATGATGGCGCGGCCCTGCCGGCCTGGCAGGGTGATCTGTTCGTCGGCGCCTTGAAGTATCAGCTTCTGGTCCGCCTCGAGCTGGACGGCACCGAGATCGTGCACGAGGAGCGCCTGCTCGAGGACGAAATCGGCCGCATCCGCGACGTCGTCCAGGGCCCGGACGGCCTGCTCTACCTGCTCACCGACGAGGCGCCCGGCGGCGTCTATCGCATCGAGCCGGTCGAGGCCAGCTAGCGCGCCCGGGGGCCGGGGGCTACAGGCCGAAGCCGAGCAGGAAGATGCCCTGGCCGACAAGCACGGTCCGCAGCAGCACGTGCAAGGCCGCCCAGGCGACCACGGCGAGCAGCGTCACGCGCACGACCCGGCCGCGCGTGACCTGGAGCGCGCCCGGCCAGGCGAGGCTCGGCCCGATCACGGCGTAGGCCAGCGTGGCGACCAGAGCGAGCGCGCCGAACAGCGTGGCCAGCCCGGTGCCGGCAGCGCCGTCGCTGGCACCGGCGACGGTCGCGGCCAGCAAGCCGATCAGCAAAAGCGCTTCAAACGCGCCGACGACATAGGCGAAAAAGCCGGCGATCCAGGGCAGCTCGAAACTGCCGCCGCCGATCACCCGAAACAGCCCGGCGAGCAGCGCATAGCTGGCAAAGCGCACGATTTCGCCGATCAGGCCATCGAGCGGATCGATGCCGGTCAGCCGGCCCAGATGCACCACGCTCATGTCGGCGCCGACGATGTCTTGGGCGGTGTCGAGAATGTCGGTTGTCGGCGGCAGGCCGAGCAGCAGCCGGGCGAGCGGCACGAGCAAGACGGTGAGCACGACGACCAGGGCCAGATAGGCGAACGGCCGCATGGCCGGGGCATCGTCCGGCAGCGCCTGGCCGGCGCGCGCGGCCAGATAGGCCCGGCGATAGCGGCGGCAAAAGCCCGGCAGCCGGCCGAGCACCGACAGGGTCACCCGCGCGACATCGCCGATCCGGCCAAGCTGCTGCACCAGTTCCGGCAGGCTGAAGACATATCCGGCCATGCTCCGTCCCCAAGACAATCGCTGCGCCCGAGCCTAGCATCGAACATGGGTTTCGCTGTGGGCCAGCGCACAAAAAGCTGGCATCGACCGGCGGCAGCTTTGTGCGCGCCAGCCCAATCGCCGGGCGCCAGGACGCGGCGCGGCGCCGGGCCGATCGCCCGCGGGCCTGACCAACCGATAACGCGATTAATTTGCACCAGGCTTTAAGACTAGCCGCCAAGTGCTTGAAAAAACGGCTTGACGAAGCGAGCAGCTTTGCGCACTGTCCGCAGCGTGGAGGTTCGACGTGTCATGGGGGTGACGCGTCCAGGGGAGTGATCGCGATGACCAAGCGTCACGTTTGGGCGTGGATCGTTGCCGGCGTGCTCACGCTGTTCGCCAGCGTGCTTGCCGCGGATACGGTCGAGGCCGCGCCGAACGATGCCGAACGTCAGGTGCAAAAGGCGCAGATCGCGCTGGAAAGCTTTCTCGACGATCCGAATTTCAGCGACATGCACGTCTTTGTGCAAAATGCCCGCGCGGTCCTGATCGTGCCGGAAATGCTCAAGGGCGGCCTGTTCTTCGTCGGCGGCGATTACGGCGTCGGCGTGCTGCTCGTGCGCAACCTGGCGACCGGGCTGTGGAGCGAACCGGCCTTCGTCACCGTGTTCAACGGCAATTTCGGCCTGCAGCTCGGCGGTCAGGTCGGCGATACCGTGATCACGCTGATGAACGAGGGCGCCGTCACCCGCCTGCTCGGCCACAAGGTCAATGTCGGCGGCGAGGCCCATATGGCGATCGCGCGCTTCGGCGGCGGCGTCGGCGCCAGCACGACGACCAATTTCGGCGAGGACATGTACACCTTTTCGCGCAACCAGGGCTTGTATGGCGGCTTCTCGCTGCAGGCCGGCGCGGTGACGCCGAACGATCATTACAACGAGCTCTATTACGGCAAGCCGATCGGCCTGAACGAGATCATCCGCAATGCGCCGCTGGTCAATCCGTTCTCGTATGAGGTGCAAACGGCGCTGAACCGCTTTTGAGCCCGGGCGGCGCCGCGATCACGCGCGTGCCGCCGGCTCATCTGACCTCAAGGCAAGTCCTCTCCCCCTCACTTGCGTCTTGCCTTGAGCGACGGGTCCCTCCTTCCCGACGCTAGGTACGGCGCGGCTCACCTGCGGGGCCGCGCCGACACCTCTTCAAGCGGCGATCACGCGCAGCCGTCTCAGGCCGCGGCTTTGTGATCCGTCCAGGCGTAAGCGCCGAAGACATCGTCCAGCGGCGTGTGGAACAGGTGATTGGCGTAGTTGCTGAGCGTCTTCACCGAAATCGCCAGGACGACCTCGAGAATATGCCGCTCGCTGTAGCCGGCATCGAGAAACGCCTGCATCTCGGCCTGGCTCGGCAGGCCGCGCGTGTCGACCATGACATTGGTGAAGCGTGACAGCGCCGCCAGCTTGGCATCCTCGATCGGCTGGTTGGTGCGGATTGCCTCGGTCACGGCGTTGTCCAGCTTGGAGGCCTTCTCGGCGAGCATGCTGTGCGCCGAGACGCAGTAGGTGCAGCCATTGTTGCGGCTGATGGTCAAAAAGATGACCTCCTGCTCCGGCGGGGTGAAGCCGCTTTCCTCGCGAAACAGCTTGTAGCCGGTCAGATAGGTCTCGAGCAGACCCGGCGAATTGACCATGCCGGCATACATGTTCGGCACGAAGCCGACCTCGGCCTTGGCGCGATCGAGCACGGCCTTTTGCGGGCCCTCGCTGCTGCCGTGATCGACCAGGGGCAGGCTCAACTGTTGTTCGCTCTGCATAACATCGCTCCCCTAGTGGGTTGTCGTAAAACACGCGTTTCGCACGTGTTGACGCTGAAACGCGCGCGTCGGAGGCGACGTTACCGCTGCGCCGGTGCCGATCGGGCATGACAGCGGTGCCGCGCCGGCACCAATTTCACGCCGGTATGCCCGTCGGCAACGGGCCGTTCAGCCGAGCGATAAAAGCGAAAAAGTGTGAAGCGCTTCACATCCAGCCGTCGCGGCTTCGTCCACAAAGAGCACGTGTTCACGAGCAATCTCGCTCTGGACCAGGAACCAATCCCTAGGAGACGAAAATGAACGCCAAAGCTCTTTCCATGGTCGCTGCCGCTCTTGTCGTCGGTGTCATGTTCTCTTCTGCACCGGCCGAGGCCCGCGCGCAGAACGATGTCTATGTCAAGAACTGCTCGAACTGGCTCAATGTCACCGTCAAGTCCCGCCCGGAATGGCGCACCGGCGGCCTGCCGCATCAGGGTCAGTACGGCACCCGCTATCCGATCAACCGCGGTGAAATTGCACATATGAAGTGCAATGCCAAGCGGCACTTCTGGGAGCGCCGCAAGGACAATTGCAATATCAGCGTCGAAAAGACTCAGATGCAGACGACCACCGGTCTGGTCCGAGGCAATGTATCCTTTGTCGAGCCAGGCTCGCCGCTTCAATGGGGTCATCAGTGCTGAGCAGTAAGGCCTGAAACGACAGTCGACGCTTGCTGACGAATGGGGAGCCCTGCTCCCCATTCTCTTTGCAGCCCAATGCCCACAAAGATCTGGGGGGGATCTCTCTTATGCCACGCGGCAACGCCCTCGGCCTCACCGCCGGCGGCGTTTTGCTTTCGCCGGCACCAGCGCTTTGGCTGGCTCAAGGCTAAAGAAACTCGCTGGAAAAACGTGCAAGGTGT
>JBHJHH010000048.1:0-13316 GCA_050331015.1 Geminicoccaceae bacterium
TGATCTGCGAGCTCGACGGGCCGCAGGCCGAGGTCGATCACCTGATCGGCGTGGTCGAGGCGATCGCCCGCCAGCACGGCGCGACCTCCATCAAGGTCAGCGACAGCGACGAGGAACGGCTGACCTTCTGGGCCGGGCGCAAGGCCGCCTTTCCCGCCGTCGGTCGCCTGTCGCCCGATTACTACTGCATGGACGGCTCGATCCCGCGCCGCGAACTGCCCCATGTCCTGCGCCGCATCCAGGACATGGCCGAGGTGCACGGCCTGCGCTGCGCCAATGTCTTCCACGCCGGCGACGGCAATCTGCACCCGCTGATCCTGTATGATGCCAACAAGGACGGCGAGCTCGAGCGTGCCGAAGCCTTTGGCGCCGACATCCTCAAGCTGTGCGTCGAGGTCGGCGGCGTGCTCACCGGCGAGCACGGTGTCGGTGTGGAAAAGCGCGATCTGATGCCGGAAATGTTCACCGAGGCCGATCTGAACCAGCAGATGCGCGTTAAATGCGCCTTCGATCCGGGCCAGATCCTCAATCCCGGCAAGATGTTCCCGGTGCTGCATCGCTGCGCCGAGCTGGGGCGTATGCATGTGCATCGCGGCGAGCTGAAATTCCCCGATCTGCCAAGGTTTTAGGTATGAGCGCTGCGACGCCGACGCCCACCAACGCCGCCGAGGCCGGCGAAGCGCTCGCCGCTGCCCTGGCCGCCGGGCAGCGCGTGGAAATTGTCGGCCAGGGCAGCAAGCGCGGCTTCGGCCATGCGGTCGACGCCGATGTCGTGCTGTCGACGGCCAAGCTGACCGGGCTCGGGCTGTATGAGCCGGAAGAGCTGGTCATGTCGGCGGCACCGGGCACACCGATCGCCGAGATTGAGCGCACCTTGGCGGATTCCAACCAGCACTTGGAGTTCGAGCCGCCCGATCTCGGTCCGCTCTACGGCCTGCCCGCAGGCCAGGGCACCATCGGCGGCGCGTTCGCCGGCAATCTGGCCGGGCCGCGCCGCATCCGCGTCGGTGCCGCGCGCGATCACCTGCTGGGCGTGCATCTGGTCACCGGCCGCGGCGAGCCGATCAAATCCGGCGGCCGCGTGGTCAAGAACGTCACCGGCTATGACCTGCCCAAGGTGATGTGCGGCAGCTTCGGCACGCTGGCGCTGATCACCCATGTCACCTTCAAGGCCATGCCCCGGCCGGAAACCGGTGCCAGCCTGGCGCTGTCCGGGCTGCCGCGTGCCGAGCTGCTCAAGGCCCTGCGCACGGCCATGGCCAGCCCGTACGACATCGCCAGCACGGCCTATGTCAGCGCCGAAGCGCTCAACCACAGCGGCAGCGGCCTGGCCGCGCCGAACGCCGGCGTCGCCTTGATCCGCATCGAAGGCACCGAACCTTCGGTGCGCTATCGCCTCGAGCGCGCGCGCGATCTGCTGGCATCCGGCGGCGCCGAGCTGGCGGTGATCGAGGCCGGCGCGAGCGATCAACTCTGGCGCGAGCTGCGCGATGCCACGCTGGTCAACGCCGCGGCCGCCGACGCGCCGTTGTGGAAGCTGAGCGTCGCGCCGAGTGCCGCCGATGCGGTGCTCGATGGGTTGGCCAACATTCTCCACCCGGCGTTTTGCGCCGATTGGTCCGGCGGGCTGATCTGGGCGGCCTATCGCGGCGCGGCCGAGATCCGCCGCGTCCTCGCCGCACACGGCGGCAGCGCCACGCTCATGCGGGCACCCGAGGCGGTGCGTGCGCGCGTGCCCGTGTTCACGCCGCAAAGCGCGCCCGTGCAAGCACTTAGCCAGCGCCTTAAAGCCAGTTTCGATCCCGATGGCCGGCTCAATCCCGGTAAATTGCAGCTTCAGGGCTGATCGCCGACATGCAGACCAATTTCAGCCTGGCCCAGCTCGCCGATCCCGCCATCGCCGATTCGGAAGCGATTTTGCGCAAATGCGTGCATTGCGGCTTTTGCACGGCGACCTGCCCGACCTTCGTTCTGCTCGGCGATGAACTCGACAGTCCACGCGGGCGCATCTACCTGATCAAGGACATGCTGGAAAATGACCGGCCGGCCGACGAGCGGACGGTCCGCCATATCGACCGCTGCCTGTCCTGCCTGTCCTGCGTGACGACTTGCCCGTCCGGCGTCGATTACATGCATTTGGTCGATCACGCCCGCGAACACATCAAAAAGACCTACAAACGCCCCTTCTTTGACGCAGCCCTGCGCCGACTGCTGGCGCTCATTCTGCCCTATCCGGGCCGCTTCCGGCTGGCCATGCTCGGCGCCGGCCTGGCCAAGCCGCTGGCACCGTTGTTCCATGGCCGGTTGCGCGCCATGCTCGAGCTGGCACCGAAAAGCATCCCCGCGCCGTCGCCGATCGACCGTCCGGGCAGCGTCTGGCCGGCGCAGGGTGTGCGCATCAAGCGGGTCGCCCTGCTCAATGGCTGCGCCCAGCAGGTGCTCGACACCGACATCAACGAAGCCACCGTGCGCCTGCTCAATCGCCATGGCGTCGAGGTGGTCAGCACGAAAGGTGTTGGCTGTTGCGGCGCCCTGACCCATCACATGGGCGACACCGCGGCCAGCCACGCCCAGGCCAGGGCCAATATCGAGGCCTGGATGCGCGAAATCGACGGCGCCGGCCTGGACGCCATCGTCATCAACACCTCGGGCTGCGGCACCACGGTGAAAGACTATGGCTGGATGTTCAAACATGACCCGGCCATTGCGGAAAAAGCCCAATATATCAGTGAGATAACGCGTGACATTAGCGAGCTGATGCACGACATCGGCCTGCAGTCCGACGGCCAGCGCCGGGCCTTGCGCGTGGCCTACCATTCCGCCTGCTCGATGCAGCATGGCCAGCAAATCAAAACCCAGCCAAAACACTTACTTAAACAGGCCGGCTTCGAGGTCGTCGAACCCGCCGAGGGTCATCTCTGCTGCGGCTCGGCCGGCACCTATAACCTGCTGCAGCCGGAAATCGCGTCGCAGTTGCAGAGATGCAAGGTGAACAACCTCGAAGCAACAGAGCCGGACGTTATCGCAACCGGCAATATAGGCTGCATGGCGCAGATCGCCGGCGCGACGGCACTTCCCGTGGTGCACACCGCCATGCTGCTCGATTGGGCCACCGGCGGCCCGCGGCCGAGCCGCCTGCCCGCGTCCTGAAGCGCTTTTCGTGCGCGCATTAAGAAAAAATTAGGCGGGCTGTGATCGAATAGCCACGTCGGCCGTGACGCGCGGCCGCCGCTGGTTGTTGATCCTGTGGGGCGTTTGCCGTGGCGTGCACCCAATCCATACCGGCCGTGTGGCTGGCTGTCGTCGGCTTGTTGCTGATCGCTTGCGCGCGCACGCCTGAGCCCGTGCCGCTATCGAGCGAGGCCGTGGGTCCGATCGTGCCTGCGGATACGCCGGCAGCCGTCATCGCCGACAGCCGCACCGGCAGTCTGCCGGCCAAGCAAGCGGCATCACCGCCAACGGCGCCCGGGTCGCTGACGGGCATCGCCTTGCCCGAGCGCACTGCGCCCTTCATGTCGCTGGAGCCGTACCGGCCGCGCTCGCCGGACCAAGCCATGCCCTTGGCTGACCACCCGGCGATCGATCACCGGCTGCGCGCTGCAGACGGCCAGCCGATCGATGATGATGTCGGTCCCGGCCCGCGGCGGCCCGGTTCGGCGATGCGCGTCCAGCCGCTCTGGCGAGACGGTGTCAGCCCCTATGCGCCGGCACTGCCCGACAGCGCGTCGGCCGCCAGCTGGGATGATCTGCCGGCAACCGTGCCGCCAGGCCACCCGGCGCACCAGGCCGCGCCGTCGCCACGCCCGCCTCAGCCGGTACCGACCGGCAGCATCGTCGGTGCCCTGATCGCCGCCCAGCCCTGAGCGAGCGCGCCGCCGCACCGGTCGTTGCGCAGGGTCCAGCGCACGGTCTCTTCCTCGGCGCCCAGTGCTCGTTGCTTGGTGTTCCGTACTCGTTGCTCGGCGAACAGCGCTCTTTGCTCGACTCACAGTGCTCGCCGCTTGACAAACAGCACTCTTTGCTTCGCGCAAGGTACCCATTTATTGCGCACAGCACTCGTTGCTTGGCACACAGTGCTTGCTGATTGCCGCGCAGCGCTCGTTGCTTGGCGCACGGTGCTCCGTGCACGATGCTCGTCGCTCAGCGCTGGATGTGCCGCGCGTTCACTGCTCGGCGCCGAGCGCGCAGCGCAGTCATCGCTGCGCGGTTCGCCGGGCGCTGCACGCATTTCACAATGATAGTCACAATGATAGTTTGAATCGGATGTGCGCGTGGCCAGACCCTGGCCCTTGAACCCCCGGGGTAGGCCACCGCCGCAGCGGCTTGCGTCCGTCGGGCCCAACTGGGTCACGTGCACGGTAAGAGCGAGACAGTTTCCGTCGCTCGCTTCGACAAATGCCCTGTTCAGTTACCTTGCGCTGGCTGAAGACACCATGCGTCGCGTTCAGTCACCGAATGACGCGTATAGTCCCTGTTAGCCGCAATGTATCAGCATCTGTCGCGTTCAGTCCCTAACTGCGATATTTTGTCAACACCTGCCGTATTTACGCACCCTTTGTGGTATTTGGTCACCATCTGCCGCATTTAGTCACCAACAGCGCACTTTCTCATCGCCATGCCGGGTTTGCCGGCGCGATGTGGTGTGCACACAACGCCGCGCGAGGGCGTCACGCGCATCTGAAAGGTGCACCACAGGCCACCATGTGATCTTGTGACCCGCGCCGGCCGGGCCTAAGAAAAGGTCATGACGCGCGTCCTGCACCACTTTCCGCTCTGTCCGTTCTCGCGAAAAATCCGCCTGCAGCTGGCGGAGAAGCGTCTCGCCAGCGAGATCGTTGAAGACAAGCCTTGGGAACATACGGACGAGGATGAGCCACGGCTCAATCCTTCTGGCGAGGTGCCCGTGTTACAGGATGGCTCACGCACGATCTGCGACAGCTACGCCATTGCTGAATATTTGGAAGAAAGCTACCGCGAAGTCGATCTTCTCGGAGCTAAAGCCGATGATCGCATCGAGACCAGGCGGATTATGGCTTGGTTCGATGCCAAGTTCAATCGCGAAGTCACCGAACGCCTCTGGCGTGAAAAGCTTTTGAAACGTCTCAAACGCCTCGGCTCGCCGAATTCGGATTTCGTTCGATCAGGCCTAGCCAATATTCACATCCACATGATTTATATTTGCGTACTTTATGACGAACGCAATTTTCTTGCCGGCGAAAACCTGACTTTGGCCGATCTGACTGCGGCTGCGCACCTTTCGGTGATCGATTATCTTGGCGATGTCCCGTGGGAGACCTATCCGGAAGCCAAGGAGTGGTATGGCAAAGTCAAATCCAGGCCAAGCTTTCAGCCATTACTGCGCGATCGCGTGGTCGGTATCAAACCACCGATCCACTATGACGACTTAGACTTCTGATCATGTCGGCCGCGGCAAGACCGCCGCTCGATCATCTGGTTGCTGGCCTTCGCGAGCAGGCCGATCACCTTGGGTTTGATGCGCTGGCGATTGGCCCAGCTAGCCTGCCTGCAAGCGTACAGGCGCGCTACGAGGCGTTTCTCGCCGCCGGCCGGCACGGTACCATGACCTGGCTGGCCGACAGCGCGCCGCGCCGGCGGGCGCCGCGCGCCATGTGGCCGCAGGCAAACAGCGCCATCATGCTCGCCATGAGCTACACGCCAACCCATAACCCATTGGAAGATCTAGACAAAACTGACACGGCCTGCATGTCCGTCTACGTCCAGGGCCGCGACTATCATCAAGTCGTCAAGGGCAAGTTGAAACATCTTGCCGGCTGGCTGCAACGGCGCGTCGGCCACGATGTCAAAGTCTTCGTCGACACGGCACCGCTCCTCGAGAAGCCGTTGGCGGCGCAGGCAGGGCTCGGCTGGCAGGGCAAGCACACCAATCTGCTCTCCCGAGAGATCGGCAACTGGTTTTTCATCGGCACCATCCTGACCAGTATTGACCTGCCTTTTGACCGCCCGGCGGAGGACAGATGCGGCTCTTGCAGGCGTTGTCTGGATATTTGTCCAACGAACGCTTTCTCGGCACCATATCAATTGGATGCACGCCGCTGTATTTCTTATCTGACCATCGAACATCACGGCCCGATTGCGCCTGAGCTTTGCGCGTCCATGGGCAATCGCATCTACGGATGTGACGATTGTCTGGCGATTTGCCCGTGGAACAAGTTCGCCCGCCTTGCGCGCGAGACCAAGCTGGTCGCGCGGAGCGACCTGCGGGAGCGGCCGCTCGCCGAACTGATCGACCTCGACGATGCCGGCTTTCGCGCGCTGTTCGCCGGCACGGCCATCAAGCGCATCGGCCTGGCCCGGTTCCGGCGCAATGTCGCCATCGCCATCGGCAATAGTGGTCAGGTGCGCTTGTGCGCAAAAGTCCAGGCTTTCTGCGACGATCCGGATGCCGGCGTCCGGGCCGCAGCCCGTTGGGCCAGCACGCGGCTGGCCGGACGGCAGCCTTAGGCGGCGCGCGGCCAGCGCTGCATGACGTCGATGAGTTGGTCTTGCAGCGGCCCCACCATCGAGCGCAGTTGCAGCCCGGCCCAGTCCTCCGGCGGCAGCCAGCGGGCCCTGTCGTGCTCCTCAGACAGCGTGAGCTCGACCTGATCGCCGTGCAGCAGCCACGCGACGCCGATCATCGGCTCGCGCGCAACGATCGAGCGCCAGGTGGCAAAGGGCGCAACCAGCTGCGGTGTCAGGCCGGTTTCCTCCGCTACCTCGCGCAACACCGCCTGCTCGACGGTTTCGCCCGGCTCGAGCTTGCCGATCGGCGGTTCCCAGCAACAGGGCGCATTCTTGCGGTGCGCGGCGCGGCGCAACAGCAACACGGCACCCGCCGCATCGCTGATGAAGGCGGCAACGGCGAGCTTGACCAGTTCCGGCATGATCTCTCTTGTCGTGGTGGACGATTGCGGGCGCGGCAACGCCCGGGGCGATGTGGGGCCAGATGTCACAGCGACTGTTTTGTTTTGGCTTGGGCTATAGCGCAAGGACTCTCGCGGCAAGGTTGCGCGCGAAGGGCTGGGAAATTGCCGGCAGTGTCCGTTCTGCCGACAAGGCCGCCGGCCTGAGGCGCGAGGGTATCGAGGCGGTTGTCTTCGACGGCGCACGGCCGATCGACGATGCCGCTGCGGTGCTGGCCGGCACGACGCATGCCCTCACCTCGATCCCGCCCGGCGCCGATGGCGATCCGGTCCTGCGCCACCACGAGCGCGATCTGCGCCGGCTCGCAAGCCTGCGCTGGTGTGGCTATCTGGGCACGACGGCGGTGTACGGCGATCGCGCGGGCGCCTGGGTCGATGAAGGTAGCGTCATTCAACCCTTGAGCGAGCGAGCCAAGCGCCGCGCCGCCGCCGAAGGCTGGTGGCTGGCCTCCGGCCTGCCGGTGCACCTGTTTCGCCTTGCCGGCATCTACGGCCCCGGCCGCAGCGCGTTCGACAAGCTGCGCGCCGGCGATGCAAGGCGGATCGACAAGCCAGGCCAGGTGTTTTCCCGCATTCATGTCGACGATATCGCCAGCGTGCTCGAGGCATCGATCACGCGGCCCAACCCTGGCGCGATCTACAACGTCGCCGATGACTGCCCGGCGGCGCCCGGCGATGTCCTTGCCTACGCAGCCGAACTGCTCGGCGTGCCCGCACCGCCAGCGATTCCATTCGACCAAGCTGACCTCTCGCCGATGGCGCGCAGCTTCTATCTCGACAACCGCCGGGTGAGCAATGCCCGCCTGGCCGCCGAGCTCGGCGTCGGTTTACGCTATCCGAGCTATCGCGAGGGCCTGCGCGCGATCCTGGCAGCGGAACGCGCCGCTTCGGCCTGAGGGCTTAAGAAGAAGAGGGGTGCCTGCGCGCGAGGACTTCGGGGCAGAGCGCGCAGGCACGCGCGGGCGCTGCGGGAATGGTGCAGTGGGGAGCCGCCCGCGAACCGATCAGAAATGGTAACCGACGCCGATACCGACGATCCAGGGGTCGATGTCCACATCCGAAGTAATCGTCGCACCCAGCGCCTTAACATCGACGCTCGTGCTCAAGAAAAGCTTCTTGACGTCGGCGTTGATTGACCAGCGATCATTGATCATGAAGTCAGCGCCGGCCTGCAAGCTCCAGCCGAAGCTGTCATCATAGTCGATATCCGTGGCAATCGGGCCATTATCGACATTGTAGAAGATGGTGTAATTCAAACCGATGCCGGCATAAGGCCGAATCTTCTGTTGAGGCAGAAAGTGATATTGAAGGCTCAAGGTCGGCGGCAGCAGCCAGACGCTGCCCAGATCGACGTCACCAAGCGCGCTGCCACTCACGCTGACATCATGCGGTGTGGTTGCAAGAATAAGCTCGGCTGCGAGATTGTTGGAGATAAAATAGGTGAAGTCCAGCTCCGGGACGAACTGATCCTCAATATCGACGTCACCGCCGATGACGGTCGGCGTGCCATTGGCTTCCGGCAGGACACCAATGCCGCGCGCACGGATCAGCCAGTCACCGGCCTCGGCATGCGCCGCATTATTGAACGCCAGAAAGGATGCGGCCAACATGGTGCCCGCGAGAAGGCAGGAGACACGCGACATTACTGCGTTTCCTCAACTAGGTTGTTTCTCTGTCGCGCAGCAACCTAGTCGGCGGTCTCACGGCCTTCTTTGATGCAGCTCAGTTTTCGCAGCGCACCGCGTGCCCATTTTGCCGCAGTGTGACGTTCATTTCGCGGCGCCCTGAGCCATGCCTGCGGCGACGCTGTCGACGGCGCGCATGATGCGCGCCAGGTCCTGCGGCCGGCTGAGCCGGTGCGGACTGTCCTTGACCAGCTCGATGATGACGTCGTCGCCGGTGATCGCTTCGGCCAGGCGCAGCGAGGTCTGCCAGGGCACGGCGGTATCGAGCATGCCGTGCAGCAGATGCACCGGCATGTCGATGGCAAGCGGCTTGCCGAGCACGAGATGCTGGCGCCCGTCGTCGATCAACCCGCGGGTGATCAGGTAACCTTCGGGATCATAGTCTGACGGCACGCGGATCTGGCCGTCACGCAGCAATGCCTCGCGTTGCTCGCGTGGCAGTTGCGTCCAGATGCGCGCTTCGGTGAAGTCCGGCGCCGGTGCGATGCCAACGAAACCGCGCACCAGGTCGGGGCAGGCGCGCGCGGCCAGGAGCCCGATCCAGCCGCCCATGCTCGAGCCAACCAGGAGCACGGGCGCGGTACAGCACTGGCGCAGGATCGCGAGCGTGTCCGCCAGCCACAACCCAATGGTGCCCTCGGCGAAGTCACCCCCGCTGGCACCGTGGCCGCGATAGTCGAAGCGTGTGTAGCCGTAACCGCGCGCGCGGCAATGGGCTTCGAGCGCAAGCGCCTTGGTGCCGGCCATGTCCGAGACGAAGCCCGGGCAGAACATGACATGGGGTGCGTGGCCCTCATGCCGGCAATAGGCGAGCGACGGCCCGTCCGCCCGGGTGAGGATTTCTACGGAGGGCGCTACACCGGCGGTTGCTTTGACGCTATCGGCAATCATGCTAGGACCGCTGAAGACATTTCGTTACATCTCAAAGGCCAATGGGGCGCTCGTCCTGTGCCCGCCGGCCCTCATCATGGAATGGTATGCATGGCTGCGGCCAGCGGCAGCACCCACCGCCCCACCGTCCTCCAGGTCTTGCCCGCACTGGAAAGCGGCGGCGTCGAGCGCGGTACGATCGACATGGCACGCTTTCTCGTCAAGCACGGTTGGCGCGCCCTGGTTGCATCGGAGGGCGGCCGCCTGGAGCGCGATCTGGGCATGGCCGGCGGCGAACATGTCAAGCTGCCCCTGGCTAGCAAGAACCCGGCCACGATCGCGCTCAATACCGGTCGGCTCAAACGCCTGATCCGCGAGCAGGGGATCGATCTGGTGCATGCCCGCTCGCGCGCACCCGCCTGGAGTGCCCGCTCGGCGACCAGATCGCTGCAGGTGCCCTTCGTCACGACCTTCCACGCCGGTTTCTCCGGTTGGGACAACCCTCTGAAAAAGCGCTATTCCTGCATTATGGCCAGCGGCGATCGGGTCATCGCGATTTCCGATTTCATCGCCGAGCATGTGCGCGAACAGTGCGCGGTGCCGCTAGAGCGCTTGCGCGTGGTGCACCGCGGCGTCGATCTGGACTATTTCGACCCGGCCAAGGTTAACGGCCTGCGCGTCGCCAAGCTGACCGATGCCTGGAACCTCGAGCCCGATCTCAAGGTCATCATGCTGGCCGGTCGGGTGTCGCGGGTCAAAGGCCACGAGGTGCTCGTGCGCGCCCTCATGCGCCTGAAGCGCGACGATTTCGTCTGCCTGTTCGTCGGCGGCGCCGAGCGCAATGACAGCTTCGTCACCAAGGTCGACATGCAGGCGCGCGCCGCCGGTCTGGCCGGGGCCGTGCGTTTCGTCGGCACCTGCAACGACATGCCGGCGGCGTATGCCATCGCCGATGTCGTCGTTGTGCCCTCGATCCATCTGGAAGCCTTCGGTCGCGTCTCGGCCGAGGCGCAGGCCATGGGCAAGCCGGTGATCGTCTCCAATGTCGGCGGCCTGTCGGAAACCCTGATGCCCATGGCGACCGGCTGGTTGGTCGAACCGGACAATCCCGAAGAGCTGGCCGAAGCGCTCGATCTGGCACTCGACATGGCGCCGGATGTGAAGACCCGGCTCAGCCAGCGGGCGCGCAGCTTCGTCGCCGGCCAGTACAATGCCGAGACCATGTGCCGGCGTACCGAGGCGATCTACCGCGAGCTGCTCGATGGCCGCATTCCCTTGCCGCCGCGCCCGGCCGACACCGCCAGTGCCGCGACGCCCGAAATGCGGGCGATTGCCGGATGACCACGCGCACGGTGCTGTGCATGAAATGGGGCACGCGCTACGGCCCGGAATTCGTCAACCGGCTGTATCGTAGCGTGTACCGCCATCTGGACGCAGGGTTTCGATTCGTCTGCCTGACCGATGATGCCAGCGGCCTCGAGGCCGGTATCGAGCCCCTGCCGATCCCGGATCTGCCGATCCCGCCGCCTTTTGAGAACCAGCCCTGGCGCAAGCTGGTGGTCTGGGCGGACAGGCTGCACGATCTGAGCGGGCCGTGTCTGGTGCTCGATCTGGACATCGTCATCACCGGCGATCTCGCGCCCTTTTTCACCTTTGAGCCCGGCCGGTTTTGCGTCATCCACAACTGGACGCAGCCGACCAAGCGCATCGGCAACACCTCGGTGTTCCGCCTGGAGATCGGCGGGCATCCGTATATTCTCGAGCGCTATCTGGCCGATCCGGCCGCCATCCACGCCGGCTGGCGCATCGAGCAGCAGTATATTTCCGAAACGATCAGCGACATGGTGTTCTGGCCGGACGCCTGGGTGCGCACCTTCAAGCTGCACTGTCTGCCGAACATGCCGATGCGCTTGTGGCAGACGCCCAGCCTGCCGGACGATGCGAAGATTATCGCTTTTCCCGGTCATCCCGATCCCGACGAGGCCCTCGCGGGCTGCTGGCCGGCGCCCTGGTACAAAAAAATCTACAAGACCGTGCGGCCGACGCCCTGGATCGGCGACCACTGGCGCTGACGACGCGTCACGCGCTTGACCGCAACCCCGCTTATCCACACAGTCCGCCGCAGCGCATCACACCAAGCCAGACCGAGTTGCCGCCGATCATGTCCAGTGCCGCCGAAGCCCCGCTTGCCAACCCCGTGACGATCACCCTGCCCGATGGCGCCACGCGCACCTTCGAGCGTCCGATCACCGGGACCGAGCTGGCGGCCGACATCTCCAAGGGCCTGGCCAAGCAGGCGCTGGCCGTGGTCGTCGACGGCGAGGTGCGTGATCTGGACCGACCCATCGAGGCCGATGCCCGTGTCGAGATCCTGACCAGCCGGATGGAAGACGATCCGCGCGTGCTCGAGCTGATCCGTCATGACTGCGCCCACATTATGGCCGAAGCCGTGCAAGCGCTGTTTCCCGGCACGCAAGTGACCATCGGGCCGCCGATCGAGGATGGTTTTTACTACGATTTCGCCCGCAATGAGCCGTTCAGCGTCGAGGACTTCGCGGCGATCGAAGCCAAGATGGCCGAGGTCATCAAACGCGATAAGCCGTTCACGCGCGAGGTCATCGCGCGCGATGCCGCGATCGAACGCTTCAAGGCCATGGGCGAGCAGTACAAGGTCGAGCTGATCGACGCGATCCCGCAAGATCAGGACGTCACGCTCTACCATCAAGGCGAGTGGTTCGATCTGTGCCGCGGGCCGCACGCGCCCAGCACCGGCCGCATCGGTGCCTTCAAGCTGATGAAGGTCGCCGGCGCCTATTGGCGTGGCGATGCCCGCAATGCCCAGCTCCAGCGCATCTACGGCACCGCCTGGGCGACCAAGAAGCAGCTCGATGCCTATCTGCACCGCCTGGCCGAGGCCGAGCGGCGCGATCACCGCAAGCTCGGCAAGGCCATGGGCCTGTTCCATTTTCAGGAAGAGGCCGCCGGCTCGGCCTTCTGGCACCCCAAGGGCTGGACGGTCTATCGCGCGATCGAGGCCTATATGCGCCGCCGCCTCGAGGCTGCCGGCTACCAGGAGGTGAAGACGCCGCAGCTCTATGACCGGATGTTCTGGGAGCAGTCCGGCCACTGGGACAAGTTCCGCGAGAACATGTTCACGCTCCAGCACGAAGAGCGCACGCTGGCGATCAAGCCGATGAATTGCCCGGGCCATGTACAGATCTTCAAGCAAGAGCTGCATAGCTATCGCGACCTGCCCCTGCGCATGGCCGAATTCGGCTCGTGTTACCGCAATGAGCCGTCCGGCGCGCTGCACGGGCTGATGCGCGTGCGCAATTTCGTCCAGGACGATGCCCACATTTTCGCAGCGCCTGAGCAGATCGAGAGCGAAACCAAGGCGTTCTGCGACCTTCTCGGTACGGTCTATCACGATTTCGGCTTCGACGATTACCGCGTGAAGTTCTCAGATCGACCCGAAGTGCGCGCCGGCGAGGATGCCGTCTGGGACCAGGCGGAAGAGGCCTTGATGAAGGCGGTCGAAACCACCGGCCTGCATGTCACGCTCAATCCGGGCGAAGGCGCCTTTTACGGCCCGAAGCTGGAGTTCGTCCTGACCGATGCCATCGGCCGGGATTGGCAATGCGGCACGATCCAGGTCGATTTCGTCCTGCCCGAGCGGCTCGATGCCGAATATGTCGGCCAGGACGGCAACCGCCACACACCCGACATGCTGCATCTCGCCATTCTCGCCAGCATCGAGCGCTTCATCGGCAAGCTCAACGAGCACAATGACGGCAACTAGCCGAACTGGCAGGCGCCG
>JBHJHH010000049.1:0-29871 GCA_050331015.1 Geminicoccaceae bacterium
TGCCGAGATAGGTCGGTGCCGGACCGTCCAAGCCGGCCAGCGCCCGACAGATCCTCGGCGACGCGATGTTGGGGGTGGCTTTGCGTAAGCGCCCAGAACCGCGTCGCCGGACAGCGGCTGTGTGGCACGGACGCAGGACCGCCAGCACCGCACGTTGAACCGTCTCGCTACGCTTGCTCACAGGATGCCTTCACTCACCGAACCCCGCTTCTCTATGTTATGTTATAACGTAACACAAGGCTCGTCGGGTGAGGGGCGATCGCGACGCGTCGATGGCGAAGGCGGCCGCGGCGTCGGCCGATGCACGTCAGGCGGTCCCAGCACAGGTGCGATCGCATGCAAATGCAGGAGCAGCCGGCCGCCATGACACTTGAACTGCGCGCCGGGATGGCTCAACAAGCGCCCCTTCGCAGGGACCACGGGCGTGTCACCTCATGGCAGCGATGCCGCGGCCCATCCCGGTCAAAACCGCCGCGTGATCGTGTCCACCCCGAGGGGCGCACTCCAGATCGGCGTCCAACAGGCACCCCACTTCGCGGCGAGTCTTCACGTCTGTGTCAGCGATTTACGGTCTTCCAAGAGGGGGCACGCTTCGATGCCGACCGGGGGGCATTGCGCATGCCGATTCACATCGACGAGCGCGTCGGCCTTGGCAGGGCTGGTCATCGACGCCCCGAGATGAACCGCCGCCACGGCCATGATGGCCGCGAGGCAAGTCTGCCGCTTCAAAGACCGCCATCGCGCGCTTGGCGACGCTGTGCGTGTCTCTCTTGCGGCCCCCCATCGGCTCAGCCTCCCCAAGATGTTTGCACCACGGACAGCGCGCGCTGCGCCGTCCAAAGACCAGCAACGGCAATTCAGGCGCTCGCCGCCGAGAGCCGGCCGACGCGCCAGAACGTCTCGCTCAACTGCCGGATAAAGAAAAACAGCGGCCAGGCGAAGGCAACGATCGCGAGTTGGCCGATCTCGACCCCGACATTGAAGGCGAAGAGGCTCTGCCAGACGTTCGGCGCGTCGACCCGGAGGATCTCGTGCAGCATGAAGCTGAAGCCGAAGCCGTGCAGCAGGCCGATTCCGGCGGTCACCGCCAGCACCCGAAGGTCGGCGGCGCGGTCCGACCCTCGCGCCAGGATGGCGGCCGACGCGGCATAGACGATCGAGAGCGCGATCGCCGTCTCGACCGCCGGGATGAACCAGGCACCCTGCGGGGCGATGCCGAAGAAGCCGAGTGCCAGCGTCACCGAATGGCCGATCGTGAAGCCGGTGATCCGGGCGGTCAGGCTGGCGAGGCTGGTGGCACCGAGAATGAGGCAGAGCACGAACAGCAAATGATCGGCACCTTCCAGGATGTGCCGGATGCCTTCGCTGACGAAGGTCGACACCGCGGCCGTGGCCGATCCGGAGAGCTGCAGCGGCGCGTGCTGCTGGCCGACGGCCCGGAAGGTGCGCGTCGTGTCGCCGTTATAGTCGAGGACGAGGTTGGCGGTGGCGTCCTGCCCTGGCAGGCCGGGGTCGCTCAGATCGGCGATCGCGTAGCGGCCGACCTCGCTTGTGGCGTTGAGCCTAAGGTGAATGTCGGCGACGACGTCGGCCACATAGCGCGTGCTGCTGGCCGACGGCCAGACCGGTCCTCCCGCCAGCGCCCGTTCCGCTTCGGCGCGCGTCGCGAAGCCCGGCTCCTCGCCCAGCGGGTGCAGCCGGACCGCGATCACCTCGGCCGGCAGCCGCCCCTCCTCGGTCGCGCTGTGCAGCGTTTCGGCCATGATGCGTCCGAGGCCCAGCGGATCGGCCCGCAGCGCCACCAGATGCATCACCTGGTCGTCCTCGAGCCGGTTCAGCGTAAACGGCGCCGGCGCCGGCAACCCGTCCGCGTCCGGTGGTCCGACCAGACCCGCAACCAGAAACGGCATCGGCGTGCGCACGAGGACGTCGAGACCGTCGGTCCCGTGCACGACGTGGTAGATCCGCACGTTCTGGTTGAGGTTGAAATGCGCCGATGCAGGGCCGGCGAAGAGCACGGTCAGCACCAGCAACAGCCATCCGAGCACCAAGCGCCGCATCCGCTTGCCCTTCATCCCTGCAGGTCGGCTTGGAGGATCGTCAGCCCGTCGAGGAGCCAGGCATCCTCCGCCTGCCCCAGATCGAACAGCCCCCGGTAGGCGACGGCGCGCCGATGCAAGTGGCCGAAATGCCCGCCGACGGCCCTGCCGGTCCAACGGGCAAGCACGCGCAGGCCGGTGTCCGTCGGCGTCAGCTCCTCGATCTGCATGGCGTCGATCCCCTCGAGCCGGGCGCGCGCACCGGTCGGCAGGTTGACCGACAGGCCGCGCCGGATCTCGGCACCCACAGCGGCGCGTCGCGGGTCGGCGACGAAGGGAGCGAGCGCTGCCGCGAATGCCGCCTCGCGGGACTCGAGCTGGGCGATCGCCGCGTTGTCGAGCAGACGCGTGAGGATGACGGCCGCGTCTTCGGTGCCGGGCGCGCCGGCCACCGGCAGCCGGATATCCGCAGTCACACCGCGACCGGTCACCGCCAGAACGATCAGCAGCACCGTCGCGGCGACAAGCCCGAGCCGTGTCCGCGGCGCGGACCGCCGGACAAGCGCGACCGCCAGGACAGCCAGAGCAGCACTGGCCAGCGACAGGCACGGAATGGTCACCTTCGGGCGCGTCGGCACAATGACGGGTTGCGTTTCCGGCCGGTTCCACTGCTTGAGATAGTTGGTCCAGGTGACGCTCGGCACCGTCCGCGTGACGACGTCGGGAATGCCACCCGCCGGATCGGACAGCGTTACGGGCACCGTGTCGGCGCCTTGCGGGAAGTGCTGCCACGCCATCTCGACCTCAGCTGGCAGGTCGGTCCGGGGAAAGGAGAGGACGACACCCAGAAGATTGGCCGTTCGGTCGATGGCTTCCGTGTCGCCCAGGACGTCCAGCCCCGTCGGACCGATCGAGAGGAACTCGACCCGCATGTCATCCGGCGACGCGGCCTCGCCGTCGATCATCAGAGACTGTGTCCGGCGAAACAGATCCTTGGCCGCAGCCTCGACGGCGGCGACCTCGTCGTCGGTCAATGTCCGCCCATCGCCAAAATCGAGCGACGTCCAGTCCTCCAGGTCGGCCACCCGCAAGAGCGCCTCCTGCCTGACCTCCCGCGGCTCGACGCTGACGAAAGCCATCACCGGTGATTGCTGGTGGCGGCGCAGGATCGGGTTCTCGAAGGCGCTGAACCAGGGATCCTGCCAGTCCAGCCGCAAGGTCTCGGCTTGCGACAGGTAGCGGTAGTCGGTGACCGGAACGCCGAGGTGGTTGACCAGCATGCCGAGCGCCACCGCCGGCAGGTCTGCGTTCGCCATCGGTGGCGCGATGGTGACCGCTGCCGGGCGACCGACAAACGCGTAGTCGAGGGTGACGTGAACGACCTCGGCACTCCGCCGCGTGTCGGCCATGGCCGCAGCGACGGGCCAGGCGGCGGAGACCCGCGGCGTCCGCGGGCGGACCCCGATCGTCTGCAGGCGCGGCTCAGCTCGTGGCAGCGCACAACGGGGCCATGGCGTGTTATCGCCATGCCAGTCGCCGCCCAGGCCATCGCCCGACGCCGCGAAATCACCGCGCTCATCCGCGCGATGCGAAAGACTGCAGAAGAGGTGACCGGCCAAGCTGGATGGTACCGGACCCGAAAGCCCGGTCATGCCATGACGAGGGCCCGTGCAGCCTGCTGATCGGGTTCCGGGAGCTGCCAGTTCTGGACACGCATACATGGCGGCTCATGACTGCCACGCGTTTGGCAGAGCCATGTTCTCGTTTTTTCTGCGTCGTGTTTTGGCTAAGCGGTGTCAAAGCCGGACGATACCGTAGTGAACGAGCAGGACGGCGCCGCCAAGCAGGACCAGCGTTTCGATCACCACCACACCGATGTGCCCGCCGCCCACAGCGGTCATGGCTTTCAGCGATGTCTTGACGCCGAGCGCGGCAATGGCGGTGACCAACAGGGCGCGTGAGACGGCGGATGCCGTTTCGCCGACCACAGGCGGGATCGCGCCGAGGCTGTTCATGCCTGCAAGGACCGCGAACGCGATGACGAACCAAGGCAATCCGGGTCGGCCGCCCTCGGTGCCATGTGGCCCGAAGCGCAAGCACAAGATCAGGATCGTCAACACCACCGGCAGCATCGTCACCCGTAGCAACTTGACGATCGTTGCCGTGTCGCCGGCCGGGTCCGAAATTGAATAGCCCGCACCGACCACCTGGGCGACGTCGTGAACGGTTGCGCCGATGACGAAGCCGGCGGCGCGCTCGTCAAAGCCGAGCGCCCCAAGCAGAATTGGATAGGCGATCATGGCGAGCGTGGACAGCGTGGTGACGGCGACCACGGTGAACAGCGTGTTGCGCTCCAGCTTGTCGTTGCTCGGTATGACGGCGGCCAGCGCCAGGGCCGCGGATGCGCCGCAGATCGCCACCGAGCCGCTGGTCAGGATCGCAAAGCGCCAACCACGGCCGAGCAGCGGCGCCGCGATGAAGCCGGTGGCGATTGTCAGCGCCATGAGCGCGATGACCGCGGCGATGCTGCCAAGACCAAGATCGGCGAGATCGCCCGCGGTCAGCCTGACGCCGAGCAGGGCGACGCCAATGCGCAACAGGGTTTTCGAGGCATAGGCGATACCTGCCGCGCAAGGGCCGGTATCGGCGAGGAAATTGAACGCCATGCCGATGAGCAGGGCGAAGAGCATAACCGGCGCGCCGTAGTGCTCACCGAGGAACTGCGCCGCCAGCGCAATGACCGCCGCCGCGGCGATACCGGGATACAGCGCACGAAAATGACCGTAGAGGCCGTCCAGCGCGATCATGTGCCGGTCGCCGGCTGGCTGCGAGGTGCCTCAGCCAGAACGGTGATCTCCTCAAGGAGCGAGATCGGAATGCTAAGACCGTCACGATGCGCGCGCGCCCGGGCCGCCAGCCGCCGTTCACCGGGTATGCGCGTGCCTTCCTGCTCAGCCATCGAGCTCAGCAGCGTGTCAATGCGCTCGGCCACCGAACTGCCGGCTTGGATGGCGATCAGCACTTGGCCAAGTGCCGGCGGGCTGCCATCGGCAGCGAAGAAATCGCTCGCCTCGAAGCTGAAATGCGGACCCGCCAGGGCACCGGCCAAGACCTCGACGATCAGCGCCAGTGCGGCGCCTTTGGCGCCACCCACCGCCAGCATGGCGCCTTGCAGCGCCGCATTGGGATCGGTCGTCGGCGCTCCCGAGGCATCGACTGCCCAGTCGGAGGGGATCGACGCGCCGGTTTTGGCGGCTGCCATGACCTTACCGCGCGCTACCTTGGAAAGCGCCAGATCGATGACCAAAGGCGCGCCGCCGGCGCGCGGCGCCGCGAAGGCGATCGGATTGGTGCCGAAAAACGGCGCATGCCCGCCCCAGGGCGCAATCGCCTTGGGTGCGTTGGCAACCATCAGCGCCACCAGACCCACGTCGGCAAGCGCTTCAACTTGATGCCCAAGCACACCGCAATGATGCGACTGACGAACGGCGGCGCAGGCGGTGCCATTGGCATGGGCCGCATGGGCAACCTGCTCGCGCGCCAACGCCAGCGCCGGATAGGCAAAGCCTAAGCGCGCATCGACGTCGATAAAGCCCGGCCGCGAGCGTGTCGCCGTCGGTTGGGCGCTGCCGTCAACCTTGCCGGAGCGCGCTTGCGCCGCATAGGCCGCAACACGTGCCAGACCATGACCGCGCTGTTCATCAACTTCCGCAGCGACCAGCGCCGAAGCGACCTGATCGGCGATCTCGGGCGTTGTTCGGTTGTTGACCAGCGCAGCGCTGCACAAACGCAGGGCTGCGGCGGGTTCGAGCGACGCGGTGCCGGTCGTCATGGCGTGAGTGTCAGTGCGCAAGAAAACTGCCGGCGACGTGGTCATCTGTGAGCCATGCCGCCGGCTGATCTGCCGCTCAGGCCGAGCGGTAAAGTTTGGTCATCGAGAATTCGCGATGCCCGAGCGCTTCGGCGCAGGTCAGACGGCCATTGGCCACCCGCATGATCATGTCGATCAAGGCATCACCGGCTTGGTCGATGGTCTGCTCCCGGCTCAAGACACCGGTGACATCGACGTCGATGTGCTCCGACATGGTGCGCAAGGTGCGCGGATTGCCGGAAATCTTGATGACCGGAACGATCGGGTTGCCGACGACATTGCCCTGCCCGGTCGGGAAGGTGTGGATCACATAGCCGGCGGCGGCCATCAGCGTTACGCATTCGGCGGCCGCAGAGGAGGTGTCCATGAAGTAAAGGCCGGGGCCCTTGGCGGGTGCTTCGGCCGGGCCGAGAGCATCGATATAACCGACCTTCTTGCCGATCTTCTCAAGATTACCCAGGGCTTTTTCTTCGATGGTGGTCAACCCGCCCAGAATGTTGCCCTTGGTCGGCTGGCTGTCCGATAGATCGTCGGTTTGATGGGCGAAGATCACATCGTCCTGATAAGCCTGCCAGATCTGCTTGAACTTGGCGGCGGCCTCGGGCGTCGCCGCGCGCTTCTCACAGATGTGCTCGGCACCGGTGATTTCGGACGTCTCGCCGAACACGCCGTACAAGCCTTGGGGAATAAGCTTGTCGTACATATTGCCGACGGTGGGGCAGGACGACAGGCCGGTCGTGGTATCGCTCTCGCCGCACTTGGTCGACACCCAGAGATCGGTCAGCGGGCAAGCTTCCTTTTGCAGCTCGCTGGCCCATTGCACGAACTCCTTGGCCTTCCAGCTGGCCGCAGCAACGGTGGCTATGTCGCCATTTTGCTCGATTGAGAACTCGGCCACCGGCTTGCCCGTTTCGCGAATGCCGTCGGCAATACGCTTGGTCCAACTGGGCTCGATACCGATCACGACCACGGCGGCGACATTCGGGTTGGCACCGGTGCCGATAATCGTCCGGAAATGCAGCTCCAGATCCTCACCGAACTGAAGTCGGCCGTAGGCATGCGGGATGGCCATCGTTCCTTTGATGTTGTTGGCCACCGACTCACACGCGGCGTTGGAAATATCATCCACAGGCAGGATGACGACATGGTTGCGCACGCCGACGCGGCCGTTCTCGCGCCGCCAGGCCATGACACTCGTGTTGCTTGCTTCGTAGGACATGGAATTTACCACCGCTTCGTCTTGAGGTTGTGGGTATGGACGTGGCCGCCTTTTTCCGCCGCGCCGACGAACTTGCCGATGTCCTCGCCGTACTTGATCGCGGTGTCGCCGGCCTTGAAATCTTGCAGCGCGACCTTGTGGCCGATGGGAATGTCGGCCTTGGCGGTCAGACGGAAATCCGAGTTGTCCTCGGTGACGACGCAAAGCATGTCCGTGCCTGCGGTAAGGCCTTCGACCACGACGACACCGACATTGTCGGCTTTATCATGGACGAGTAACTGTGGGTGTTGTGCCATCTCCATGTCCTTTCAGGGTGCCAGTAGGATTTTCGGGGCGGCTGCGCGGCCAGCCTTGATGTCGGCGAAGGCACGTGCGCCTTCGGCTAGTGGCCGGATCTCGGGCCAGGCCAAGGTGCCGAGCGAGCCGTCAAAGATCGCCGCGGCGGTGTCTTGGAAGTCCTGCTTGCTGTAGGTGTAGGTGCCGATGAAGGTGATTTCCTGCAGCGTCAGGCGGCGGATATCCAAACCGCCCGCGGCCGAGCCGAGGCCGATGTGCAAGATCACGCCGCCAGGCCGTACGGCTGCGGACGCGGCTGCCCGAGTCGCCTCGAAGCCGACGCCGTCGATGACCAGATCGACGCCTTGCGGGGTTTCGCCGGCGGCTGGATCTAGGGTGTGAATGCCCTCTTCCGCCGCGGCAATCGCGCGCCGGCCGGCATTGGTCTCGGCCAGGCTGATCTCGCCGGCGCCTTGTGCGCGCAGCACCAGCGCCGCGCCCAAACCGATGGCACCACCGCCCAGTACCAGGCAACGCGCCCGGTTGAGCGGGCAAGACAAGGCGCGCCGCGCCAGTCGGACCGCGTGCCAGCCACAGGCGATCGGTTCCGCCAGCGCCGCTTTTTCGCTCGCCACGCCATCGGGAATCTCGACCAGGTTGCTGGCCGGCATGGCAATGAATTCGGCAAACGCCCCCTCGCGTGGCGGCATGGAGATGATTTGCCGGCTGGCGCAGAGGTTTTCCCGGCCCGACAGGCAGGCATCGCAATGGCCGCAGGTGACCAGCGGATTGACGGTTACACGGTTGCCCGCGCCCGGACCGGCAACGATTTCGCCGGCCGCCTCGTGACCGAGGATCAACGGGGCCGGGCGGCGCTCGTCATGGCCCAGATAGGCGTGCATGTCGGAGCCGCAGATGCCGACATGGGCGACGCGGATCAGCGCGTGATCACCGGGCAAGGGATCCGCCGTTTCGCGATAATCCAGAGTTTCCGGTCCTGTGTAGACGAGCGCCTTCATTTCGCCGTGAACCCGCCATCGACGAACAGGATCTGCCCGGTGACGTACGCACTGGCATCGGAACAGAGGAAAAGGGCCGGTCCAACGATATCGGCCAACGCGCCATTGCGTCCGGCGCAGGTTTGCGCCGCGTTACGGGCCGCGCGTGCCGGATCATCGAACACCGGCCCCGTCAGTTCGGTTGGAAAGAAACCGGGCGCCAGGGCATTGGCCGTGATGCCGGCGGGCGACCAGGCTTCCGCCATGGCCCGGGTCAGTTGCGCGATACCGCCTTTCGAGGCGCCGTAGGCCAGGCCGCCAGGAAAAGCCCGACAGGATTGCAGCGAGGCGAAGTTCACGATCCGCCCCCAACCCTTCGACGTCATCGCCGGCGTCATGGCTTGTGCCAGGAAAAACGGCACCGCGAGATTGAGATCGATGGTCGTCCGCCAGCCCTCAAGCGTCACCTCATCCGCCGCTTGACGCGTGTTGATCCCGGCCGCGTTCACGAGAATGTCGGCCGGGCCAAACGGCGCTGCCGCCTGTCGCGCCACCTCGGCCATGGCTGCTGGATCGGAAAGATCGATCGCCAGCGTCGCGGTCTCGCCTCCGCTTTGGGCCGCCCAGGCGTCGAGTTGATCGGCACGGCGCGCCAGGCCAACGACCTTGGCGCCCGCTTGCGCCAGCGCGCTGGCGATCGTCTTGCCGAGACCGGAACTTGCACCGGTGACCACCGCGACGCGGCCTTCGACACTGAACAGGCGGTTGGCGGCCATCGGCTCAGTCCGCTGCGCTCAAGTCGAAGGTCTCGCTGGGGAAGTATTTCTCCAAGCGGATGTCCGCGGTGCGGGCATGGCCCTCCATGCCCTCCAGACGCGAGATGCGCGCGGTCGCCTCGGCCACCGGCTTGGCGGCGTCGCGCGTCGAGCGCTGCCAAGTCACCAGCTTCATGTATTTGTGGACGCTGAGCCCGCCCGTGTAACGGGCCGCACCGGACGTCGGCAGCACATGGTTGGGGCCCGAGGATTTGTCGCCGAAGGCAACCGTGGTTTCCTCACCCAAGAACAGCGAGCCGTAGCACTGCAGTCGGTTCAAGAACCAATCCAGATCGGCGGCCTGAACATGTAGATGTTCCGGCGCGTAGGCATCGGCGACCGAGGCCAGCTCTTCCCGATCGGCCACCAGCATGACTTCGCCCATGTCGCGCCAGGCGATGGTGGCGTTCTCGCGATTGAGCTCCGGCAGCTCGGCAATGTACTGCGGCACCAGCTCGAGCACGCGCTCGGCCAGCGGGCGATGTGTCGTGGCGAGCCACACCGGCGAGTTGTACCCATGCTCGGCCTGGCCGACGAGGTCCCAGGCGACCATGTGCGCATCGGCGCTGTCATCGGCGAGGATCAGGCTGTCGGTCGGACCGGCGAACATGTCGATGCCCACACGGCCGAACAGGATGCGCTTGGCTTCCGCCACGAATTGATTGCCCGGGCCGACCAGAATGTCGGCTTTCGGCAGGCCGAACAGGCCAAACGCCATGGCGGCGACACCCTGGACGCCACCCAGTGCCAGAATACGGTCGGCACCGCACAGATCCGCCGTGTAGATGATCGCCGGATTGATGCCGATGCCCGGGCGCGGTGGTGAGCAGGCGGTGATGTGGCCGCAACCGGCAACCTTGGCGGTGGTCACGGTCATCAGCGCCGAGGCGATATGGCTGTAGCGGCCACCAGGCGCATAGCAACCGGCCGCTTGACACGGGATCGCCTTCTGGCCGGCGATCAAGCCGGGGACGACCTCGATCTGCATATCCTGAATGGTCGCCTTTTGCGCTTCGGCAAAGCGGCGGACATTGTCATAGGCGAAGCGGATGTCGTCTTTGAGTTTTTGCGGCACGGCCGACGTGGCGGCGTCAATTTCGTCGCGCGTGAGCACGACGTTGCCTTCATAGCGATCAAATTTTGCCGCGTACTTCATCGCTGCGGCATCGCCGCCAGCCTCGATTTCATCGAGGATGGCCTGCACCGTGGCGCGCACGTCGCCGGCATCGTCGGTCGAAGTCTTGGCTGCTTTCTTCAAATACTCGACGGTCATTTTGGTTCTCACTTGTATATGTCGGGGAGCAGCAGCGTGGAGATCACCGGCACGTAGGCGATCAGCAGCACCACCAGGAGCATGAAGAAGACGAACGGCACCGCCCGGGCAGCGATCTTCAGGATCGATTCGCCGGTTAGACCGGAGACCACGAACAGGTTGAGGCCCAAGGGCGGCGTGATGAAGCCGACACCGAGCGCCGTAATCATCATCACGCAGAACTGGATCTCGTTCATGCCGATCTGATCGGCCAACGGCTTCAGGATCGGCGCGAGGATGACGATATTCGGCGTCGTTTCCATCACGCAGCCGGCGGCGATCAGGATGCCGATCATCAACAAGATCAGCACGTTGGGATCCGAACTCAGCGACGTGACGGCGAGCACGAAGCCCTGCGGTACGCCAAGCGCGGCCATGGTCTGCGCCAGCGGCAAGGACAGCGCGACGATCGGCAAGATAACACCGTTGACCTTGGCCGAGCTCACCATCATCGCCGGGAAGTCGGAAAACCGCAGCGTACCGATGATGAAGCCGATCACGATGGTGATGACGACCGCGGTGGCGCCGGCTTCGGTCGGGGTCAACCGTCCGGAGAAGATGCCCCAGAAAATCACCCCCGGCACCAGGAACGCGTACCAGCCCCGTTTTAGCGCTCCGAGCAGGTTGGTTGCCCATTCAGCCGTCGAGATCAGACCGCCTTGCTCGTAGGCATGGCGCCGGTTGACCACGATGTTGGTCACCAAAATCGACAGCAGGATGAGCAGGCCCGGGATCAGCGCCGCCTGGAACAGCGTCGAGGCGGAAATGCCGAGCACCAGACCGATGACGATGTAAGCGATCGAGGGCGGGATCAGGATGCCGGTGCAGGCACCGGAAGCGACCAGGGCGCAGGCATAGGGCCGCGGATAGCCGGATTCCACGAGGCGATCGATGGTCATGCGGCCGACCGCGGCGGCGCCGGCGGCATCGGAGCCCGAAATCGCCGAGAACATGCCGCAGACCAGCACGGTGGCGGAGCCGAAACCGCCGCGCGCCCAGCAAGTCAGTGCCTCGGCGACATCCAAGAACTTGCGGCTCAGGCCGGTACGCACCAGGACGTCACCGGTCAGGATGAACAGCGGCACGGCGGTCAGTGCGAAATGATCGATGCCGTCGAACAGGCTTTCGCCGAGCAGCGACATCGGCAGGACTTCGGAGATGAGCAGCATGGCCACGGCGCCGGCACCGATCGCTGCCCAGATGGGTACGCCCAAGGCGATGAGGATGATGAAGAGGATGACGGGGCCGTAGAAGTCCCAGCCGATCGCCACCGCTTCCTGCTGCATTTGGTTCCAGAGCATGGCGCGCGCGCCCCTTTAATCGAAGAGCCGCGCGCCCTCGTAGACCGGTCGGCCTGCGCGCAGGTCGGCCACGTCCCGAAGGAGCGACTGGACAAGACGGAAGATCATCAAGGAGAAGCCGATCGGCACGGCCAGCAGGAACCAGACCATGGATACCCGCAGCCCGTGGCTTACCGAGCCGAACTTCCAGGACACACCCACGGTCTCGAGCGACCAGAACACGGCAAGCACGGCGATGGCGAGCATCACCAGATCGCCAAAGATGTAGAGGACCGCCTTGGCGCGTTCGCTGAGATAAACGAACAGTACATCGATGCGGATGTGTGCGCGCTCGCGCACGGCTGCGGCCGCGCCGATCCACACCAGGTAGATGAACGCGTAGCGGACGATCTCTTCACCCCAGATCGAGGAGTAGGCGAACACCTCGCGCCGCACGCCCTCCACGGCCATGGTGACGACGAGCATGGTGTAAAAGACCAGCAACGCCCAGCGTTCGGCATTTCGGTTCAGAGTTTCAAGCACACGTCCCCCTTTCCGCCGACGCTACGTCCGGCAGCTAGATACGCAGTCCTGGGTGCCTGGAGGGCCGCCGGGCGTGGCGCGCACGTCCGGCGGCTGATCCGGCATTAGGCGTCGTGCACGTAGTAGCGGCCTTGCGTGTCGGCGGCCTCGGCCAGCTTGTCAAAGGCCTCCATCGAACCGGCCAGCTCGGTCTTGAAGCTGTCCCATTCCGGACGCTGGTAACCGCCGGCCTCTTGCCACACGGCCAGCTGATCGGCCGACAGCGCATGGAACTCGACACCCGCCTTGCGCAGCTCGGCCATGGCGAAATTGCGCGCCGCCGGCACCTTGGCGAGGTTTTGCTGGGCGGTGATCTCGGAGGCGAACTCGATGCCCTCTTGGACATCGGCCGGCAGCGAATTGAACCACTCGGCGTTGCACGAGTAGACTTGGCTGTCGGGCACCGCCTGGGTGAAGGTCACATGGCTGAGGATATCCTTGAAGCCGAAGACATACAGAGCGCCGACCGACGGATCGAGGGCATCGGCGACGCCCTGCTTGATGGCCGACGGCGTTTCGCCCCAGGCCACCGGCGTCGGGTTGGCGCCGACCAGGCGGTAGTATTGCTGCAGCATTTCCGAGCCGGGCACGCGGAACTTGACACCGCTAAGGTCGCTCGGGGCCATCACCGGGCCAGCACCGCCCTTGCGCATGGCAACCACGCGCGGGTCGATGACGACATAATAAAGCGGCTTGAAGCCCCGCTCTTCGATGCTCGGATGAACAGTGGACTTCCAGTACTCCGAGGTGACCAGGTTCACAAAGCGCTGATTTGAGCCGCACAGGTAAGGCAGGTTGATCAGATCGACCACCGGCGCAAAAGGCGCGAAGTTCGATAGGGAATGCTGGGCAGCCTGGATCGTGCCGCCCTGGACCTTTTGCGCCAGCGCACCGCCGGCACCCAATTGACCACCGGCGGCCAGCTTGACGTACACCTTGCCGTTCGTGGCGTTCTGGATGTTCTCTTTGAAATCGAGCTGCATGATCGGATAGCTGCGATCCGCCGTCAGCACGTAAGCGGTCGCGATCGTCATGATGTGCTCGGCCGCGCTCTCGCGCTCGGCCTCTTCCTTGGCGGTTTGCGCCAGCGCCTCGGACGAAGCGAGCGTACCGCCGGCAGCGGCCACCGCCGCGACCGTGAAGGCACCCTTGCCAGTCAACTTCAAGAAGTTGCGGCGTTCGAGTGCAGCGATTTCGAACGTGGTCTTGGAATCTGTCATCTTCGCCACCCTGAGCGTTGCAGTTCAATCGTTCGCGGGATCGTCTTGGGAACCGCCGGCGCCGGCTTCGAGCGCCAGAACACCAACGACAAAGAGCACGGATGCCAGCAACAGCATGAGCATCTCGGCGATGTCACCGAGCGGGACGGCCAGCCTGGCTGCGCCCATGGCGACGTTGCCGAAGAACGCGGCAAAGCAGAGCGCGGCCGCGATCAGCGTCACATGACCCCATCTGGTCATGGTGGTAACCCTCCCTGCTTCGACACCTTGTTCCTTGTCGTTGATTTTTTGTAAACGCTTACATTTCGTAATGCAAGCGTTTACACAGATTTTTTTTCGGTTAGTTTTTTCGGGCGAAGGCAGAGCTCGATAGGGGCGCAATGTCGTGGAAGGGGATGGCCGGGTCTAACGCACCAACCGTGATCGACGTGGCGCAACGCGCCGGCGTCTCGACCGCAACCGTATCGCGTTGCCTCAATGCGCCCTTGCGCGTGCGTGAGGCGACCCGCCTGCGCGTTCAAGCCGCCATCGATGACCTCGGCTATACGCCGAACTTTGCCGGTCAGGCGTTGGCCTCAAACCGCACGCATACGATCGGCGCGGTCATTCCGACCATGGAGAACGCCATCTTCGCTCGCGGTCTGCAAGCGCTCGAAGAGGAACTTGCCGATGCCGGCATCACCTTGCTGGTCGCCAGTTCGGCTTACGATCCGCAACGCGAGTACAACCAGATACGGGCATTGCTGCGCCGTGGCGTCGACGGGCTGCTGTTGATCGGCCGCGAGCGGCCGCCCAGCACGTATGAACTCCTCGCCCGCCATCCGTTACCGACCGTGCTCGCCTGGACGATCGGCGGCGATGACCTGCCGATGTGCGTCGGCTTCGACAACCGCGAGGGTGCTTGCGCCATTGCCGACTGCGTGCTCGCGGCCGGTCATCGTGATATCGCCATGATCGCCGGGCGGACCGCCGGGAATGATCGCGCCGCTGATCGCATCGCCGGCGTCCGTGACGCGCTCGGCGCGCAAGGCCTGACCTTGCCGCCGCATCGTCTGATCGAGGCCGCCTACACGCTTGAAGCCGGCGAACAGGCGTTGGCTTGCTTGATCGAGCAGCCATCACCGCCGACGGCCGTGCTCTGCGGCAACGATGTCCTCGCCACCGGCGCCTTGCGCGCGGCCCGTCGGCTCGGCCTGCGTGTGCCGGAAGACATCTCCATCACCGGTTTCGACGACATCGATCTGGCCGAAGCGGTCGAGCCCGGCTTGACCACGGTGCATGTGCCGCATCGGCGCATGGGGCGCCTGGCGGCGCAAGTGCTGCTGCGTTTGCGCGATCGGCAACCGGTCGAGACGCCCCACGCGCTGAAGACGTGGATCGTGCATCGCGGGTCTCTGGCGCCACCGTCGACCCATCGGATCCGGTCCGCCGGCTGATCATGCGTCGCGTCAGCAACGGGGCCAACAGCCTCGACGCATGAACCCGGAGCTGACGGCCGCTCAGGCCGCAGTCACCGTTGAGCATGGCCAAACCAAGAGGGGCCGCGAACCGCAACGCGGCTGACCGAACGCCGTTCAGGCACGCGCGCGCCGCATCGAAGCCGTCGGGACGAGGCCATGCAGGCGTTTGCGGATGCGCTCAAGGAGCACCAGGGCGCATGAGGATTTATCTTGTCGATGGTGAGCACCGGGCGACCGCAACCGCAGCCACAATGACGAGAATCTCCGCGTAGCCCAGCTATCTGTTGGGTAGAATGTGGGCGGTCCTGAAGGCGATCGGCGCACGCAATTGAATTTAATCGAACGTTAAGCGGCATCTGGCGGAGGGAGAGTCTGCCATAGATCTGTCCGTCGATGTTCCTAGCTGTCCGAGATTGCATTTAAATTCAATGAGTTAGATGCAGGCGGGCAAGGACTATGTTCTTGCGCGTGTGGGATTGTGCGCGTAAATCCATGATCCAAAGTGGTAACGAACATGGTAACAGCGATGGCGCGTTTGCTTAGACATGCCCTCACCGCACGCAAGGTCGAGACCGCCAAGCCGGGGCGATACACCGACGGCCATGGCCTGCACCTGCTGGTCAAGGCGAGCGGTGCGCGCTCATGGGTGTTGCGCTGCCGGCATGAAGGCACCTCGTTCGAGCTTGGCCTTGGCTCATTCCCGACCGTTACGCTCGCCGAGGCGCGCGAGAAAGCCATGGCGTTGCGCCGGCAGATCAAGCGCGGCGTCGATCCGCGCGCCGAGAAAGCCAAGCGACAGGCCAGCCGGCGCACATTTCGCGAGGTTGCCGAGGCCTGGCTGGCCAGTCAGCAGCAGGGCTGGCGCAATGCCAAGCACCGTCAGCAGGTCGCCAACACGCTGGCGACGTATGCCTTCCCAAGCCTCGGCGCGATGGACGTGCGCGCGATCGCCGTCGAGCACGTTGTGGCCGTGCTGCAGCCGATCTGGGCCGAGTAGACCGAAACCGCGACGCGGCTGCGCCAGCGCATCGAGGCGGTGCTCGATTATGCCGGCACAATCCGCGCGCGCAGCGGCGAGAACCCGGCGATCTGGCGCGGCAATCTCGATCACGTGCTGGCCAAACCGGCTAAGGTGAAGCGCGAGCGGCATCACGCGGCCTTGCCGTGGGGCGCCATGGGCGGGTTCTTCCCAGAGTTGCAAACGCGCAGCGGCGTTGCCGCGATGGCGCTGCAATTCGCCATTCTCACCGCCGCACGCAGCGGCGAGGTCCGTGGCATGACCTGGCGCGAACTCGATTTGTCAGCCGGCTTATCGGTCGTGCCGGCCGCTCGCATGAAGGCCGAGATCGCCCATCGCGTGCCGCTCTCGCCGCCGGCCTTGGCAATCTTGCAGTCGTTCGGCCCGGGCACGCCCGATGCGCTGGTCTTTCCCGGTGCACGCGCGGGCAAGCCGATGAGCGACATGACGCTCGCCGCGGTGCTCAAGCGCATGGGGCGCGACGACATCACGGTGCACGGCTTCCGCTCGTCCTTCCGCGACTGGTGCGCCGAAGCGATCAGCTGCCCGCGCGAACTGGCCGAGGCGTGCCTGGCCCATCGCCTGACCAGCAAGGTGGAAGCCGCCTATCAGCGTGGCGACCAACTCGACAAGCGCCGCCTCCTCATGATCCGCTGGGCGCAACACTGCCTGAGCGGCCATGGGGGTCAGGTCATCCCACTCATCGGCGGTGGCGGCGGCGCAGCCGCTGGCATGCCGGCTTGAGCTGTCAGCCACGCTAACAGCCGTCTTGAGGCGCGTGAGTGCTCCGCCCACAGGCCACCAACCGGCAGCGCGGTTTACCCCGTCACCTCATCCGCGTGTCGCAAACCCGTGTGACAACCCAAAAGGGGCTGTTCGTTAATATTGTGCGCAGTTCCGGCACCCATGGTGGCGTCGAGCGCACGAAACGCGAACAGTGCTGCATCGCCCGGACGTTGCCCGCCTGGAGCAAGGCAGTCGAGGAGGCCATGCCGGACTAGCCAGGTGCGCGCGTTTCTGTAGCGTTTCTCGCCCCATCCCCGGAGCACTCGGTGCTTAGCCATCGCTTTGGGCGCTACCGCGAATGAAGCCGCGTTACCACCGTGTGCCCGCCGCAGCGTCGCGAACAGCAGCAGCGCGTCGGCATTGTGGGCGAGGATGCGCAGCTCGGCATCGGTGATTGCCGTGCGTCTACCGCGACCTGCCCAGTTGCGCCCCCGGGTTTCCTAGGACCAGGCGCTGGCCGCAACTCGCCGGACCTCCGTGTCTGGCAGGCGGACCTCCAGGCAGCTCGATCGTCCGGCCCAATGGGCCCACTCCAGATTGGGGGTTACGATTGCGCGCTGATTGACAAAAAAAAGGGCAGGCCCTCGTGGCGCGGGAGGACGACACTTGATCCGGACGCTCTACGAGGGCCTTCTCGCTGACGGCATCTCTGTGCCGCTGACGAAGCCCTTCGCCTGGTTCGGCATTCCGCGACGCACGCTCTACGACAGGCCGGTCAAGGTGCCGCCGACGGTCGATCCGCGCTTCGCCGAGCCGATCAAGAAGCTCATCGAGGCCGAGCCGTCCTTCGCGTATCGGACCGTCGCCTGGCTGCGGGGGGTCAACAAGAACACGGTGCAACACGTCTTTCAGCTCAAGGGCGGGCAGGTCCGGAAACGGCCTGTCGGGGCGCGGCCGAGGATCGAAGCGTTCCCGTCCGTAGCCCAGGCGCCCAACGAGCGCTGGTCTACTGATCTCTGCCGCGTCTGGGCGGGCAAGGACGGCTGGACGACGCTCGCGCTCGTCATGGACTGCCACACGCGCGAACTGCTGCGCTGGCATCTCTCGCGATCAGGCAAGGCGACACCGGCGGCCTCGGCGCTGGAGCATCCGCTCATCGCCCGGTTCAGCACCCTCGGCCGGGTCAAGACGCCATGCCTTGTTCGCAGCGACAACGGATTGGTCGTCACCAGCCGGGCCTATACAAAGCTCGTCCGCGGCATCCTTCGATGTTCCGGATTTCTTGTTCATCTTCGCGCCTTAATCGCTTCGATGAACCAGAAATCCTCCGTTGCTCAAACACCCAAATCTGTCCGGTGGGTGCTGACGTCAGACAGGCGCGCGCCAGCTCGGCGTAGGCGGCGGTGCAGCGTCGTCGAGGGGCTTTCGCCGAAGAAGGTGCGATAGGCAGCAGCGAAGCGTCCGAGATGGGTGAAGCCATGCTCATGCGCTATCGCCGTCACCGTCAGCTCGTCCTCGTCGCCGCGCAGCAGATCGTAACGAGCTAGAGCCAGCTTGCGGGAGAGAATATAGCGCTGCGGCGAGACGCCGAGATTAGCCTTGAAGGCATGTTGCAGTGTTCGTGGTGACATGTGCAACTGCGCCGCCAGGGCCGCGACCGGCTTGCCCGTATAAAGAATCGGCAAGCCGGCATGCGCCGCTTCGTGGTCAGGACCCATGTCTGTTGCCAGTGCGTCCAAGGCCGCCTCGACAACCCCACTTGAAGGCAGCCGCCGAACGTATCCTACGCAGGCGTCACGCGCCTGGGGCTCGAGGAGATCTTCCAGCAGGTGCAGCGTCCGGCGCTGAAGGCTGCGCACGGTGCCGCGGTCTTGCAGCAGGTCCGGATCAGCCTGAAGGAGCTGGAATAGCCCGCCCACCCAGGCACAGGCTCGCGCAACCAGCGCATCCGGCAAGCGCGGCCCGATCGCGTCCGCCGGCGATCGCTTCGCCAGCTCCGACCATGGCACGGTCGGCATGAGCGTCGTCGCCAGATCGAGCTTCAGGCCGAATTCGAGCGAGCGCCAGCCCGGCGAGAGCAGCGTGCGATAGCTTCTGCCCGGCGGGATGTCGCACAACCGCCCCGGCTCGACGGCAAGACCGCCCCAATGCTTACTGCCGAGGCACAAGACGACGCTGAACCAGCCCTCCTCAATCCAGGCCTCATCGGCGATGCGCGGCTTGAGCGCCAGTGAGCCCACAGCCAGACCATCCAGATCCACGGCCGACCAATGCAGATCGAGCGGGCCGGGGTCGAGCTGAAGTGGCCTGGAAGTCCAGCCACCCAGGCTCGCCTCAAAGGCATCAAAATGCTGGAAATGCGCATCGATGGCGCCGGTCACCACGGCCGTTTCCCCTCAATCTTCGCGCGCGGTTCTTGCGCATTTTGGATAAGCGCTCTGCAACGTTGACCAAAGAGTGCCATAGGCCGCCGCGCTTATGTTGAAAAAAAGGTTCTTCGACAGAGGCTTGACCGACATATGCGGGCAATCTGTCCTGCTGTCCGAGCTTTGCGCTCTTCGCATCGCGGGGGCCTCTGCCATGTGCGTATCTTCTCCGCTAGTGAAAGTCGAGCGGGACGGGAAGGATGCGCATGAGCCGTTGCGGACTGGCGATGGTCGCTGTGTGGTGCCTGACGGCATCAGCGAGCCTGGCGCAGGAGACTGGCGGGGATCTGCGCGCGGCGACGCAGAACCCGATCAGCTCCCTGGTCAGCCTGCCGTTCAAATTCACCTTCGATAACGGCGCCGACAATGGCGATGCCAATATCCTCAATATCCAGCCGGTCTACCCGGTCACGGCCGGCGATTGGAACCTGGTCAATCGCGTCATCGCACCGATTGCCGATGCGCCCGGCGGCGTGCCCAACCTGCCCTCCAACCCGGGCATCGGTGAGGACACCGGTGATCGCGCCTTTGGCCTAGGCGACATCAACTATTCGCTGTTCCTCAATCCAACCGAGACGACGACGCCGTTCATCTGGGGCGCCGGCGGCTCGATCACCCTGCCGACCGCGACCAGCAGCGAGCTCGGCTCGGGCAAGTGGAGCGCCGGGCCGACGGCGGTGGTCCTGTTCCAGCCAGGCTGGGGCACCTATGGCCTGCTTGGCCGGCATTTGTGGTCAGTCGCCGGGCCCAACGGACGCGAGGACGTCAACAGCTCGCTGATCGAACCCTTCATCAACTACAACCTCGATGACGGCTGGTACCTGATCAGCGACAGCGTCATCACCGCCAATTGGACCCTGGACAGTGGCGATCGCTGGACCCTGCCTTTGGGCGGCGGTGCCGGCAAGCTGTTCCAGATCGGCAACCAACCGATGAACATGCGCGCCGAGGCATACTACAACGTGCTGCGCCCGGATGCCGGTCCGGAATGGACCATCGGCTTCACCATCCAGTTCCTGTTCCCGAAATAATCATGGACTTGTGGAGGTTTGAGAACATGGTCGATACTTCGGTACGGCTTGGATTTGCTGCGGTCCTGCTTTGTATGGGCCTGGGCTCGGCCCAAGCCCAGGAAGACAAGCCGAACATTTTGGTGATCATGGCGGACGACGTCGGCTACTGGAACGTCAGCCACGTCAATCGCGGCATGATGGGGTATCGGACGCCCAATATCGACCGCATCGCCGAGGAGGGGCTCAGCTTCACCGACTACTACGCCGAGCAGTCGTGCACAGCGGGGCGCTCGGCGTTCATCACCGGCCAGCACCCGGTGCGTACCGGATTGACCAAGGTCGGCATGCCGGGTGCACCCCAAGGGCTACAGGCCGAGGACCCTACGCTTGCGGCTTTGTTGAAGCCGCTCGGCTATGCGACCGGCCAGTTCGGCAAGAACCACCTGGGTGATCGCAACGAGTTCCTGCCGACGGTGCACGGCTTCGATGAATTCTACGGCAATCTCTACCACCTCAATATCGAGGAGGAGCCAGAGCTCCCCGACTATCCGACCGATCCCGATCTTGTTGAGCGTATCAAGCCGCGTGGCGTCCTGGACTGCGTCGCGACCGACACCGATGCCGGCGAGGTCGACGAGCGCTTCGGCCCCTACGGCAAGCAGCAGTGCGTCGATTCGGGGCCGCTGACCCAGGAGCGGATGAAGACCGTTGATGACGAGATCGTCGATCGAGCGATCGAGTTCATCCGCCGCGAGACCGCGGCCGAAACGCCCTGGTTCGCTTGGGTGAACACGACACGCATGCACGTCTTCACGCACCTTCGCGACGAGTTCGACGGGATCACCGGCCACGGGATCTACGCCGACGGCATGTACGAGCACGACAGGCATGTCGGCCAGTTGCTGGACACGCTCGACGAGCTCAGCATCGCCGACAACACAATCGTCGTCTGGACCACCGACAACGGCGCCGAGGTCTTCACCTGGCCGGACGGCGGCACGACACCGTTCCATGGTGAGAAGGCGACCACTTGGGAGGGCGGCTTCCGCGTGCCGGCGGCGGTCCGGTGGCCCGGCGTGTTCCCTGAAGATACGGTGATCAACGGCACCGTCAGCCATATGGACTGGGTGCCCACGCTGATGACAGCGGCCGGCGTACCCGACGTTAAGGACCAGCTGCTCGAGGGTTACGAGTCGGGCGACAAGACCTTCAACGTTCACCTCGATGGCTACGACATGACGGACTACTTCGCCAATGCCGGTGAAGGGGACAGTCCGCGCCGCGAGATCTTCTACTTCACCGACGACGGCGACCTGTCGGCCGTTCGCTACGACGACTACAAGGTCATGTTCCTGGAACAGCACGCCCACGGTATTGGAGTCTGGGAGAACCCCTACTTCCCGGTGCGTTGGCCGCACCTCTTCGATCTTCGCGCCGACCCGTTCGAGCGGGCCATGCACGAGTCTATCGGCTACGCCGACTGGAAGATCCGGCGGATGTTCGCGCTCTCGGCGGCTGCGGTGCTCACCGCCGAGTGGCTGAACTCGTTCCTCGACTACCCGCCCCGCCAGGAGCCTGGGAACTTCAGCGTCGACGCGATCCTCGCGCAGCTCGAGGAAGCCCGCAGCGGCGTGGCCGGTCGCTGAGGCGACCCACCAAGAGGACGACGCGGCCGAGCCTGCACGGGCCGGCCGCAGCTACATGCGTCGTTGACCCACCTTAGCGTGCGGTTGCAGGCCGTTTGGAAAACAGGAGGGGCCGTGATGAGACCCACGAGCATGCTAATGGTTGCCGGCACCGCGGCCCTGGCCGCTTGTGCGGCGGGAACGGATCCGTTCGCCCCACCGCCGGAGCCGGTGCCGGTCGAGCGCGGCCGCGTCGTCGATGGTGACCCGGCTGACGTCGAAGCCCGTTTACGCGCTGCCTTCGAACAGGCCGGTTTCACCTTGGCACCGCACGCGCAAGCGAACTTCGTCGCCCGCACGGAGGCCGCCGAAGACGCCTGGGCCAATTGCCCGCGGACCACAATCGCTGACACGCGCGGCGGCAAGCGCCGCTACCGGGACGCGTCACCGGAGAACACCATCGCTGATGTCTATGCTCTGGTCCAAGCGGCCGAGGACGGCGGCAGCCATGTCATGACCACGGCCGATTTCTCGCAAGTGCAGCTGAACACCTTCACGGTCTACACCTTTAAGGTGAACTGCCAGAGCACTGGCGTGCTCGAAGATCTCGTCCTCGATGCCGCCGAGGGTACCGCGCCGGAGGGCTGAATCTCTGCCCCGGCTCAAAGCTGGGGCGGCCACTCTCTCCGTAATCAGAAATAGAGTGAGAGAACGACTATGCTGAAACGCTTTTTGCTCACCACCGCGCTTGTGGCGCTTGCCGCGCCGGCTCTTGGACAAACCGCTGATGACGATCCGGTCGGACTGGTGCCGACAGACGCCGATCGTGGGGGTCTTCCCGAAGGCCGCAGCTATTCGCCATATGCTCAGCGGAGCTTTCCGACGCGTGTCTATTGGGGCGATACGCATGTGCACACGGACAATTCGCTGGACGCGCGCGGCCTCGGCGTGCGCCTCGATGTCGAAGACGCGCTGCGTTTCGCCCGCGGCGAAGAGGTCGTCTCGACTCACGGTATGCCCTTCAAGCTAAGCCGTCCGCTCGACTGGCTTGTCGTCACCGACCATTCCGATGGAATGGGGGCGATGAAGCAGATCATCGCCGGCAATCCAAGCCTTATGGCGGATTCAACCGTTCGGGAATGGCATAATCGGATCAATGAGGGTGGTGACACCGCGTTTGAGGCGACGTTTGAGGTCATCAACGCCTTCACCCAAGGAACGATTCCCGAGGTGGTTCTGGACACGCGGTTCCAGCAGACGGTCTGGGATGACTACCTAGAAGTCACCGAAAGGATGAATGAACCGGGCGTTTTCACCGCGTTGATCGGTTACGAATGGACCTCCACCGAAAACGGCAACAACCTGCACCGGAACGTCATCTACCGCGACGGCATCGTTCGGGCCAGCATGATGCGCCCCTATACCACGGCGCAGAGCTTCAACCCCGAAGATCTCTGGACCTGGATGGAGACATATGAGGAGAAGACGGGGGGGCGCGTTCTCGCTCTGGCCCACAACGGAAACCTCTCGAACGGGATCATGTTTCCGGTGGAGACGAACCCTGCGACAGGCGAGCCGCTGACGGGCGATTACGCTGAGCGACGCGCTAAGTGGGAACCGCTCTACGAGATTACCCAGATCAAGGGCGACGGCGAGGCTCACCCGGCTCTCTCTCCCGATGATACCTTCGCCGACTACGGTACGTGGGATGGCGGAAACCTGAACCTCACCGTGCCGAAGGAAAGCGACATGCTCCAGTTCGAGTATGCCCGGGAGGCGTTGAAGAACGGATTGAAGATGGAGGCTGCGCTCGGAACCAACCCGTACAAGTTCGGTTTCTCGGGCGCATCGGATACGCACACGGCGCTCGCGGCGGTCGAGGAGGACAACTACATCGGCAAGCACTCCGGCGTCGAGCCCGAACCTGAGCGGATGTCGCACCCGGTGCTGAAGTTCGGCGAACAGGTTGTTCTGTCGTCGGAAGAGGTCGCCTCGGGCTATACCGGCGTCTGGGCCACTGGAAACACCCGCAAGGAACTCTGGGACGCAATGGCCCGCAGGGAGGTCTACGCGACCACGGGAACGCGCATGACCGTCCGGTTCTTTGGCGGCTGGAGCTACACTGAAGCGGACGCATTGAACCGTTTGCCCGCTGACGTGGGGTACGCCAAAGGCGTACCCATGGGCGGGGAGTTGTCCGCCCCGCCAGAAGGCGCAACCGCACCGAGCTTTCTTGTTGGCGCCCTGCGCGATCCCTACAGCGGCAATCTGGACCGCATTCAGATCGTGAAGGGATGGTTGAACGACGAGGGCGAGACGGAAGAACGTGTTTATGACGTGATCTGGAGTGACATGGACGAACGCCCCCTCGGCGCGGACGGCGAGGTGCCCCCGGTCGGAAACACGGTCGATGTAGCAACTGCCACATGGTCCAACAGCATCGGTGCACCCGACCTTCTGACCGTCTGGAACGACCCAGATTTCGATCCGTCCCGACCAGCGTTTTACTACGCCCGCGTGCTCGAAATACCGACCCCGCGCTGGACGGCATATGATGCGCTGCGCTTTGGCGTTGAACCGCCCGAGGGTACTGCCATGGCGCATCAGGAACGCGCCTACACCTCACCCATCTGGTACACGCCGGAGAAATAGGTAGCGCGAGATTGCGCACCTTTCCCGGGGCGCAGCGTCCACTTGTTGAGGAGAAGGAAAGAAAGTGTTCAGAAACCTCTTAACTACAACTGCCTTTGTTGTGCTTGCCACGCCCGTGCTGGCTCAAAGCAATGATGGAACGACCGATGCAGGTACGCTGAACCCCGACGATGTCGCCTATGACAAGTCCGACTATTCCCCTTTTGTGGACCGGCATGTGCCGGACACGGTATTCTGGGGCGACACGCATGTGCACAGTTCCTATTCCTTCGACGCGGGATTTTTCGGCAATACGCTTCCTCCGGAAGATGCCTACCGGTTTGCGCGCGGTGAGGAAGTCACATCAAGCACCGGTCAACGCATCAAGCTAATCCGTCCATTGGATTTCATCGTTGTGGCCGACCACGCCGAGTACTTCGGCATGGCGGACATGATGGCCAATGGTGATCCGGTCATACAGGAAGATGAGGTCACGGCGCGCTGGTACAAGCTGCGTCAGGGCTCCCAAGAAGAAAGCATGCAGGCGTTCTATGAAGGCGTCGAGTCCGTCAGTACGTCCAACAATCTAGTCAAGAACCCGGCCATGCAACGCACCGCATGGGACAAGACGCTCGCGGTGGCAGAACAATTCAATGATCCCGGCAATTTCAGTGCGATCATTGGCTGGGAATGGTCCGCGCTGCCCAACGGGAACAACCTGCATCGCGTCGTCATGTTCCGAGATGGCGCTGACCGGGCAAGCGAGGTAGTTCCGTTCAGCGCGTTTGACTCGAACGATCCCGAAGATCTTTGGGCGTTTCTGCAGAACTACGAGGACGAGACCGGTGGCCGTGTACTGGCGATCCCCCACAACGGGAATTGGGGCACTGGGCTGATGTTCGGCCTTGAAACGATCTCGGGAGAGCCGCTGTCGAAAGAGTATGCCGAGACCAGGATGAAGTGGGAGCCTGTCTACGAAGTGACGCAGATCAAGGGGGACGGCGAAGCCCACCCCGCGCTCTCACCCAATGACGAGTTCGCCGACTTTGGCACCTGGGACAAGGGCGATATCGGCGGCCGCAACGTGATCACGCCGGAGATGCTGCCGGGACAGTACGCGCGGTCAGCCCTGAAGCGTGGTCTGGAGCAGGACGCGGCACTGGGTGCGAACCCGTTCAAGTTCGGCATGATCGGTTCGAGTGATTCTCACACGTCCCTGGCGACGACCCGTGAGGACAATTATTTCGGTAAAAACCCTCCGGGCGAGCCTGCTCCAGACCGTTGGGAGCACGTCTTCATGCAGGGTGTGCAGGACGGAACGACCTATTTTAATTGGGAAACCTTGGCGTCCGGTCTCGCCGGCGTCTGGGCACGCGAGAACACCCGCGAGGCGATATGGGACGCGTTCAACCGCAAGGAGGTCTACGCTACGACCGGATCGCGGATCACCGTGCGCGTTTTCGGCGGCTGGGACTTCACCGCCGACGAGGTCGAACGCCAGGATTTCGCGGATCGCGGCTATGAGGACGGTGTTCCAATGGGGGGCGAACTGAGCAATGCGCCCGAGGGAGCGGCGCCCCGGTTCATGGTCCGCGCCCTTCGCGACCCGGACAATGCGAATCTCGACCGCATTCAGGTCATCAAGGGGTGGCTGAACGCCGATGGCGAGGCCGAGGAACGTATTTACGATGTTGTCTGCTCGGATGATCGCGCCATCGTTGAACGCCGGTGCGAAGCGCCGGTGGGCAATACCGTTGACGTCACAGATGCAACCTACACAAACACGATCGGCGATCCTTTCATGACCGCCTTCTGGGAGGATCCGGACTTCGATCCTGCCCGGCGGGCCTTCTATTACGTGCGGGTGCTCGAGATCCCGAAGCCGACTTGGCTGGCGTATGACGCGGCACGGTATGGTGTCGAAATGCCCGACGAGGCGCCAATGTTCCTTCAAGATCGCGCCTACACCTCACCCATCTGGTACACGCCCGCGAGCTAGGCGAGGACGGCCGATGATCGGCCGAACGATCGACCTGCCCAGTGACTTCGACGAGGGTTCCCGGCCTTCTCCGCAGCGAAGGATGTGTCAACCTCGACCGTGTGTGTCACCGGCGCAAACGACCGGTTTAGGGACGATCACGAGAATGCCGAGGCGTGCCGCCATAGCCCGCACCTCGGGCGCGGAATCGTCGTCGCCGACGCGGGAGTAGACTGTGATGGCGCGGATCGGCCCCATTGTCATGAACAGGAGGCCGAAGATCTGGCCCCAAGGCATCTCTGCCAAGCTGCCCGGGGTCACGGGCGGCCCCCACGATTTCGGAGATGGTCAAGCAATTGACCACCGCGGAGAGGTCGGACCACAGCGTGGGGGTCGCGGACATGGGGCCTCCGGCCGGTACGGAACGGCCGGTCACCGCTCGTCTACCGCCATGATCTGATCGAGACTCGGGAACAGCACCGCTCGGCATTTCTCGAGACCGGCCTCGCGGTTGCGGTGGTTCGATCGAGCGATCTCGAGCTGCGCCTCCCGTTCGAGAACGGTGCTCAGGGCCAAGTTCCCCCGGCTGTTGAGCTGGCGGGCCCGTTCGAGCGCCTTCTCGGCGTAATCGGCCCATGCCTTCATCGCGACGACCTCGTCGGGCCCCTTGTCGCAGCCCGCCTCCCAGCCGCGCCGAAAGTTCGCATAGAGCTCCTCCAGCGAGATCGACTCGCCACCGAAATGGCGCGCCATCGGCGAGCGCGAGATAGGCGTCGACGACCAGCTGCGGGTCGGGGGCGGCCGCGCTCACCAAGATCGGCTTTGTGTGGGGCGCCGAGACCTCGGGACCAGCTGCCTCGGTCTGAGCCCTCGAGCCAGCGCCGCTGACGATGTCAGACGCCATCGAAGATCCCGAATTGCCAAGTGATGGCCAACAACCCGACAAAGTAGATGAACGGGAAGAAGAAACGTGACACCTCGTCGACATATTGGGCCCGCTCGGCCTGTCCCTTCGCTGTCGATCGCTCGACAATCAGATTCTCAAGAACCACCAGCAGAAGAAAGGAAAACGAGAACTGATAGACCATCTCGATATAGGTCAATCCCTGCACTTCGGGCAATTGCCGCGAGACATAGAAGTTGAATGTCACGATTGTGAGGATTGTCGTGAAGGTCACGCCGAAGCGACCCGTGGAAGTCGGCCGCAGCCAGAAGACCGACCATGAGGCGATCACGATGAGCACCAGAGGGAGAAGGAGCCGGTAGACATAGGGTGCAGAAAATCGCTCGGCATGGAGATTAAGGGTCATCTGCGAAAACGGAACCTCCTGGCGAATTGTCATCACCTCGTCGACGCGCGCCCAGGATCCGGTAATCCGCCAATAGGGAAGAATGCTGTCCTCGGCATATCCTGTCTTCTCCTCTTGGATGACCAGTTGCACGTCTTCGATGTCGGAACTGAATGCCTGGACATGGAACTGGAGATCCTGCTGGTCGAACGGGAATTTCGAGAAGTCGAATGCCGAGCGGAGGGTGCCGTTCAAGCGCACGCGCTGGACGACCGTGCCGTCGGACCAGACCGTAAACTCCTCCTGAAGCACGCTCGGAAGGCTCGTGATATTGATGAATTGCAGGTCGGGCCACCACTTTTCCCGGTGACGGTCTCGGGCGAGGCTATCGTGATACACCTCATGGTCGGTGCCGAGGGCCGTCTCGTCGAACGCCCACCGCGGGTCGCACCATGTGACCTCCGCAAAGGCCTCTGCCTCGAAGGTCTGGGTGGCGTCGACAACTTGGCTCAGATCCTGAAGAAAGATCCCCAGATCGACCTCTATCGGCTGCCCGTTGATCTTTGGCGGTTCGAAGGGATCGTTCAGCGCCGCCTTGGAGAGCGCATCCATGGTATCTACGGTGGGATCACAGGCTGCGGACGCGGACAGATCAGTCCGTTCCAGAGCCGCACCAGGACCGGCAAGCGACACAATCGCCACGAAGAAGGCAAGCGCTGCCCGACAGGCAAATGATCTCATGGGCGTCGACAGACCTCCCCGTTTCCGCTGTTTCGCAGAGGAAGAGGGCCGGACCTCTCTTCATCCTCTCAATCCTCGGCTCCCCGTTTGAGCCGTCATGGGCAGATCATATCCACTTCAGTCTCCCCGAGCCCCATCAATCCTGCCCTAAGAGCGAGGTCAAGCCAAGCGTCGGTCCGGCGCGGCTTCAGTCACGGAAGTATGAGCCGGGCATGGCGCGCGCCATGGGGCCGGGGGACAAGTGACCTCAGGCATCCCCTTCCGCAAAGAGCACCACTTCCGCTGGTGGGTAGAGGTCGGGCGCCCGGGAAGGGGCTGATCGCCCGCCCGCGCCCGAGAGCGTCCTGGCGATCCCGGCGCCGATGTTCTGCGCACCGCCCGTTATGATGACGCTGTGGCCGTTGAGCCGGAAATCGGCGAATGGATCGAATGGCATCGCGTCTCTCCTTCAGTCGAGTTCCTGCAGGCCGCCGCCCGAGACGGTCAGCACCTGCCCGCTGATCCAGGCCGAAGCTGGCGCGCAGAGGAAGAGCGCCGCATAGGCGATGTCCGCCGCCTCGCCCAGCCTGCCGAGGGGCGTGTGCTTTAGCATCGCCTTCTCGATGTCGGGGGTGAGCACCGAGGCGAGCGCGTCGGTCTTGATCGCCCCTGGGGCGATCGCGTTCACCCGCACGCCCATCGCGCCGAGGTCGAAGGCAATGTTGCGCGTCAGATGGTTCACGGCGGCCTTCGAGGAGCCGTAGGAGGCCATCCGCCTGTTCTTGTTCTCACCGGCCATCGACGAGATGTTGAGCACCGCCCCGCCGCCCGCCGCTTCCATGTGCGGCGCCGCCATCTGCGTCAGCCGGAAGAGCGAGAAGAGGTTGAGTTCGAAGGCCCAGCGGAAATCGTCCATCGGCATGTCGAAAGGCTTCGGCCCGCCGCCGCCCGCATTGTTCACGAGGATCGACAACCCGCCGAACGTCTCAACGGCGGTGGTCACCGCCGCGTCGAGATCGGCCTCCTTCGTCACGTTGCAGCCAATTCCGGTCGCCTTGCCTCCGGCGGCCCTGATGTCCGCGGCGACGGCCTCCGCCGTCTCCGCGTTCAGGTCGCTGACGACGACGGACGCTCCGGCGCCGGCGAACACGCGGGCGATGCCACGGCCGATCCCCGCGCCGGCGCCGGTCACGAGCACGACCTGTCCGTCGAGCAGGAACATCTTCGGGTCGAACATCTGCGCCTCCACTGCCAAGCCTAGACGCAAGGGTAGCGCTCACGGCGGCCGTGTAACGGACGCGCCTGCTCATTCTGAGCACCTGCCGACGGCCGCAGCCTAGCGGCTCTTGCCGATCAGCGTCGTCGTAAAGGCG
>JBHJHH010000050.1:0-17301 GCA_050331015.1 Geminicoccaceae bacterium
ATCTGGCTCGAGAGAACTGGAACTTTCCGGCCACCGTCCTCGTTCAAGCGGCCCTGGAGCGGGGTGAAGGCTGTTTGGCCGAAGGCGGTGCCTTGGTGGTCGATACCGGGATCTACACCGGCCGGTCGCCGTCCGACAAATTCATCGTCGATGACCCGCAGGTCCATGACACGGTCGACTGGGGCAAGGTCAACCAGCCGATCGGGCGCGAACATTTCAACCAGCTGCTCGCCAAGATGCGCGCGCATCTGCAAGACCGCGAGGTGTTCGTCCAGGACCTCTATGCCGGCGCCGACCCGGACCATCGCCTGAAGGTGCGCGTGGTCACCCGGCATGCCTGGCACAGCATGTTCGCGCGCAACATGTTCATCCGCCCGCCGCTGGATGAGCTGGCCGACTTCAAGCCGGATTTCACCGTGTTGCAGGCGCCTGAGCTGCAGGCCGATCCGAACACCGACGGCACCCGCACCGGCACCTTCATCGTCGTCGATTTCGTCACCCGCATGATCCTGATCGGCGGCACCGAGTATGGCGGCGAGATCAAGAAGTCGATCTTCGGCGTCATGAACCACCTGTTGCCCGATCACGGCATCATGCCGATGCACTGCTCGGCCAATGTCGGCGAGGACGGCCAGTCGGCGATCTTTTTCGGCCTGTCCGGCACCGGCAAGACGACGCTCAGCGCCGATCCCGAGCGCACGCTGATCGGCGACGACGAGCATGGCTGGGGCCCGAACGGCGTCTTCAATTTCGAAGGCGGCTGCTATGCTAAGGCGATCGACCTCAACCCGGAGGCCGAGCCGGAGATCTATCACGCCTCGCTGCGTTTCGGGGCGCTTTTGGAAAACGTCGTCACCGACCGGCTGACCGGCAAGCCGGACTTCCACGACGGCAGCAAGACGCAGAACACGCGCTGCTCCTACCCGCTCGATTTCATCCCGAATGCCTCGGTAACCGGCCAGGCGCCGCACCCGAAAAACATCGTCATGCTTACCTGCGATGCCTTCGGCGTGCTGCCGCCGATCAGCCATCTGACGCCCGAGCAGGCGATGTACCACTTCCTGTCCGGCTACACCGCCAAGGTCGCGGGCACCGAGCGCGGCATCACCGAGCCGCAGGCGACCTTCTCGGCCTGCTTCGGTGCGCCGTTCATGTCCCGCCATCCGAGCGTCTATGCCAAGCTGCTCGGCGATCAGATGCGCGCGCACCGAGCCAATTGCTGGTTGATCAACACCGGCTGGAGCGGCGGTGCCTATGGTACGGGCACGCGCATGAAAATTGCCTACACACGCGCCATGGTGCACGCCGCGCTCAATGGCAGCCTGGATGCGGTCGCCATGCAGACCGATCCGTTCTTCGGTCTGGCCGTGCCGACCGCGTGCCCGGACATCCCGGACGAGGTTCTGCTGCCGCGCAACACCTGGAGCGATGGCGCGGCCTATGATGCCATGGCGGCCAAGCTGGCCGGCCTGTTCGAGGCCAATTTCCGCCAGTACGAGTCCCATGTGGACAGCACGATCCGCGACGTGAGCATTCGCGCCGCGGCCTGACGCCGGACGACCTGCCGCGCCGGTCGTCGCTGGCCGGGGCGGCTGGTCGCTAGCGGCGCAACACGTCGTTGAGAAAACCCTGCAGCAGATCCGGCATGCGCACATCGCGGCAGGTCGATCCGACCAGTGCCTGCGGATAGGGGTTGAGCACGCCCGGCAGCGTATGGCCGCCGCCGATCATCTTGTAGAGCGTGACACTGGCCGCGCCGTGACGATCACCCCAGTCGAGCCGCTCGATGCGGCAGCCGTCATCGCGCATATCCGGCAAGGCGGTGACCGTCGGTTCGGCCGAAAGCCCCTGCATCACGGCCAGATCGCGGGCGGTCGCCTCGATCGGTTGCGATGCCGTGTTCGCCAAGCGCTTGGCGCCGCGTTGCACATCCTCGCCACCTTGGTAGCGCACCAGAGGATCGTCGGTGCCATTGACCATCATGATGTGGGTCGGCGTGCGCACGGCGAAACCTGACCAGACATGGCTGGGCATGGCGCTGATGATCGTCACCGCGGCATGGACCCGCGCGCGCAGGCGCTTCATGGCAAGAAAGGTTAGGAAACCGCCGCGCGATGTGCCGACCAGCACGATGCGCGCCGGATCGGCCTGCTCGCGGGCGACGACCTCGGCGATCAGCGCATCCAGAAAGGCGATGTCATCCTGCACGGGCACCTGGCCATTGGCCTGCGCCAGGCCATCGATGCTCCAACTCTTGTCGATGCCCTCGGGCGCCACCCAGATCCAGCCCTGCGCCGGGCTGCGATCCATGCGCGCCTTGCCGCCGCCACCGTGGAGGTAGACGATCAGCGGCGCCTCTCGGCTTCGGCGGTGCGCCGGCGTCTTGATCAGGTAGCTGCGCTCAAGACCGTCGACCGTGATCGATCGCCGCTGGAAAGGCTCGGCGTCGGCGACGCTTGCGCCCATCACCACCAGGACCGCGAGCGCGCAAAAGCGCAAGCACAGCCGGCAAGGCGCCGGTACCGGCGCTCGCGCCTGCAAGATACGCACGCCATCACGCCAGGTCATGCCACTGCGCCCTTGTTCTCGTCCCGTCATGGTGCGCGTCGACCCTCCGCCGCGCACGCGGCATCGCGTCAACACGGCTCCGACAGTAGCCGATACATCGGCCCGGCCGTTGTCAAAACGCCGGCCCGGCATACCGTTGGCGCGCTATACCGCCACCGCTTACCTGACGGCAAGCGTGTCGCGCGGAGCTACGGTCCCTTGAGCGGCCGCGCAGCCAGAGCGCGTGCCAGTCCGCGGGCGACCGGGCTCGCCCCATCACGAATCGCCATGGCTAGAGCGAACCACAGCCCTAAAACGAGCCGCGCAACCGAAGCGCCCGCTCTGGGCGCCCATTGTAAGCAAAGCGTGTCACGACGGCAGCGGCTGGCAGAGCGGTAACAACCGGTGCCAAGGTTCAGGCGACGTCCGATCGTTTACACCGCTCTCCTGCTCTTGCCCACACTGCCACACCGTCAGACTGCACCGCGCGTCGGGCCTCATGAAGCTGTGGCTCCGGGCCGCCGCAAGGCCGTCTCTTCAAATAGACGGCGCAAACAGCTGCCCGGCCTGCGCCACTGCCGGCAGCCGCTGGCAGCTGCCGCGTATCCAAGCCAAAGCGTGCCGCTCGGAGCGCCCATCGCGAACACGGCCGGCCATGATGACAACACACCGCCTTAAGCGCACCTTGCGAACACAGCCCGCCATGACGACAACGCGCCCGCCGAAGTGCAGATCGCGAACGCAGCCCGCCATGATGACAACGCACCCATGGAAGCACGGAGGCGTTGCAGCGTGTCCAGATTGAGGCACATCATCGGCGCACCAGTTTCTGGCGCCAGCAGATCGCTGCGAACGCGCCTCCAAACGAAGGCACGCCCCAAAAAAAAACAACGCGCCGCGCAAAGCACCGCTCGGCGACAACGCCTGCTGCGAACAGCAAGCGATGCCACACGACACAACGCAACTGCACGCCATTCGGCAGCGCGGTCTTTGGCAACGCACAACGCGCCCGCCCCACCTGCCGTCGACAGACAAGGCTCAAGGCGTGCACGTTGCCAGTCCACGCTTCTGCCATTCTGGCACGGCGATTGCTTATGCAAAGGTGGTTGGGCTTTGGCGCCGAGTGGCGGTTCGCGAGAATGGCTTAAGCGCTTGGGTCTGACCGGCCTCCCTTCTTGGGCGATTCCTCCAACTGGCCCCGCGGCTTTATGAGCAGCGGGGTCTTTCTTGTGTCGTCAACGCCCGGAGGATAGCCTAGGCGTTTTAAAATTCCGTTAAGGGGCAAAGGGTTGGGCGAACAGGCCACGTGTACGCTGGTGCTTGGAGGCGCACGCTCGGGCAAGAGTCGGCTCGCCGAAGGACTGGCGCTGCACACGGATCTCCGGCGCATCTATGTCGCCACGGCGCAGGCCCACGATGATGACATGCGCGCGCGCATTGCTGCCCATCGCGCGCGCCGTGACGCCGGCTGGCAGACCATCGAGGAACCGATTGCCCTGGCCGCGTGCCTGACCGCAAACACTTCGCTGGATACGATCGTTCTGGTCGATTGCCTGACGCTGTGGCTGACCAATCACCTGCTCGCCGGGCATGATTTGACGGCCGTTTGCGACGAACTGACGACAGCGCTGGCTGACCTTTCCGGACCGGTCATTCTGGTGTCCAACGAAGTCGGCCAGGGCGTCGTGCCGGTGAACGCGATGGCGCGGCGCTTCGTCGATCATGCCGGCTGGCTGCACCAGGCGATCGCAGCGCGTGCGGATGCCGTGGCCATCGTGCATGCCGGCCTGCCGCACTGGCTCAAGGGAGCACCGAACTAGCCGATGCATCTGCTCAACGCCGCCCAGGCCCGACTGGAAGACGACGGAGAGGCCATCGATCTCGCGCAGACGCCGGGCGACATGGTTTTCCTGTCAGCCGCCGACAGTGAGCTCAGCGCACTTGCGAGCGCACATGACGCGGATGAGACTCTGCCAACGCTGCGACTTGCCAACATCCTGCGTCTCGGCCACCCGATGTCGGTGGATCTGTATGTCGAGCGCATGGTCGAGGCGGCGCGCCTTGTCGTGGTGCGCCTCCTTGGCGGACGCAGCTACTGGACCTACGGTCTCGATCAGCTGGCCGCGGCGTGCCAGGCGCACGGCGTTCTGTTCGCAGCCCTGCCCGGCGACGACCGCGACGACCCCGAACTGCGTGACCTCTCGACCGTTGACGCCGCCAGCTGGCAGCGTTTGTGGCGCTACTTTGCCCATGGCGGCCGGGGCAACGGCACCCAGGCGCTGGCCTTTATGGCCAGCCTCATCGGCCGCGACCGGGCGTGGCATGAGCCACAACCGCTCCTGCGCGCCGGTCTCTACTGGCCGAACCACGACCAGCCGAGCCTGGCTGACCTGCGACGGCACTGGCAACCGCACGCGCCGTGCGTCGCCATCGTGTTCTATCGCGCCTTGGTTCAGGCCGATGACACGGCGCCGATCAACGCGCTGATCGAAGCGTGCACCCGGGCGGGCCTCGCACCGCTGCCAATCTACGCCACCAGCCTGAAAGACGCCCAGGCCGTGGCGATCATGGCCGGTCTGCTCGACGACGCCCAGCCGCATGCGGTCATCAACCTCACCGGTTTTGCCGTCTCCAAGCCCGGAGACTTTCATCCCGGCCTCCTCGAGCAAGGCGACGGTCCTGTGTTGCAGGCCGTGCTTGCCAGCGGCAGCGAGCCGGCCTGGCGCGCGGGCAGCTATGGCTTGAGCCCACGCGATCTGGCCATGGGCGTTGCCTTGCCGGAGGTCGACGGGCGTGTGTTCACTCGGGCAATCTCCTTCAAGAGCCAGGCGGCCTTCGACGCCGACCGGCAGATCAGTCTGGTGCGCCATCAACCCGTGATCGATCGCTGCGCGTTTGTCGCCGACTTGGCCAAGGCGTGGCTACGCTTGCGCGCCACGCCTGCGCACGCGCGTCGAGTCGCCATCGTGCTGGCGAACTATCCGACGCAAGACGGACGTCTCGCGAACGGCGTCGGCCTCGACACGCCCGCCGGCACGCATGCGCTGCTCAACGCCATGGCTCAAGCTGGCTATGCCATCAACGACCTGCCCGAAGATGGCCAAGCCCTCATCGAACACCTCCAGGCGGGTGTCACCAACAGCCTGCGCGTGCGCACACAGCGGCAGACCCGCGTGCATCTCACGCTTGAAGACTATAACGCCGAGTTCTTAAGACTTTCTGAAGAAACCCGCGCGAAGATCACGACGCGCTGGGGAGCGCCTGGCGACGATCCGCACGTGCAAGGCGGTGCTTTCAGCTTAGCACTCGACGTGTTCGGCACTGTCGCCGTCGGCATTCAGCCGGCGCGGGGCTATCACATTGACCCCGTCAAAAGCTATCACGACGCCGACCTGCCACCCCCTCACGGATATCTCGCTTTCTACTTTTGGTTGCGTCACCAGTTCGACGCCCACGCCATTTTGCATATGGGCAAGCACGGCAATCTGGAGTGGCTGCCCGGCAAAGCGCTTGCCCTCGACGAAAGCTGCTTTCCGGAGGCGATCCTCGGCGCGACGCCGCACATCTACCCCTTCATCGTCAACGATCCTGGCGAGGGCAGCCAAGCCAAACGGCGCACGAGCGCGGTCATAATCGATCACCTGACCCCACCGCTGACCCGCGCCGAAAGCTACGGCCCGTTACGCGATCTCGAACGCCTGGTCGATGAATATTATGAGGCCGTGGCACTCGACCCAAGGCGCAGCGCCTTGCTCAAACGCGACATTCTCGATACCAGCGCGCGGCTCGGCCTCACTGCAGACCTTGGCCTCGAGGATGCCAAGGATGACGTTTGTCTGAGCAGCATCGACAGCCATCTTTGCGAGCTCAAGGAACTGCAGATCCGCGACGGTTTGCACGTGTTCGGCCGCTCGCCAAAAGGGCAACAACGTCGCGATCTGCTGATCGCCCTGGCCCGGAACCCGAGGGGCGACGGCCTGGGCCACAACGCCTCGTGGCTTCGGGCACTGGCCAAGGACTTGCGCCTCAGCGACAGCTTCGACCCGCTCATTGATGACCTCGGCCAAACCTGGACGGGTGAGCGGCCCGCAATCCTCGACGCATGCCTGGCGACCCCCTGGCGCACGCTCGGCGATACCGTCGAACGCCTCGAAGTGCTCGCGCAAAGGTTGCTCGATGGCGTGATCCCATGCGACCAAGCCTGGACCAACACGGCAGCGGTCCTGACCTGGCTGCAGACCAGGCTTGCGCCGGCGGTCGATGCCTGCGGTGCTCACGAGATCGCTGGTACGCTGCGCGCCCTTGACGGTCGCTTCGTTCTGCCTGGCCCGTCGGGCGCGCCTACGCGCGGGCGTCCCGACGTCCTGCCGACTGGTCGGAATTTTTTCTCAGTCGACACGCGCGCGGTGCCGACGCCGGCGGCCTGGCAACTCGGCTGGAAGTCGGCCCAGACGATCGTCGACACGTTCGTGCAGGAGCATGGTGATTGGCCTAAATGCGTCGCACTTTCCGCCTGGGGGACGGCTAACATGCGCACCGGCGGCGATGACATTGCCCAGGCGCTGGCGCTGCTCGGCGTGCGGCCGACCTGGGACAGTGGATCGAACCGGGTCAACGGCGTGGAAATCCTGCCGGTCTCGGTGCTCGGTCGACCGCGTGTCGATGTAACGCTCCGAATTTCTGGCTTTTTTCGTGATGCCTTCCCGGCGCAGATCGACCTTCTCGACCAGGCCGTGCGGCGCGTGGCAGCGCTCGATGAGCCTGCCCAAGACAACCCCTTGGCGGCCAAGACACGGCTCGAGCAAGCTTCATTGGTCGACCAAGGCTTCTCCGAAAGCGACGCGGCGCGACAAGCCACGTTGCGCATCTTCGGCGCCCAGCCCGGCACCTACGGTGCCGGACTACAGGCCTTGATCGATGAGAAAACTTGGAGCGGTGATGCGGATCTTGCGGACGCCTTTCTTGCCTGGGGATCTTATGCCTATGGCCATGGCGCCGACGGCCAACCGGCCCGTCGACCGTTCGAGCAGCGTCTGAGCGACATTGAACTGGTCTTGCACAACCAGGACAATCGAGAACACGACATCTTGGACAGCGATGACTATTATCAGTTCGAAGGCGGTCTGACGGCGACCGTGCGACACCTCTCCGGCGCCCAGCCAACAACCTATCACAACGACCATTCGCGCCCGGATAATCCACGTAGTCGCCCATTAAAAGAAGAAATCGGGCTTATTATTCGTGGTCGTGCAGCCAATCCGAAATGGATCGCGGGCGTAATGCGCCATGGTTACAAAGGTGCATTCGAGATCGCCGCAACGGTCGACTATCTGTTTGCTTTCGCCGCCACGACGCGTCTTGTCGACGACCACCATTTCGATACACTCTACAATGCCTATGTTGACTCCGAAGAAGTACGCAATTTCATGGCCAAGGCCAATCCTGCGGCGTTACGCGAAATGGCCGATCGGTTTGCCGAGGCGATCGAGCGCGGCCTTTGGCATCCGAGCGGCAACCATGTCGGCCGCGACCTTGACGTGCTCACCGGGGCGTCGGCACGCAAAGCGGTGGCGTCCATGGGCCATGCATGAGTAGGCTGCGCGATCAGCTCAACGGGAGGTCAGCGTGAGCAACGAACCGCAAAGCACGACGGCACACAGTGAGAAAATGGCCCGTATCAAGGCCGCAAAGGACAAAATCTACAGCAGCAAGACGATCCAGAAGGGGCTCGTCGCGGTTCACACCGGCAAGGGTAAGGGCAAGAGCACGGCCGCTTTCGGCCTGGTCATGCGCTGCCTCGGCCATGATTTGAAGGTCGGCGTCGTGCAGTTCATCAAAGGCCGCCGGCAGACCGGCGAGCGCGCGGTCCTGGCGCGGTTTCCGGAACTTTGCGAGGTCAAGGTCATGGGCGAGGGCTTTACCTGGGAAACGCAAGATCGTGAACGCGACATCGCCGCCGCCCGCGCAGCCTGGCAAGAAGCGCTGCGCATGATGGCCGACCCTGAAATGCATTTGGTCTTGCTGGATGAGCTGAACGTCGTGCTCCGCTATGATTATTTACCCATTTCTGAGGTGATCGCGGCCTTGCAGAGCAAGCGGGACATGCTGCACGTCATTATCACCGGCCGAAACGCCAAACCGGAGTTGGTTGAGCTGGCGGACCTGGTCACCGAAATGACCGAGATCAAACACCCGTTCCGGCAAGGGATCAAGGGTCAGCTCGGCATCGAATATTGAAACTTTTCCGAGCGTTACCGGAAAAGTGACCAAGCCCTGCCCTGCCTTGATGATCCAGGGTACAGCCTCCAACGCGGGCAAATCGACCCTCGTTGCCGGCTTGTGTCGCGTCTTTCAAAGGCGCGGGCTGCATGTCCGCCCGTTCAAACCACAGAACATGTCGAACAACGCTGCGGTCACCGCGGATGGGGGCGAAATCGGTCGGGCGCAGGCGCTGCAGGCGCGCGCCTGCAAAATCGCAACGTCGGTCCACATGAATCCCGTCCTACTCAAGCCACAAACCGATATCGGCGCGCAGGTGGTTGTGCAGGGCCGGGTACTCGGCAACTACAGCGCTAGCGCTTATGGCGGCTTGAAGGCAACGCTCTTGCCTAAGGTTATGCAAAGTCTGGAGATTTGCCGAGCTGATGCGGATCTCGTACTCATCGAAGGTGCTGGTTCACCGGCCGAAGTCAATCTGCGCGCCGGCGACATTGCCAATATGGGTCTCGCCTGCGCCGCCCAAATTCCTGTCATCCTGGCTGGCGACATCGACCGGGGCGGCGTTATCGCGGCGCTTGTCGGGACCTGGCACCTGCTCACAGAGGTCGAGCGCAGCCTACTAAAGGGCTATGTCATCAACAAATTCCGGGGCGATCCGCGGCTTTTTGAAAGTGCCCTGCCCATTATCAACGCGCATACCGGATTGCGCAGTTTCGGTACCGTGACCTGGTTCGACCGGGCGCGCGATCTGCCCGAGGAAGATGTTCTTGGGCTCGACCAAGCCGGACTGGCACAAACCGATCGGGTCATTCGCATTGCCGTACCGCGCCTGCCGCGCATTGCCAACTACGATGACCTCGACCCACTGCTCGCCGAGCCTGATGTCGCGCTAACGATCGTACAAGCGGGACAAGCGCTGCCGGGTGACGCAAATCTGATCATTCTGCCGGGATCCAAGGCGACATTGTCGGATCTGCGCGCGCTCAGGGAAACTGGCTGGGACATCGACCTGCAGGCCCATATCCGTCGCGGCGGGCACGTCCTGGGCATCTGTGGCGGCTTCCAAATGCTCGGACGCACATTACACGACCCTGATGGTATCGAAGGCCCGCCAGAATCTGTTGACGGGCTCGGCGTGCTCGACATCGACACGGTCTTGACAAACGACAAGCGGCTGGTGGAAGTCGAAGGACAGGATCGGTGCTCAGGTAAACCCATCCACGGCTTCGAGATGCATGTTGGCCGAACCACCGGCCCCGCACTGAGCCGGCCAATGCTTGATGTGTCTGGCCGCTTCGAGGGAGCAATCAGCGCAGATAGCCGGATCATGGGCTGCTATATTCATGGATTATTTGCCGCAGACGAGTTTCGTCACGCCTTCCTCAATACGCTGCGCGAGCGTCCGGCAAGCAATATTGCTTTCGAGGCGCGCGTCGACGAGGCGCTGGACGCACTTGCCGATCACCTCGAAGCCTGTTTGGACACGGACAGCCTCTTGGCAATCGCTGAAGCCGGCGCCTAGCCCAGCTGCCACGCCAGCGTTGCGCCCGCAAGCGCAACCAAAAGTATAGCACAGCTCGTGTTGATGAGGCGCAATGCGGCGGTGATATCGGCTGGTTGCAGCTCGGATCGACCATCGCCGATGTAGACGGCCTCGACGACACGGTTGCCGTAGCGGCGCGGACCACCGAGCTTGATGCTGAGGGCACCGGCAGTGGCCGCCTCCGGCCAACCTGCATTCGGCGAGGCATGGGTGCGCGCATCGCGCAAAGCAACGCGCCAAGCCGCACAAGCCTCTGCCTGACGGCGCCAAGCTGCTGCGAAGACGATTAACAATGCACTCAGGCGTGCGGGCAGCCAGTTGGCAATATCATCAAGCCGTGCAGCGCAGCGGCCAAAGTACAGATAACGGCTCGATCGGTAACCAATCATGGAATCCAGGGTGTTGATCGCCTTATAGGCAAGCAAACCGGGCAGTCCGAGCAAGACAAGCCAGAAGACCGGCGCGATGACCCCATCGGAAACATTCTCGGCGGCACTCTCGATAGCCGCACGCGCGACGCCGCTCCGATCCAGACCCATCGGATCGCGGCCGACAATATGGCGCACCGCAGTCCGTCCCTGGTCGAGGCCCTGCGCGAGCCCCTGGGCAACGCGTGCGACGTGTTCGTAGAGCGAGCGCCAGGCGAGCAGGCTGCTCGCGATCAGGGCCTCCAGCACCCAGCCCAGGGGCAAACGCGCGAGCACATGGCTGAGGAGATAACCTATGGTTGCGGCGCTGGCGACGACCACGACGACCAGGACAGCGCCCTTCATCAAGGCCAAGGCCGGCCGGTCGCCGTCGCGCCGCAACCAGGCTTCGCCGCGACCGATGGCGCGGCCGATCAAGATCACCGGATGCGGTATGCGCGCGTACAGCCAATCGGGCTCACCCAACGCGAGGTCAAACATCAGAGCGGCACAGGCAACCATAAGAACGTACTCTGTTGCCTCGACTAGCATGCCGGCCGGGCCGTGCGTGTTGGCCTTGCCGCGGGCCTCGCGCGGGCGTAAGCGACAGGTTCATGCAACCAAGCCATCATTCCCTCCCCACCAGCGGTCACGTCACCCGAGCCCAATGGCGTATGACAGGGCGCCCTCAGGATGGTGCGCCGTGACGCCCGGTGATGCGCACGGCGCCTACCGGCCACGCTATGCCTACCAGCGTGACCCGGCGGCCATCTATCGCGAATCGTTCGCCATCGTCGAGCGCGAGACGCCTTGGGACCATGTTCCGGCGGATGTGAAAGGCATGGTGCGGCGACTGATCCATGCCTGCGGCATGGTCGATCTGGCCACGGATATCCGCGCGCGGGGGAACGTGACCGGCATCGGACGCGCTGCGATCGCCGATGGCCATGCCATCTTGTGTGATGCCGCCATGGTCGCAGCCGGCATTACCCGATCGCGCTTCGCCACGCCGCTCAACATCATCAACACATTACGTGCTGACGCCACCGTCGCACACGCGCAGCGCCTCGCCACGACACGCTCGGCCGCTGCCGTCGAGCTCTGGCACGACCATCTCGACGGTGCCGTGGTCGCCATCGGCAACGCCCCGACCGCCTTGTTCCACCTGCTCGAGCGGCTGCACGGCGGTTGGCCAAAACCCGCGGTGATCCTGGCATTTCCGGTTGGCTTCGTTGGCGCGGCCGAGAGCAAGCAAGCCTTGATCGAAGCGGATCTGGGCATTCCGTTTCTCACCGTATGCGGCCGGCGCGGCGGCAGCGCGCTGGCGGCCGCGGCCGTCAACGCGTTAGGTGATGGCGAGGACGACGCATGAGCGAGCGGGCCCAGCAAGAGCGCGTCTGGCTGACGGTCATCGGCATCGGCGATGACGGACCGGCCGGGCTGGGCGCTTCAACACTTGCCTTGATCAACTCGGCGGATGTGCTGGTCGGTGGCAAGCGTTTGCAGGCGATGTTCCCGGATTTCGCCGGCGAGCGACTGAGCTGGCGAACACCCATGCGCGACAGCCTTGCGGAAATCGATCGCTATCGCGGCCGCCGCGTCGTCGCGCTTGCCACCGGTGATCCCATGTGTTTTGGCGTAGGCGAAACCCTTGCGCTAGGCTTTTCTGCCGACGACATGCGTGTCATCCCGGCACCCTCGGCCTTCGCGCTCGCCTGCGCGCGCATGGGCTGGTCGCGCAACGACGTCGAGACCATCAGCCTGCACGGGCGCGCGCCGCACCGGCTCCACCGCCATATGCAACCGGGCGCACGCATCGTTCTGCTGTCCCACGACGGCCAGACGCCGCGCGTTGTCGCGGAAATGCTGAACGAGCGCGGCTTCGGCCCGAGCCGCATGAGTGTCTTCGAGCACATGGGCGGCACCGAGGAACGGCGCATCGATGGCGTCGCCGAGACCTGGCCTGCGCGCGAGGTCAAACCCTTTAACACGGTTGCTGTCGAGGTCATCGGCGGCCCGACCGCCCAGGTCTTTCCAACCGTACCGGGCATGGCGGACGACGCCTTTCGCCATGATGGCATGTTGACCAAGCGCGAGATCCGCGCCGTCACGCTGGCCCGGCTCATGCCCATGTCCGGACAGTTGTTGTGGGACGTCGGCGCCGGCAGCGGCAGTGTGGCCATCGAATGGTTGCGCAGCGCTCGGGCCATGCGCGCTTGCGCCATCGAGCGTGATCCGGCGCGTTGCGCGCTCATTGCCGGCAATGCCGATCAGCTCGGTACGCCGGAACTGCGCGTCGTGTTCGGCCAGGCCCCCGACGTGTTAGGCGATCTCGAGGATCCCGACGCGGTGTTCATCGGCGGTGGCAGCCATGATCGAGCGCTGTTCGAGACCTGCTGGCAACGATTGCGGCCGGGCGGACGCCTTGTCGCCAATGCCGTGACCCTGGAAAGCGAGCGCACGCTTGCCGACTTCCGCCAGGCGTGCGCCGGCGCGCTCTGCCGCATCTCGATCGCCCGCAGTACGCCCGTCGGCAGCTATCTGGGCTGGCGGCCGCTCATGCCGGTCACCCAGCTCGCCGCCACCAAGCCATGAGCGCCGGGACCCTCTACGGCATCGGCGTTGGCCCAGGCGATCCGGAGCTGATCACTCTCAAGGCCGCACGTCGCATCACAGCCTGTGGCGTGGTCGCCAGTCTGAGCACAAACGGCCAGCCCGGTCTCGCCCGGCGCATCGCGGCGGCGCATATCGGCGCGCATCAGCATGAGCTGGCCCTGCCGATGCCCATGCAGGCGACGGTCGAACGGCGTGCGCAAGCCTATGACGACGCTGTTGCGACACTGGTGCCGTATCTGGATCGTGGCGACGACGTCGCCGTGCTTTGCGAGGGCGATCCCCTCCTCTACGGATCGTTTATCGCTATCATGAAAAGATTAAGTCTTCATTACCGCTGCGAGGTGATCCCTGGTATTTCGTCGATCATGGCCGGCGCCGCAGCCGGCCTGGTGCCGCTGGCGGAAGCTCAGTCGACGTTCACCATCGTTCCGGCGACGCTCGACGCGCCCCGGCTGAATGACGTCATCGCCAGCGCCGATGGTGTCGCCATCCTGAAACTGGGCCGGCATGCACAAAAGGTGCGAAACCTGCTCGCCGCCTGCGGCCGACTGGATACGGCGCTTTATGTCGAGCGAATCGGCCAAAGCGAAGGCCGCTGCCAGGCCTTTGCCGATGTTGCGCCGGCAGACGTGCCATACTTCGCGCTCGTCTTGAGCCCTGCGCCCGGTGCGCCCGCATGACCAGGCCAGCGATCATCGTTCTCGGCGCCAGCGCCCTGCCCACGGCCGAACGTATTGCGCAAACCCTTGGCACGGCAGAGATTTTCAAGGCCGCGCGCCGCTTCGAGGCCGATGGCGGCACATTCGAGGATCTGGATGCCACCCTGGCGACCCTGTTTCGCGACGGCCGTGCGATCATCGGGCTGTGTGCCAGCGGCATCCTGATCCGCAAGCTGGCGCCGCTGCTCACGGACAAGCATGCCGAGCCGCCGGTCCTGGCCGTCGCCGAGGACGGCAGCGCGGTCGTGCCGCTGCTCGGCGGTCATCGCGGCGCGAACGCACTCGCGCGTACGCTCGCCGACGCTTTGGCAACGAAAGCAGCGATCACCACGGCGACAGATGTGCGCTATGGTTTGGCAATCGATCGGCCCCCGCCGGGCTGGCGCCTGGCCAATCCGTCGGCAGCCAAGCCTGTCAGCGCCGCGCTTCTCGAGGGCCGCGCCGGTCTGATCGTCGAAGCCGGCGATGCGGGCTGGCTCCGATCGGCACCATTTGCCGGCACCGAGACGCCCCGCATCCGCGTGAGCGCGCACTCTAGAGCACCCGAAGCTGCCGATGAGCTGGTTCTGCATCCGCCGGTGCTAGCGCTGGGCGTTGGCTGCGCCCGTGGCTGCACCGAAGCGGAACTTAGCGCTCTGGTTGAGAAGACTTTGCATGAGGCCGGTCTGGCAACGGCGGCGATCGGCCTGGTCGCGTCGATCGATCTCAAGATGGACGAACCCGCCGTGCACGGCCTGGCCGCGTCCTTGAACGTGCCCGCGCGGTTCTTCACCGCGCCGCAGCTGGCCGAACAACATGCTCGCTTGGCGTCGCCGTCAACGGCCGTGTTCGCCGAGACGGGCTGCTATGGCGTGGCCGAGGGCGCTGCCCTTGCGACGGTCGGCCTTAGTGGCCAACTCATTGTCAGGAAACAAAAATCAGCAAACGCCACCTGCGCCGTCGCCTTGAGCCAGCGCGCGCTTGATCCGGATCGTGTCGGCGTGCCGAGGGGCCGGCTCGCCATCGTCGGCATTGGCCCGGGCCAGAAAAGCTGGCGAACGCCGGAAGTCGACGCGCTGATCCGCGACAGCGACATCCTGATCGGCTACCGGCTCTATCTGGATCTGCTCGGCGCGCTTGCCGACGGCAAGATACGCCGTGACTACAAGCTCGGCGATGAAACCGCACGTTGTGACGACGCTCTGGCCTTGGCCGCAGGTGGTGCGCGCGTTGCGTTGGTGTGCTCCGGGGATGCCGGCATTTATGCCATGGCCGCTCTGGCGTTCGAACGGTTGGACACGGGCGCGGATCCAGCCTGGCGCCGCAGCGAGATCGTCGTCAGTCCAGGCATCTCGGCCCTGCAGGCGGCTGCCGCCCGGTGCGGCGCGCCACTGGGTCATGACTTCTGTGCGATCTCGCTCTCGGATCTGCTCACCCCCTGGGCGGTCATCGAAACGCGGGTGCGCGCCGCGGCCCAGGCCGACTTCGTCGTGGCGCTCTATAATCCAGCCTCCATGACGCGCCGAGCCGGCCTGAACGCGGCGCTGGAGATCCTGCGCGCGCACCGACCGGCGACGACGCCCGTCGTCCTGGCGCGCAATCTTGGCCGCGATCAGGAACATCTTAGCGTGCACACGCTTGCAGACTTCGATCCCAACCTCGTGGACATGCTGAGCCTTGTCCTCATCGGCGCGAGCAGCAGTCGACGTCTAACGCTCGGTGACGGCAGCACGCGCGTCTACACGCCTCGGGGTTATGCCATCAAGCACTTCACGTAGCAGGGACGGCCGCGCCATGTCATTGATTGCAATCTGCATCGCCTGCCGTGTGATGATCTGCCGAGGCTAATGAGCTTACGCTAATCTTATCTGCGCAACCGATAGTCTTTTGCTTGTTACGCAGTCCTTTGTCAGATCAAAACGACTGTCAAGAATGGAGCACATTGGTATCTGAAGCCCTACAGGGTGCCAGTATCCAAAAGTCCGCATGATTTTCTTTCTGGCTACACTTGCAAATGAGATATTTATCGTTGGTTAACTCATTATTGCAATGCAATTCTCCACCGTGTACCTGTTTTGTAACGCTGTGGTCTGTTCTTGTCTTTCGGAACGACGAAAGTTATCACTTCGGACATCTGGACTGACGCATGACTGTCTACTTCATTGGCGCCGGGCCTGGCGCGCCCGACCTGATCACCGTTCGCGGTCTCAACCGGATCCGCAGCGCTCAATATGTCCTGTACGCCGGTTCCCTGGTCACGCGCGACGTCATCGCCGAAGCCCCGCCCAATGCGGTGGTTCACGATACGTCCAGCATGCACCTGGACGCGATCATCGACATCATCGCGAACGCCGAGCGGCAAGGCGCCGATGTGGCGCGGGTCCATTCCGGTGACCCCTCGCTCTATGGCGCGATCGCCGAGCAGATCCGTCGCCTCAAGCCGCTCGGCATCGCCTACGAGATCATCCCGGGCGTCCCGGCATTCGCCGCAACCGCCGCCGCCATCGGCCAGGAACTGACCGTCCCGGGCGTCGCCCAGTCGATCATTCTGACCCGAACCAGCGTTCGCGCCAGCGCCATGCCCGACGGTGAAACACTGGCCAACTTCGCGCAAACCGGCACCACGCTCGCCATTCACCTGTCCATCAACAACCTCGCCCACGTCATCCGCGAGCTCAGTCCGCGTTATGGCGACGACTGTCCATGCGTCATCGCCTATCGTGTGTCCTGGCCCGACGAGCAGATCATCCGTGCGACGCTCGGCACCGTCCGCTCTCTCGTCAAAGCAGCGCAGATTACCCGTACCGCCCTCATCCTGGTCGGCCACGCTCTGAACGAACAGGATTTCGAAGACAGCAAGCTCTACGATGCCCGTCACAGCCACGTCTTGCGGCCCGCATCGCGCTAGGCCGACACGCTTCTGAGCGCAGCAAACGCACGCAGGCTAGTGCAAAGAGGTAAACAATTCGTTAATGACATGCCCTCATCATTCTAAAAGCGAGCGACCCTCGTCGAAAGTGATACGAAGAACGCTGGGAAATCTTCCTGTCTGACAAACCGCCTTTGGGCCAAGCATGCGTGGCTACGGCCCGTCGGCAAGACTGTGCGCTGCGGCTGAAAGGTAAAACAAAAGCGCACATGCGTGTTCCAAGACTTTTTTCTGCTATCTTAAGATATCTTTCACGAATTGCGACTAGGCTAAGCAAGCGCTTGCGATTTCTTTTGTGTTATCGAACGCAAGGGCCGCAGCATCAGTGTTTATGGGGTGTTG
>JBHJHH010000051.1:0-5423 GCA_050331015.1 Geminicoccaceae bacterium
TAGACCAGCGGCTCGGCGACGCGAACGGCGCCGCGATAGGCCAGCCGCTCGCCATCGGCATAGCGATCGATGAGGAAGCGCACCAGATTGGCGATATTGGCCGACGAACCCGCCAGCCAGTATTGCATGGTCAGGAAATAGGCGCGCACGTCCTGGGCCGTGCCCGGGATGAATCTGAGGATCTTCGGCAGGCGCTTGAGCATGGCGACCTGCTTCTCGCCCGAGCTTGCGCCCGGCTTCTTCGAGCCACGCAGCCGCTTCAACAGTGCCGTGATGCCGGACTGCTTGCCGTCCATGGCAAAGCGGCCCATACGCGTGAGCTTGATGACCTCGGCCGCGGCGATGCAGCCGATCATGGCATCGCAGTCCGGCCGCCGCGCCTGCAGCCAGGGCAGCACGGCCTGGATGTGATCGTCCATGAACAGCATGTTGGCGAAGACGATGTCGCCCTGTTCAATGTCTTGACGGCAGCGCTCCAGGCTGTCCGGGTCATCCGCCCAGTCCGACGCCGCATGCAGGCGCAGGCTGACCTGGGGCAGGTCGCGCTTGAGCTCGGCGCGTGCCTGCTGCACCGCACTGGCCAGATGGCCGTCGAGCGTGATGATGACGACGCGCATCGGCGCCGCGTCAGCGAGCGAAATGGGCCTTGGCATCGTAAAGCGTCTCTACGGTGATCAGGGCAACGCCACGTTCCTTGGCGAAGCGCTCGGTGTTGCGCCGGGCCTTGCCGCGTACGAAGAACGGGATCTTCTTCAGTTCCTTCTCCGCATCCGCGGCCCAGCTCAGCGCGTCGGGCAGGGCCGGTGTCGCGGCATTTGGCTTCGTTTCGGGAGATGGCTGGCTGGCATGGCCGCTACCGTGCAGATGTGATGGCGCGGCCTCGTCGTGAAACTCGAAATCCTCGCGGAACATGCCGAGCAGGTGCTCTTCCAGGCCCATCATCAAGGGATGCACCCAGGTATCGAACAACACGTTGGCACCCTCGAAGCCCATTTGCGGGCTGAATCGCGCTGGGAAGTCCTGCACGTGCACCGGTGCCGAAATGTCCGCACACGGTATAGCCAGGCGCTTGGCGATGTGGCGCTCCATCTGCGTGCCGAGCACAAGCTCCGGTTGCAGCGCGCTGATGCGTTCCTCGACCTCGAGATAATCGTCGGTGATCAGCGCCTCGATGCCGAGTTCTTCGGCACAGGCGCGCACGTCCCGGGCGAATTCGCGGGCATAGGTGCCAAGGCCGACGACCTCGAAGCCGAACTCGTTGGCGGCGACCCTGGCCGCCGCCATGGCATGGGTCGCGTCACCGAAAACGAACACCCGCTTGCCGGTCAGATAGGTCGAATCGACGGATCTGGAGTACCAGGGCAGGCGTGAGCTTTCCTCGGCGAGCAGCCGGGTCGGATCGACGCCGGCCAGTTCGGCGACGTCGGCGATGAAGGCGCGCGTGGCGGTGACGCCGATCGGGATGGTCGTGGTGTGCGGCTGTTTGTGCGTGCGCTTCAGCCAGCGCGCGGTGGTGTCGGAAATTTCGGGATAGAGCACGACATTGAAATCGGCCTCGAGCAGGGTCGCCAGATCGGCCGGGCTGGCGTCCATCGGCGCCACGACATGGACATCGATGCCAAGGCGCGCGAGCAGGCGGCTGATCTCAACGACATCGTCGCGATGGCGAAAGCCGAGTGCGCTCGGACCGAGCAGGTTGCAGCTCGGCCTTGGCTTGCGTCGGCTCGGCTCGCCGCTCGCCGCGTGCAGGCAGGCACGGGTTAAATGGTAGAAGGTCTCGGCAGCGCCCCAATTCTCCTTGCGCTGGTAGGCCGGCAGTTCGAGCGGCACCACCGGCACCGGCAGATCGAGCGCTTTCGCCAGCCCGCCCGGGTCGTCGTGGATCAGCTCGGCGGTGCATGAGGCGCCGACGAGCATGGCCTGTGGCCGGAAGCGCTCATACGCCGCGCGCGTCGCGGTCTTGAACAATTCGGCCGTGTCGGCGCCGAGATCGCGTGCCTGGAAGGTCGTGTAGGTCACCGGCGGGCGCTGGTCGCGCCGCTCGATCATGGTGAACAGCAGATCGGCGTAGGTGTCGCCCTGGGGCGCGTGCAGAACATAGTGCACGTCCTTCATGCCGGTGGCGATGCGCATCGCGCCGACATGCGGTGGGCCTTCATAGGTCCAGACCGTGAGCTGCATGGCCTAGACCCTCAACCTGGTGCGCCGATCGAGCGGGCGGGCGAACAGCTCGGCCAGATCGCCGGCCTGTTCATAGCCCTGGATCGGCGTGAACAGCAGCTCGATCGACCATTTCGTGGTGATGCCCTCGGCCTCGAGCGGGTTGGCCAGCCCAAGGCCGCACACGACCAGATCCGGGCTGTCGGCGCGGCAGCGATCGAGTTGGCGTTCGACGTCCTGGCCCTCGCTGAGGCGGGCGTCCTCCGGCAACAGCGGCAGTTCGCCATCGAGATGCTGGCGATGCAGATAAGGCGTGCCGATCTCGACCGGACGCATGCCGATTTCACGCGCGAGCACGCGGGCGAGCGGCACTTCGAGCTGGCTGTCGGGGAAAAAGAAGATGCGCTTGCCGCTAAGCCTGTCCTGATAGCGCGCCAGAGCCGTGTGCGCACGGGCACGCGGCGCATCGGTCACCTGTGCAAAGCGGTCGGACGGCACGTTGAACACATCAGCGGCGGCCTTGAGCCAAGCCGTGGTGCCTTCCTCGCCGAGCGGGAAGGGGGCCGGAATGCGTCGCGCACCGCGCGTTTCCAGCGCCCGGGCGGTATCGGCCAGGAACGGCTGTGCCAGAAGGTAGCGTGTCTGCGCACCCACCGGCGGCAGATCGCGGGACTGGCGTGGCGGTAGGAACTGGACCTGATCCAGACCCATGGCGGCGAATAGCCGGCGGAACTGGTCTTCGACGACGTCGGCCAAGGCACCCACGACAAGCAGGTCCGCTGCTGCCCCGGTGGCCTGGGGCGGCATCTCCGGTACCAGTGCTGCCAAGCAGGCATCCTCACCTTGGGTAAAGGTCGTCTCGATGCCGCTGCCGGAGTAGTTGAGCACGCGCACAGTCGGGCTGTGCAGCGTGGACAGCCGTTGCGCTGCCTTGCCGAGATCGAGCTTGATCACCTCCGACGGGCAGGAGCCGACCAGGAACAGCAGCTTGATGTCCGGCCGGCGCTCGAGCAGGCGGCCGACGACGCGATCCAGCTCATCATGCATGTCGGCCATGCCGGCCAGATCACGCTCTTCCATGATCGCGGTGGCAAAGCGCGGCTCGGCGAAAATCATCACGCCGGCGGCCGATTGCATCAGATGGGCGCAGGTGCGCGAGCCGACGATGAGGAAAAACGCGTCCTGAATCTTGCGGTGCAGCCAGACGATGCCGGTCAGACCGCAGAACACCTCGCGCTGGCCACGCTCGCGCAGGACTGGGCGGTCCTGGCAACCGGGCCGCGGCTGTGCGCTCGCCCGCATGTCCGGCAGCGCACTCATGTCGGTGCTCCGACCGGGACCGCCGCGCCGGCGCTGGCATCGGTCTCAGCCTGCAGCCGTGCCGCGCGCAGCTTCAAGACGAACTGCCCGGCGTTCACGACGTATGTGACATACGCCGCCAGAGCCAGCCACATCTGCCCGGCGGCACCCAGCAGATCGAAGAAGACCGCCGCCAGATAGGCCGTGTGCAGGGCCAGCACGAGCATGCTGACCATGTCTTCCCAGTAGAAGGCCGGCGCGAACAGATACTGGCCGAAGACGTCTTTTTCCCAGATCGAGCCGGTGATCATGATGGCGTAGAGCACCAGCGTCTTGATCACCACCGACGCGGTGGCGAGCGCGAAGCCCTCGCCGGTCACCAGATAGCGCAGCACCAGGGCCAGGCTGATCAGGAAAACCAGGAACTGCAGCGGCGCCAGAACGCCCTGTACGACCGTCCAGGGCGACGCATCACGCCGGCGACGCTGCGCCGGTGAGTAGAGCGCCGATCCTTGTCCGTGTCGTAACCTACGCGGTGCCATCGCGCGGCCTCCCGGGCCGTTCTTTTAACGATGGCCAACGCTACATCTCGGCCGGGCCTTGTGTCAACTAAAGGCGACGTAAACATCAATTGACAAATGGAGGGCGGCAAATTGTCATAGAATGCGACTCGTTTTCGAGAGATTGCCTATGGTTTTTTCGAGCAGAGCCCGTCAGGCTTGACACTTGAGGCATTCCAAATCCGAGCAAGGAATGTCACCATCCCGACAATGAATGCCTGAAGGCAAGCGGGAGGCAGGGTGTGACGCAAGACAAGTGTCCGGCTTTGTCCAGCATCGAGGTACCCGCACAGGGGGGCTACAGCGCACCGGTCGCGCCGTGGAACGCGCCGCTAGCGCAAGCGCTTGCGGAAACGACCGACGACCGGCACGTTAAGTGCCTCGCCTACACCATTGATCACGAGGTCATTCCGCGGCTTGTGCTGGCTTGTCGTTCGCTAAAATCGACCAACAAAAAGAACGGAACGCCTTGGCAGCCACTGTCGCGTGAGGTTCCCATTCTCGCCGATCTGCTGATTGCCGATGGGGCGCAGGCGCAGGCGCGCGTCGAGCATCTGCGCACGCACGGCGTCCGGGTCGAAGATCTCTGTCTCAAGCTGTTCGCACCGACAGCGCGTCTGCTCGGCCAACGGTGGGAAACCGACGAGGCATCGTTCGTCGATGTCACCATCGCGCTCGGCCGTCTGCAGCATTTGCTGCATGCGGTCAGTGCACGTTCGGGCACTTCCGCGCGTTTGCACGAGCCCGAAGGCCGCATTCTCCTCGGCACCGCCGTCGGTGAGCAGCACAGCTTCGGCATCATCATGGTCAGCGAGTTTTTCCGCCGCGCCGGCTGGGAAGTGACCACGTTCACGCCCCTGACCGATGCACGGCTGACAGCGGCCGTGCGCCGCGAGGCCTTCGATCTGGTCGGCCTGAGCCTGAGCGTCACCGGCAGCGTCGATGCCCTGACGCAGACCATCGCAAGTGTCCGCCGGGCCACCCGTAACCGCAAGATGGGTGTGCTGGTCGGCGGACCGGCCTTCCTGAAATTGCCCGAACTGGTCGGCGAAGTGGGTGCCGATGCCACGGCGCAGGATGGCCTGGATGCGGTCGATCAGGCGCGGCGCGTGCGCCATCTTTTGGCGAGCTAGCCAAAAGCGCACGCCAGTGCGTTGAAAAAGCACATATATTAGCAAAAGGGATTGCCCGATCGCGCCGCCGCGGCTTAAGTCGCGGCGTTTTTTCGTGCGTAGATGTTTGAATGTCAATTTTGGTTGACAGACGGGTTTGTGATCTTTCCTTGACGTGTGTCAAACTTTCACGCTTTGTAGTCGCTCGAGACCCTTGCGCAACCGATGGGCAAATTCCGCATCCCGCACAGTTCCGCGGACGGTCTCGGTAGAGCCATCGACCTGCGTTCGA
>JBHJHH010000052.1:0-10855 GCA_050331015.1 Geminicoccaceae bacterium
GCCGCATTATACGGTATGGCGACGAAATGGCTGTTGGCGATGGTGCCGGCCTCGAGAATGAAGGTGCGCACCGTGTCCGGCAAAATGCCATCGGCAATCGCGCGAGAGCCTTCGACCGGGTTGAAGGCCATCGAGAAATCGATTTCGCCGTCGGCCAGAAGCTGGTGCATGGCCGGGCCAGACGCCGGGTAGGCCTGACCGCGGCGCCAAAGGGCCGGCTTCACCGCTTCCAGCTTCGACCACATGGCGGCGGTGACCGCGTCGAAAGTCGCGTCGCTCGCTGGCTCTTGCAGCACGGATGGGTCGTCGATGCTTTCGATCAGGACATGTTTGAGGAAGGTCGAGCCGATGAAATCGGGCGGCTCCGGATAGGTCAGCCGGCCGGGATTGGCGTGCGCGTAGTCAAACAGCGCGTCGATCGAGCGCGGCGGCTCCGCCAGATAGGCGGTGTCGTAGATGAAGACGAACTGTGCCATACCCCAGGGGGACTCGTAGCCATCGGTGGGCACGCCGAAGTCGACGAGCGTGGTCGGTTTGCCCTCGATGTCCACGAGCGAGAAATTCGGCAGATCCTCGGCGAACGGGCCGTAGAGCAGCGCCTGCGACTTCATGGCGTAGAAGTTCTCGCCATTCAGCCAGATCAGATCGACGCTGCCGCCGTCATCGCGGCCGGCGGTTTTCTCGGCCAGCACCTGGGCGACCGCTTCGGCCGGATCGGCGTTCTTCACGTGCTGCAAACGCACGCCGAACTGCGCTTCGACCTGCGCACCGACCCAATCGATATAGGCGTTGATGCTCGGATCGCCGGCCCAGGCGTGGAAATAGACGGTCTGACCGCGCGCCTGCGCGAGCGTGTCCTGCCAGGCATCGCTCGCGGCGGCCGGCGTCGCCGCCAGTGCACACGTCATCAGTGCAGCCAGTATCAGGCGCATGGTGCAAGGTTCCCTGAATGGTCATCGGCGGCTCGCGCGCGCCCCGCCTATCGGCCATAGCCTGCCGGCCAGGGGGCGTCACCCCGGCGCGGCGTCACGTCCCCGACGGTCGGCCGTGAAGCCGGCTGCGCAGCAGTGCGACAGCAATGCTGCAAAAATGTGACAGACGGCGGAAAGGCGGCGCGGCGGGAGTGCGCATCGGGCGATTCAACGACTTGAACTCAACCAATGCGATATAGCAAAACTGATAAACTGTTCACGCTACGCAGAGCGCAAGGCGACCTGAACCTTAGCTGAATGATGCTGTGGCGGTTCTCGCTCAGCGCCGCCAAGACCGCGAGCAAGCCGTGAGAAAAGCCCGGAAAATGGTCTTTGTGTGCGACTTTGTATGCATTGGGCCAGCGTCTAGCATCCTGGCGAATGGCCGCGTCGCTATGGCCGGCACCGCCTCGCTGCACGTGTCTGGCGTTGGGAATTGGCCGGCACGTTCGCACAATCCGGCTGCGTTCGGGGGGCCGTCGGGGTGTCGAGACGACCTGCAGCGGTGCTTGACCCAGGCCAAGGTGTCATACTTTAGTCTTGTTTATGCTCTTTTGCTAAATTCATGCGGGCGGATCTCGATTGGTGCCGGCCGACGATCTGATCGGAAGCACATTGTGCGCAGCAATTATTGACGTCGGTCTATGACGGTCGGCTCGCTCGTTGCTAGAACGATTCTTCGTGAATCAACAAAGGGTTGCGAAAACGTGATCCACTGAGGCGATGAGGTCTGAGCAAAGATTATGATCATGTGCTTTGCACTTTTTAGCAGTCAAGTCTTGTTAAAATCGCTACTTAGCCAGGAGTTCCGATCAAATAAACAATAAATTGCAAGTAAGAAATCTCTTGCGGCAGGAAAAATATTTGCGATCTTTGTTTCATCGATTGGGATTTGTCCATTCATACTTCGGTCCTAAATCGATATCCGCGTTTCTCCATAGCCGGGGGGTTATGAAATGTTCATGGATATCAAAGCAAAGCGTTCCGTTTCTCCTTTCTGCGCTGGTCACGCAGCAATGACCCATGTAACGGGTTCCGTGCACAACTTGGATACGGGCCGTCAACACGCCGAATTTCAGGAAAACGTTGTCGGCGCCTCATACGCAAATCTGGATCTGCACTATGACGCCGAAGGCTCGGCCTTGTGGTATTTCATGAAGCATGGCGATCGGCCCTGCTTTCACCATGGCCTGGTGGAGGACATTCGGGACGTCCAGGCGCGCATACAAGGCTCGCTCACCGGTTTGGCACTTGCCGATATGCCGTTGAAATTCCTGGTATTCGGCTCGCGCTCCGACGACGTCTTTTGCATGGGCGGCGATCTAACGCTGTTCGCCCAGCTGATCCGCAGCGGCGATGCCGCACGCCTGCGCGACTACGCGCATGGCTGCATCGAGACCCTGTATCCCAACAGTGTCGGCCTGAACCTGCCGGTGGTTACGGTTGCCTTCGTGCGCGGCGACGCCCTGGGCGGCGGTTTCGAGGCGGCGCTGGGCCACGATCTCATTGCCGCCGAGGCCGGCAGCCGCTTCGGCCTGCCGGAAATCGTCTTCAACCTGTTCCCGGGCATGGGCGCGTACAGCTTCCTCGCCCGCAAGCTCGGTGGTGCCATGGCCGAGCGCATGATCCGCAGCGGCAAGGTCTACAGCGCCGAAGAGATGCACGAGCTGGGCGTGGTCGACATCCTGCTGCCGGCCGGCGAGGGCGAGGCGGCCCTGGCCAAGCATCTGCTCAAGATGCGCCGGCAGCATCCGACCCTGCTGGCCCTGCGCAAGGCGCGCCAGCGGGCGACGCCGGTCGCTTACGAAGAGCTGATCGACATCACCGACCTTTGGGTCGAAACCGCCATGTGCCTCACCGAGGCCGATCTCAAGCGCATGGAACGCCTGGCCGCTGCCCAGGTCCGTCGCCAGGCGCAAATGCGTCAGCCGATGACCGCGGCTGCCTGAGCCTGGGCGGCGTTACCCAAAGCCGCCGCGCCAAGCTCGTTTTCCCCCCGGCGGAGGGGAGCCCGTCCACATCCCGGGCGGGTTCCCCTCCAAGGAGGGCGATCGCCAACTCCTGACGTCCAGGATCACCCGCCTCGCGCGGCTCAGCGCAAAATGATCTCGACCCGACGGTTGGCGCTGCGTCCGGCCGCGGTCTCGTTCGATGCCACCGGCTGGCTCTCGCCGACGCCGATCACTTCGAAACGCGCCTCCGTGCCATCGATCGCTTCGGCGAGAAAGTCGCGCACGCGCCGCGCGCGGTTTTCCGACAGACGCAGGTTGACGCTCTCGTCGCCGCTGGCATCGGTGTGGCCGATGATGATTACCTCATCGCCCTGGTAGACGCTGATCAGCCGGGCGACCTCACGCAGCTTGTCGCCGGCATCGTCTGCCAGCGTGTCGCTGCCGGGCGCGAACATGGCGGCATCGGCCATGGTCACCAGCCAGCCGCCCTCGACCGGCACGGCGCCGAGCTCGTCGAGATAGCTTTCCACCAGTGCGCGCTCCGGCCGGGACGTGGCGGTGTTTTGCGGTGCGGCCAGGCCGGCGGCCACCAGTTCGCCGGACGCGTTCGTTGGCGCGGCACGGGCCTCGCTCGCGGGCGCAGGCGCCGGTTCGGTCTCGGGCGTGCCGGCGGCCGGTTCGATGCCGTCCGCCTCGGCCAGGGCCAGACGCGCCTGCAGCTCGGCAATGCGATCGCGCGCGCGCGCCAGCTCGGCCTCGAGATCGCTCGAGCCATCGGTGCCGGCGGCGGCGGCGATCAACTGGCCGATGCGCGCTTCGGTGACCCGGCGCACGGCCTCGAGCTCGGTCTCGAGCGCGATATTGCTCGCTTCCAGGCGCGCCGCTTTCTGTACCAGCTCGGTCCGCTCGGCGCGCAGGTCTTCCAGATCGGCCAGCACCGCCGATGGATCGGCTTGGCCGCCGAGCTGCTCTTCCAGCAACGCCATGCGTTGTGCGGCGGCATCGCGCTCGGTCTGCGCGGCAGCGATCGCGGTGTCCTTGCCGGCCAGTTCCTCACGCAGGCGCTCGATCTCGGCCTGGGCCGGCGCCAGCGCGGCGCGGGCGTCTTCCAGCTCAGCGGCCATGGCATCGCGCGCTGCCGTGGCCTGGCCGAAGGCGGCGTCCAGGCCCTGGATCTCGGTCAAGGCGGTGATCAGCTGGTCGCCAAGATCGGCCATCTCCTTGGCGTTGCGCGCGCGCATGGCCTCGAGCTCGTCGACCTCCTGCTGCAGCCCGCCTGCCGCGTCCTGAGCCAGCGCGAGCTGCTCGCTCTGAACGGTCACCTGCTGTTGCGCCTGGCTGAGCTGCGCCTGCGTCGCCGCCAGATCGGTTTGCAGCGTCTCGATGCGGGCAAGCAGGTCGTCCCGCTCGCTCAGGGCGGTGTTGTAGGTCTGCGCCCGGCTCTCGGCCTCGTCTTCCAGCGACGCCACACGGTCCTGCGCGGCATTGCGCGCTTCCTCGCTCTCGGCCAGGTCGCGGGCGAGGCTGTTAGCGCGTTCACGTGCTGAGGCCGCTGCGGTTTCCAGATCGGTCACCCGGGCGAGCGCATCGGCCAGTTCCAGCTCGATATCGCCACCGGCACTCTGCGCCTGGTCGAGCGCTTGCTGCAGCGACACCGCGCGGGCGTCCAGCTCGGCCACGCGTGCTTCCAGATCACGGCGCTCGGCGCGCAGCCCTTCGATCGTCGCGTCGCGCTCGCTCAAGGCCTGCTGCAGCGTCTCCAGCTGCGTCTGTGAGATCTGCGCCTCGGCGGTATCGGCGGCGACGCTCTCGGTCAGCGCGCCCAGGCGGGTTTCGACCTCCTCGAGCCGGCTCGAGGTGGCGGCCAGCTCGAGCTCGAGCGCCTCGACCTGCTCCTGTGCCGCCTGCTCGGCAGCCCGGGCACGCTCGACCTCGGCCAGCGCGGCCGTGCGCGCATTCTCGGCCTCGACCAGGGCGCCACTGTTTTCTTCCTGCGCCCGCTCCCGCGCCAGAAGCTCGGTACGCGCCACATCGCGTTCGGCGCGGGCCTCTTCCAGCGCCGCGGTCAGATCGCGGATTTGCGCGCGGGCAGCGCTGAGCTCGGCGCCGAGACCAGGCGCGCCGATGCTTTCGCCGCGCGCGGCCTTCATTTCCTCGATCTTGCGGCGGACCTCGGCGATCGCCTCGCTGACTTCATCGACACGGGGCACATCATCAGCCGGAGCGGCGGTGTCCTGGGCGAACGCGTGCGGGCCGGCGAGCACCACCGCGCCAGCCAGCAACGCCGCCCGCATACGCACGCTCACAGCTCGTTGAGTAGGCCAGGGCATCAAAGGGCTCCCTCCAAACACATCGGCCACCACGGCTCGCCTTCGCGTCCGACAACCGCGCCTGTTCTGCAAGCGGTGTATCCATGCGCCGGCGAGGATCAAGCGCGCAGAAGGGCGAAACCGTCAACAATGCGACCGGCGCACCCTCAAGGCCACGTGCCCACGCCATATGCGCGCATTTGCGGCAAGTCGATGACGCGAAAGGCGAGGATCAGGTCCGCCCCATCATACGCCCGATGGCACCGCTGCGCCGGGCGACGCGCACGCTGGTATCCTTGCCGTCCAGGCGTCCCTTGAGCAGCTCGGCGATCTCCGGTGCGATCGTGATCACGCCGCTTTCGGCGAACGCCTCATGATTGCGTTCGATTTCGTCCGGTGGATAGAGGTAATTGACCATCACCGTGAACGACTTGGCGAGACCGGCGCCCGAGCTGTCGGCGCCGACATGCAGGCGTTCGACGCGCGCGCCGTTGCCCAGGTGGAAGCGCGCCACGGCATCGAGCGGTCGCTCCCGGTCATCCCGGCTGATCAGGTAGAGCGCTGCGGCTCGCTTGAGCACAGGTGCTAGAACCTCGCGCAGATCCTCGTTTTCCAGCCAGTCCGGCTGGGCGAGGACGGCGGCGGTAATGGTCTTCAGGGACACGCCGGCGACCTCTTCGATCTTGGCGCGCTCCTTGTCGTTGAGCAGCATCTCCGCGCTGTCGCCGATGCGCCGCTCGAGCCAGGCGCGGAAACCCGGCAGCGGCGAGAGCGTGGCGAACTGTTTTAGATGCGGCAGGTCACGGGCGAGGTCGTCGACCACCTGCTTGATCAGGAAATTGCCGAAGCTGATGCCGCGCAGGCCGCTCTGGGTGTTCGTGATCGAATAGAAAATCGCCGTGTCGGCCTTGCTTGGCTCTGGGTGCTCGACGCGCGGATCGAGCAGATACTGCACGTTGCCAGCAATGCCATCGACCAGGGCGACCTGCACGAAAATCAGCGGCTCGCCCGGCATCGACGGGTGGAAAAAGGCGTACAGGCGCCGGTTGCCGTGCAGGCGATGGCGCAGATCCTGCCAGCCGGCGAACTCATGGACCGCTTCATAGGCGATCAGCTTTTCCAAAAGCGCTGCCGGGCTGTCCCAGGTGATGCGCTCGAGCTTGAGAAAGCCGACATCGAACCAAGTGGTCAGCAGGCGGCGAAAGCCGATGTCCAGATCGGCCAGATAGGGATCGGTGCGCATGAAGCCCTGCAGGTCGCTGCGCATGTCGGCCAGGAACTTCATGCCGCCGGGCAGGCTGTTGAACTGGGTCAGCAACTGCACCCAAGGCGCGCTCAGGCTGGCGCGCAAGCCCTCGCGGGCCTGCAACTGCGCCGCTTCGTCACCGTCTTGCCCTGCCAGATAGCGGCGCGCCGCCTCGTCGATGCGCTTCGGATCGCAGCCGAACTCGTGCGCCATGAGCTGGAAGAAACGCTTCTTGCCGAGTTCGCCCAGGCTCAGATAGGTCTCACCGATGGTCGCCGCCCGGGCCCGGGCCAGCACCTCACCGCCGCGCGCCTCCAGGCATTCGGCCATGCGCGCGCGCAACGCCGCGCGATCGGCATCGCCCAGTTCGTCGGTGGCCGGCTCCGGCGTGGCAAAGCCGGCGCTGGCGGCAATGCCGCGAAAAATCCCGAGCGTGCGGCCGAGCAGGGTTGTCTGTTCACTCACAGCAAAGTCACCATGACGATCAAAGGACCGGATCACCGAGAGGTGGCGCCGACCGGTCGCCCGACCGATGCGACGAAAGCGAACGGCCTGACCAGCTTGGCGCTTGAGGCCCTCGGTGCGCCTGCTATCACGTTTTCGTCGACTGGTTCTATACGCAAAACCTGGAGTGGCCATGGCCGGAACGGTGATAACCGTCGCGCAGCAAAAAGGCGGTGCCGGCAAGACGACCCTGGTCGTGCAACTGGCTGTGGCCCTGGCGAAAGCCGGCAAGAAGGTCGCCGCCGTCGATATCGATCCGCAAGGCAGCCTGAGTGCCTGGCTGGACATGCGCCAGCAAATGTACGGTGACGGCCTGACGCCCAACCTGAGCGGCCTGAGCGGCTCGGCTTGGCGCCTGTCGAGCGATCTGCGCCGCTTGCGCGAGAACCATGACCTCATCCTGCTGGACAGCCCGCCGCACATCGAAACCGAGAGCAAATTCGCCCTGCGCGCCGCCGATCTGGTGCTGATTCCGATCCAGCCGTCGCTGCTCGATCTCTGGGCGACCAAGCCGACCATCGATCTGGCGCGCAAGGAGGGGCGCCAGGTGCTGCTCGTCTTGAACCGCGTGCCGCCGCGTGGCCGGCTGCCGGCGGAGGTGCGCCAGGCGATCCTGATTGGCGGTTTGCCTTTGGCCGATGCCCAGTTCGGCAACCGGCAGAGCTTTGCCGCCAGCATCGGCCTGGGCAAGGGCGTGTGCGAGAGCGAGCCGAAAGGCACAGCCGCGGATGAAGTGCATCGCCTGAGTGAGGAAATCACGCGCTTCCTGGATCGCAAGCCTTCCTGAGCGGCCAGTGATCCAGTACACCCCATGGCGTTGCGTGGCCGGCTTTTTGCGGGCTGCCGGACACAAACCGCGTGCTAGGGGAGCTGACCATGAGTGACAATCCGTTCAATCGCGTCATCGATACGGTCAAGAACGCGCCGGCCTTGTGCTGGTATTTCTTCGCTGTCGGTGTCGTCCTCGGCCTGATCATCGGCTGAGGGTCACAGCGTTTCAGGGCAGCGCTTGGTCGAGGCCGAGCGCTGCCACTTCCGCCCGCAGCCGGCAGAGCGGGTCCTGGCTGGCCGATGGCGCGGTGACATTCCAGCGTTGCAGGCCGGCATGCAGGTCGACGACGCTGCCGACCAGGACGAGACAAGGGCCGAGCGGCTGCCAGCCGGCGCAAAGATCCGGCAGGCTGGCCAGGCTGCCGACGCGTTCGACCTGGTGTAAAAGCGTGCCGTTCTCGATGACCGCTGCCGGCGTCTCGGCGGCCAGGCCATGCGCGATCAGGCCGTGGCAGAGCTGGTCCAGGGTCTTCAGGCCCATATAGATCGCCAGGGTCTGCATCGGACCGGTCAATGCCTGCCAGGGCAGCTCGAGCTTGCCGTCCTTGGTGTGCCCGGTGAGCAGCACCAGACTGCGCGCGTGATCGCGATGGGTCAGCGGGATGGCGGCAAAGGCGGCGCAGCCGGCCGCCGCGGTGACGCCGGGCACGACCTCGAACGGGACGCCGGCATGGGCGAGCGCTTCCATCTCCTCGCCGCCACGGCCGAAAATGATCGGATCGCCGCCCTTGATGCGCACGACGCGTTTGCCGGCGCGGGCGTGCTGGACGAGCAGCTCGTGGATCGCCTGTTGCTGCACGGCGTGCTGTGCGCGCCGCTTGCCGACGAAGATGCGCTCGGCCTCGAGCGGCGCCATGTCAAGGATCTGCGGTCCGATCAGGCGGTCATAGATGAGGACATCCGCCGCCTGCAGCCGTTTCAGGGCGCGCAGGGTGAGCAGATCGGGATCGCCGGGGCCGGCGCCGATGAGCACGACAGGATGGATCATGCCGTCGGCCAGCATGTCACATCGCCTCGATCAGGAAACGGACGGTAACGCACATGCGTCAGTCCTGCCGCAGCTTGGTCGTCACGGCAACGCCGTTGGCGGGCGGCAGCCATGCGCCGCATCCAGGGTCAGGCGACCCCCGGGGCCGGGTGTGAACACGAATGGCGTCATATGCGCCACCGGCCAGCTCAGGGCTTGTGCCAGCGGACGGTCGCATGCCAGGGCCAGCCAGGCCCGCAAGACGCCGGCGTGGCTGACGACGATCGTGTCCGCTGTCGTGGAAAAATCCATCTTTATCAACGCATTACGGGAACGCTCTGCGAGATCGGCGAAACTCTCGCCCCCAGGCGGTCGATGGTGCACCGGATCATCCCAGAATGCCCAGTAGGTGCGACCATAGCGCGCCGCGAGATCGTCGTAGGCCTGCGCTTCCCAGGCGCCGAAATGCTGCTCGCTCAAGGCCGCCTCCTCGCGGCGCGAGCGCGGCGCCAGGCCGGCGGCGATCAGGCGATCGGCGCTCGCGCGTGCGCGCCGCAGCGGGCTGGTGATCAGTGCTGCGCCTCTCGGCAGGGTCTGCAGGCAGGCGAGAAAAATGCTGTCATCACAATATTTTAGCGGCACATCTGTCTGCCCGATGCGAACACCGGCCGGCGTCTGGCTGGGCGCATGGCGTAAGGCATACAGGCGCGCCGGCATGGCTCAGCGCATGGCCAGAATGGCGAACAGAAAGCCGATCTCGGCCACCTGCTGCACCGCGCCGAGGACGTCGCCGGTGTGTCCGCCGATCTGGCGCAGGGCCAGCCAGGCCAGGGCGAGGGGGCCGAGCGCCGTTGCGACCAGGGCGACCGCGGCGGTGCCGGGCGGCAACAACAAGAAGGTGAGCAGGCAGGCGATCGCCGACGCGCTCAGCGTGTGCGCTGCCTTGGGCGGGGTGGCGCGCGCGGCGAGGCCGTCGCGGCGCGCGGGTGGCAGCAGTTGCATGACCGGCACCATGGCTGCGCGCGAGGCACTTGCCGCACAGATCAGCACGAGCGCCGCGTAGTACGGATCCCACAGGCCGGCGAGCGCGATTAAGCGGGCGAACAGGGCCAGCATCAAGGCGATCACGCCATAGCTGCCGATGCGGGAATCGCGCATGATTTCAAGCTTTTGCGCGGCGTTCTTGCCACCGCCAAAGCCGTCCGCGACATCTGCCAGGCCGTCTTCGTGCAACGCGCCGGTGAGCAGGATCATGGCGCTCAGCGCCAGAATCGCCGCCGGCAGGGTCGGCAGGCCGAGCAGGCTGACCGCGGCGTAGAGCGCGCCGACCAGCGCGCCGATCAGCGCGCCGACGACCGGGAACAGGGCCGCAGCCGGGGCGAGCAGGTCGTTGCCGGGCGCCCGTCCGAGCGGGACCGGCAGGCGCGTCAAGAACTGAACCGCGAATCTCAATGCGTCCACATGCAACCCCAAAGCGCAGTTACGCCCTTAGCCGCTGACAAGATGCGCCTTTTGCGGCGTTCGGTCCCGACATGAGACAAAACGCAGCAGTTGCCGTTTTTCCACCCATGCGGTGACCAAACACCGCATCTGCAGCACAAACACTATATCTGCAGCGCAAACACCGCACCTGTAGCGCAAACACCGCACCTGTAGCGCAAACACCGCACCTGTAGCGCAAACACTACATCTGCAGCGCGCACACCGCATCTGCAGCGCGCACACCGCATCTGCAGCGCCAGCGCGGGCATGCACGGCCGTCCCTGACGACAACCGCCTCCCGGTCAACGGTCTGGGCCATGGCCTTCGGCCGCGGCCGCAGATCGTCGCGAGGCTTGCCCGGATGCCGTCCGCCAGCGACAAAGCACGTTCGTATCTGGCCAGCAAGGAGAGCCACCGTGGCGCAGCCGCGTCCCTTTGCCGATCTCGACGCGATCCGTGCACGGCTCGACGCGCTGCCTGGGCCGGATGGCGCAGCGGCGGCGCAGGCGCGCGCCCACGATGCCAAGCTGACCAAGCCGGCCGGCGCGCTCGGACGCCTGGAAGACCTCGCGGTATGGTTGTGTGCCTGGCAG